>QKEH01000040.1 GCA_003252385.1 Bacteroidota bacterium | reverse complement strand
GATAGCCGTCTTTGGAAGGCCAATCCCTTTTTAAAACAAACGGGCTCCAATCTTTTGTAAAGCATCCCTCTAGGGGTCAAGGCACACACGATCGCGGGTATGAGCTGTGGCAGATTGTGTGGTAGTTAATTATCAAACCGCTACGCAGTTTGAGCGGGCTACAAACCTTGAAATATTTCACTTACCTACCATTGCTTATACAAAGTGTTGTGTGGCGTATTTATTTAGTAGTCCCAACTTTTATATTCTTCATTTTTATCCTTCATATCTTCATAGAGCCAAACCATCCTATCTAAATACCAACTTTTACCAAGATATGCTAATGCGATACCTAAAACAGCACCCCACACAGAATATGTTACAGTTGCCCAAATTGCCAACACCATCCCTGTCGAAGAAATAAGGTTCAATATTTTATATATTGCTTTTTTATGAATTTTGGGAATGTCAATTTTATCCCGGTTTAGATAAACTCTTTCGCCCATAACAGATTTTGAAGCCCAATTTCTTGTTGATTTTGGCTTACTAAAAAATACGGGATTAAAAAACATCCACAAAATTGACAATAATGCGGGAATTAAACACCACCAACCAATCCAAATTCTACTCCAAAAAGCGAATGCAATTACAGGTAAAACCGAATATCGAGTCCAAACACTCCACGGATTAGAATGTTTCATCCAATTTTCGTGTGTCAAATTGAATGTTTTTGCAACTTTTCTTTCTAATGTCATAAACGGCAGATTTATTTATTTCTTTTTTCCCATTTCACTCTCAATAAAGGAATTTCAGTTTCAAGAAAATTATAATAATCCAATATGTCTGAAATATTGTTAAAATTTAAATCATTATGGTTAGAGTTAATCTTTAATCCTTTTTCAAGAATTATCCTAAATTCAGTAACTGA
Source organism: Bacteroidota bacterium (assembly GCA_003252385.1). GTDB lineage: Bacteria > Bacteroidota > Bacteroidia > Bacteroidales > UBA10428 > UBA10428. The sequence goes on along the minus strand of QKEH01000040.1, from coordinate 53,724 downwards.
TTTAGTTTTTGCTTCCAATATGTTTTCGAGACTATTCATTGCAATTCTATAATACGATTTTCTATCAGCTGAAATGGTGTGTTTTTCAATCATATTTTGATTTAGCAATAAATTTATATTTCCACTTATCGAACCTTTACTTGCCTTTAAAATATCTTTTAATTTATCAAATGAATTGTTATCAGTTTCAGAAGACAGTAAGCAACCCAAAATTCGACCTGCCATTTTTGGCAGTCCATATTTTTCATAAAAAACACCGACTTCTTCAATATATTTTTCTTTTTCTGTCATACTCTTTTATATTACAACGCAAAGGTACATTATGTTCAGAATATAATGAACTTAATGTCTGTTTTTTTAACCGCATAATAAATCGATCCGTTAATCCCCTATTTTAATCTACCACACAAAGGTTACTGGTAAATTGTTGTTGCGGATTGCGGTTGATTGTCCATCCAAGCCACTAGGCAGAAATATCGCGTATTGGTGGTATCCGCTAACGCTTTTCTATAGTTTCGATCATGTTATGCTTTGGAAATGAGTAGCAGGTATGCTATGTCTGAGAACTACAAAATATAAACTAAGGTGCGGCCTGTTTCCTAACCATGGCCGTAGCCGGCCGGATGGATGTGTTGTCCCAACCAAACCAGAAGCTATTGAGTATAGATTTTCAAAACTACTGTTTGCTATCCTCATTACGCACCACGGCACTCTGGCTCCAATGATGGTTAAGCACGGCTTTGATATTTCGGCAGGCTAAGCTAAATTTAAGCCCAATAATCAATACCAAAAACCATGCACTACCGACCTATGGGTAAGCTGGGGTGGGATGTTTCTGCCCTGGGGTTTGGCACCATGCGTTTCCCGTTAAGAGGTTCCTGGACCGAAATTAACGAAGAGCAGTCCGCAGCCATGCTCTGTTATGCCATTGACCACGGAGTAAATTATATCGACACGGCTTGGCGCTACCACGACGGGGTGTCGGAGGAATTCCTGGGCAGAACCCTTACCCGGGAGCAGCGCGCCAAGGTGCGGCTGGTGACCAAATCGCCCATTTGGCTGATTGAGTCGAAAACCGATTTTCACCATTTTTTCGCTAAACAAGCTAACCGGCTTAAAACCGACACGATTGATATTTACCTTTTTCATGCAGTGAATGGAGAACGTTGGGAAAAAATCAAACGTTTGAAACTTTTAGATGAAATGGAAAAGCTGAGGCGTGAGGGGAGGATCAAACATATAGGTTTTTCCTTTCACGGCTCGCCGAATACCTTTAACGAGATGCTGGATGCCTACCCTTGGGACATGGCTCAGATTCAATACAACTATCTGGATACCGAGTTTCAGGCTACGGTGCGGGGACTGGATTATGCCCACAGCAAAGGCGTTGCTGTTGTGGTTATGGAGCCACTGCGCGGAGGTAAGCTGGCGCAGCACAATCCGGAGATTGACCTGATTCTTCAGGAGGCACCCATCCATAAGGCACTGGTGGAATGGGGACTGCATTTTGTCATGAATCATCCCGGTGTGGCCACGGTTTTAAGCGGAATGAGCACACTGGAACAGGTTGAGGAGAATATTGCCTATGCCAACTCCTTTCCTTCCGGAGGGTTGAGTACGCCTGAGTTAGAGCTTATTGAAAGGCTTCGGCATAGCTACGAGAAGAAAATAAGAGTGCCCTGTACCAGTTGCCGCTATTGTGTACCCTGTCCCGAAGGGGTGGAGATTCCTGAAAATCTTTCTCTGCTGAACCAGGCAGTGTGGGAGGGTAAAACCTTGGGTTGGATGCATAAATGGTACCAGGAGTTTGAAAGCACCGACCCGTATACCTACTGGCATGGCAAAGGAGCTGCCAGCCGTTGCACCTCCTGTGGCGAATGTTTGAGTAAATGTCCTCAAAACATTGCTATTCCCGACGAACTGGTCTGGGTGCGCAGGCTTTTTGAGGAAGGGCTCTCGGTAGATCAGCTCAAGAAATAGGCAAACGGAGCATAAGCCGGAAAACCCGGTTCTGAGAAGTTGTTCATGAAGCAGGCAATACATGCTTAGCCTGCTGCAAGCTACGTGCAAGAGGTTTGACGGATGGGGTTGCAGCAGGGTGTGGAAAAAATAAATGCCTCGTGCAACCATTTCATCAGAAACTAAGTCTTCTGTCAGACAGCTTAAACACGATTTTTTTCTAATCATTAGTACTTATCTGAAAAATCCCGGCTTTACGGCCGGGATTTTGATTTTGATGTTTTCGAGGGAAGATAAAAGTGTTTGATATTCGCAAGTTGCATTGTTCATGTCATTGAGAATGGCCCGGTGGCGGAAAAATAGTATTGTAATCCGTTTTCTTTCTGACTATATTTAGTGATTATCATGAATCGCATGAAGAGGTTTGTTGTACTTGTTACGTTTTTTGTGCCCCTATGGGCCATGTCTCAGGAATTCAGTTTTGAGCAAATTACCTCAGCCGATGGCCTTTCGCAAAACAATGTGCTTTCAATCTGCCAGGACGATTTCGGTTACATGTGGTTTGCAACCTACGACGGGCTAAACCGATACGATGGCATCAATTTTAAAACCTACCGGGCCAATGGCCAACCCAACGGGCTGTCGAGCAACCTGCTTAATTCGCTTATTGTTGATCATGACAATAATGTCTGGATGACCACCTTTGCCGACGGAATTTGCAAATTCAATCGTTTAACGGAGACCTTTGCCCAATTTAAGAACACCCCCGAAGACCCGATGGTACTGGTCAGTAATTCTGCGAATCGTTTGTTTTGCGACTCCAAAGGAAGAATCTGGGCCAATACCACCATGGCGGGGACCACCTGTTTCCTTCCGGTAAATGATACCAGCTATCGTACCATCCATTTCCGGGCCGAAGACGACAATCCGAACAGCCTCTACGAGAATCATACCTTTGAAACCTTTGAAGACTCCAGGGGGAACATCTGGATTTCGTGCCAGAATTCGCTGAACCTGATGAAAATGGGGCCTAATGGCGAATTGCGAAACGATTTCTACCACATTGTTAACCCTGACAAACACTGGGATCTCCATAATATGACCGAAACCGCTGAAGGCTTATTGTTCTCGCATTATTTTGGGTTAGGCCTGTTGAAACTGAACCCGGAATGGCCGGAGCGTTCAGAAATTATCGATTATAAAGCCGATCCGATGTACTTTTTATGTCCCGACTCAACTGGCAATTTATGGATTGGCGGGCATAACGGGATTCAACGTTTTCGGTATCAGCCCGGCAAGGAACCCTTGTATGTGCAGGGCTCATTGGAAGCGGTAGGCGTGCCCCAAGGCCTTATAGAGGGGTTGTTCATCCGAAGTATGTATATGGACAGGGACGGCATACTCTGGTTTGGAACTAACGGAAAGGGGATCCTCAAACACAACACCAAACGCACGTGGTTCCGGCATTACACGCGTACCGAAAACCCTGGGAGCATTCGTAACAATAGTGTTTTTACCATTTATGAGGATAAAAGTTTAAACCTTTGGATTGGTACCGAAGGCGGTGGCATCAGCTGGCTCCCATACACCAGCCCAAAGGATTACAAAAGGGGATTTAAGAATTACGATGTCTGTAACCCGGGCGATCAGAATTTTGTATTCGACATCCTTGATCTGAAGGTACAAGGAAAGGATGCCCTATGGTTGGGGGCGGGCTACCATTCCGTTATGGTTCAGATGGATCCGGTTGGTGATCAGTGGATTGCCCATAAAATTCATCCCGAAATAACCAGCCAGGTGATGATGCTTTGCCAGGATGAATTTGGAGGGGTATGGATTGGTACTTACCAGGGTGGCCTCTTCAAATATGTTCCCAACCGGCCCGATGGCCAATTGCTCGAATATACCACCAGAAACAGCAAACTGGTATCGAATATCATCCGGAATATTTACGAGGACTCACGCGGCCGGCTATGGATTGCCACGGACAAAGGCCTGCTGCTCCTGTCGAGGGAACAAAAGAGGAAGGATGAATTGGAATTCACCCTGTTTGAATTTGATCCGACCGATAGCACCAGTATCAACAATAACTACTGCGTGCCTATTCTGGAAACCAGCCAACGAAAAATATGGATTGGCACCTTTGGGGGTGGGATCAATATCTACCGGGAAGGCACAAACAGTACCAATGGCACGTTTGCCCGCATGCCCTTGAACGACAGATTGCCAAACGTGATGATAAAAGCTATAGTTGAAGACAATAGCGGCAATTTCTGGATTACCACGAACAAAGGGCTGTCCAAGATCGATGCAGCCTGTACAAAAATCAGGAATTACACCACGTATGATGGGTTACAGGATATGCAGTTTATGGATCTCTCGGCTCAAAAACGATACGATGGCGAAATACTCCTGGGCGGAGTGAATGGGTTTAATGCCTTTTACCCCGATGAGATTGGAGAAGATAGCACCCCGCCTCGTATCGTGCTGAACGACCTGGAGGTGATGAACCGAAAAGTGAAGGTCAATGAAGAGCTGGATGGAAGGATTATTTTGAAGAAGCCGCTTACCATGACCGATACCATCTATCTGGACCACAAACACAATAACCTGCGGATCTACTTTTCAGCCATTCACTACCTGGCTCCGAAAGGAAATGTGTACAAGTACACCCTCGAGAATTTTGAGACGCAATGGAATACGGTCGATGCAGAGCATACCGTAGCCCGATACACCAATATCGACCCGGGCAGATATATCTTTAAAGTACTTGCTTCCAACAGCGATGGGTACTGGACCCCAAGCCCCAAAGAACTTTGTATAATTATTGCCCCCCCCTTTTGGCAGAGAGCATGGTTCATCATCAGTGGAATTGCACTGTTAGCCCTAACGTTCTATGGCATGGTATATTTCCGGGTATACCTGGTACAGCAGCGAAACAAATATCTGGAACAAGTGGTTGAACAGCGTAACCGGGAGACCCTTGAAATGAACCACCAACTGAAGGAGCAGGCGACAATTTTACAGGAAACGGCAAAGCAACTTTCCGTTCAAAACGAAGAACTCGATCGACACCGAAACCGGCTGGAATTACTGGTTGAAGAACGTACCCGTGAACTGCGCATTGCCCGCGACAAAGCCGAGGAATCCGATCGGCTCAAATCGAAGTTTCTGGCCAGTGTGTCGCACGAAATCCGAACCCCCATGAATGCCATTATGGGTTTTTCAGTACTGATGAAGGATCCGAATATCCAACCGGAGAAGCGTAAAAGATATGTGGATTTAATCGACCAGAATGGGAAAAATCTGATGAATATTATCGATGCCATGATCCAGTTTTCCATGATCGATACCAAACAACTCAAATTATCCAGGCATCTTTTTTATCTGAACCATTTGTTGGGAGTGATTTATGACGAATGTCTCACAGAAAATCGCAACAACAAGGAGGTACAACTTCTCCTGAACAACCCTCTGGCAGAAGCGAACGTCTCTTTGAATACCGATTACTCGCTGATAAAGAGCATTTTAGATCAGCTTATGCAAAATGCTATAAAGCACACCCAGAAAGGAAGTGTTGAACTGGGAACGCTTATAGATTCAGATCGTTTATTGATCTATGTTAAAGACACCGGGATAGGGATACCGAAGGAAAACCTGGAAACCATATTTAAAAGCTTTGTAAAAACCACATCGGACGAAGAAGGTTACCGTCAGGGTATTGGACTGGGTTTGAGTATTTCAAAGAGTATGGCCGAACTTTTAGGAGGTACTTTGGAAGTGGAATCGGAATATGGGGTCGGATCCACCTTTACGTTCAGTATACCCTTGGGTGGAGAATGACCGCGTCATTTTTGTGGCTGTCGCGCTTATCGGTCATTGTTCTTTAGTACCACAGCAAACCATTACCAGTGATCGGATGCGTACCAAATGCTGAAGATGGTTCTCACAATGCCATTCGTTTAGATTAATAAATCAGTCGGAGAAATTTTTTTCGGGTGCTACAATTTTGCTAATGCGGGGTCTAAAATGCAGACCATCCTACCCGATTTTCTTCCCATCATTAAGAATTACCGAGAGAAATTTAGGCCGCTATGCATGGGTTACTTAGGATTTTCAAACCTAATGAGGGAAGATCATTTCCTTAAATCGGGTTGGAGTTCATTTTAGATACAAACTTGTGTGCTGATATTTGAAAAACCTGTACTGGTTTTACAAAAGTGCAGAATCATTTTATAAAGTCGTGCAATTTGCAGAGCGTTCCTACTCGGATACCACTTGAATTAGTATCTTACAGGCACCATTTGGAAGATACCAGGAATAGCATGAAGAGGTTTATCGGACTTGTTGTGTTTTTTATGCCATTGCTGACATTAGGACAGGAATTTAAATTTGAACTAATTACCTCGTCCGATGGTCTCTCTCAAAACAATGTACTATCGATTGGTCAGGACGATTTCGGTTACATGTGGTTTGCTACCTACGACGGGCTTAATCGATTCGATGGTGTTGAGTTTAAAACCTACCGCTCTAACGGCGAATCGAATGGACTGTCAAGTAACCTGTTGGTCTCTTTAACCATCGATAAGAACAATAATGTTTGGGTGGCCACTTTTGCTGATGGTATTTGCAAATTCAATCGGTCAACGGAAACTTTTGTCCAATTTAAAAACACTCCCGAAAACCCCTCCTTACTCACGAATAATACCATCAACCGATTGTATTGCGACTCAAAAGGAAGAATATGGGCCAATACCACAATGTCAGGGACTACCTGTTTACTCCCGCAGAATGATACAACTTGTCGCACCATTCATTTTCGAGCCGAAGACAACAACCCGAAAAGTTTGTACGAGAACCGATCCTATGAAACTTTTGAAGACTCCAAAGGGAACATCTGGATTTTGTGCCAGAATTCGCTGAACCTGATGAAAATGGGTCCTAATGGTGAACTGCGCAACGATTTCTGCCACATTGTTAACCCCGACAAACACTGGGATATTCATAATATGACTGAAACTGCCGAGGGCTTATTGTTCTCGCATTACTTTGGGTTAGGCCTGTTGAAATTGAATCCGGAATGGCCGGAGCGATCAGAAATTATCGATTACAAATCGGAACCGATGTACTTTTTATGCCCGGATTCATTGGGGAATCTCTGGATTGGCGGGCATAACGGGATTCAACGTTTTCGGTATCAACCCGGAAGGGAGCCTTTGTATATACATGACCCATACGAGGTGGTAGGCATACCGCAAAAACTTATGGAGGGGCTGTTTATTCGGAGTATGTATAGGGACAGGGAAGGGATACTCTGGTTTGGCACCAACGGAAAAGGTATACTACAACTCAATACCAAACGCACTTGGTTCCGGCATTACACGTGTACCGATAACCCATGCAGCATTCGTAATAATTGTGTAACCGCCCTTCATGAGGATAAAAACTTCAGCCTTTGGATAGGTACCGAAGGCGGAGGGATTAGCTGGCTGCCGGATGCCCGCTCCAAAGATTACAAGCAAGGTTTTAAAAATTTTGATGTTTCTGACCCGGGCAATCAAAATTTTGTAATGGATATTATCGACCTCAAGAAGAATGGCAAAGATGCCCTTTGGCTGGGGTCGGGCTATTATTCCATTATGGTTCAAATGGATCTGGTGGAAGATCAGTGGATTGCCCATACAATTTATCCTGAAATTCGCAATCAGGTGATGATCCTTTGTGAGGATGAATACGGATGTGTATGGATCGGTACCTACCAGGGGGGACTCTTTAAATATGTACCTAACCGAGCCGATGGCCAGCTGTTGAGCTACACCACCCGAAACAGCCAACTGGTATCGGACATCATCCGGAATATTTACGAAGACTCGCGTAGCCGGCTTTGGATTGCTACGGACAAAGGCTTGCTGCTTCTGTCGCGGGAACAAAAGAGGCTGGATAATCTGGAATTTACCCACTTTGAGTTTGACCCGACCGACAGCACGTGTATCAACAACAGCTACTGTGTGCCAATACTGGAAACCAGCCAGCGGAAAATCTGGATAGGAACCTTCGGGGGCGGAGTCAATATTTACCAGGAAGCAACCACCAGTACCAACGGTACTTTTACCCGCATGCCTTTAAACGGAAAATTGCCAAATAGTATGATCAAAGCCATGGTGGAAGACAATCGGGGTAATATCTGGATTACGACCAACAAAGGGCTGTCCAGGATTGATGCGGCCTGTACAAAAATCAGGAATTACAGCACCTACGATGGCTTGCAGGATATGCAGTTTAAAGATCTCTCGGCTATAAAACGTCACGATGGCGAAATACTTCTGGGGGGGGTGAATGGTTTCAATGCCTTTTACCCCGAAGAGATTGGAGAGGATAGCACACCACCTCGTATTGTATTGAACGAATTGGAAGTGATGAACCGAAAGGTGAAGGTGCTTGAAAAAGTGGATGGACGGATTATTCTGAAGAAACCGCTTATCATGACGGACACCATACACCTGGATCACAAACACAATAACCTGCGTATCTCTTTTTCTGCTATTCATTACCTGGTACCCAAGGGCAACCTGTACAAGTACACCCTTGAGAATTTCGAAACCCAGTGGAATACTGTGGATGCAGAGCATGCGGTAGCCCGTTACACGAATATGGAGCCGGGCAAATACATTTTTAAAGTGCTTGCCTCCAATAGCGATGGCTACTGGACTCCAAAACCCAAAGAACTTTGCATCATCATTGAGCCCCCCTATTGGCTGAGAGCGTGGTTTATTATCGCTGCATTGGTGCTGGTTAGCCTGTTGTTTTATGGCATAGTATATTTCCGGGTGTACCTGGTTAAGCAGCGAAATTACTATTTGGAAAAGATGGTTGAACAACGAAACAGGGAAACCATTGGAATGAACTACCAGCTAAGGGAACAGGCTGAATTTTTGCAGGAATCGGCCAGGCAACTGTCAATCCAGAACAATGAGCTGGATCGGCACCGAAACCGACTGGAAATACTGGTGGAGGAACGTACCCACGAACTGAGTATTGCCCGCGATAAGGCAGAAGAATCAGATAGGCTTAAATCGAAATTTCTGGCCAGTGTATCGCACGAAATCCGAACCCCTATGAATGCCATCATGGGCTTTTCGGCATTAATGAAAGACCCGAATATTAAACCGGAGAAGCGCAAAAGATATTTTGAACTGATTGAACAAGGTGGAAAAAACCTAATGGATATTATCGATGCCATGATTCAGTTCTCCATGTTGGATGCCGAAACCCATAAATTATCAAAAGGTCGCTTCTATCTAAACCATTTGTTGGGGGTGGTTTATGACGAATGCCTCATCGGGCACAATGCCAACGGGGAGGTGCAACTTTTCCTGAACAACGCCCTTGCAGAAGCCAATATTTGTTTGAATACCGATTACTCCCTGATAAAGAGCATTCTAGGTCAGCTTGTGCAAAATGCGCTTAAGTACACTCAAAAAGGAAGTGTTGAACTGGGAACCCATAGCGATCTGAACCGGCTGTTCATTTTTGTTAAAGATACGGGGATAGGGATACCCAAGGAAAATCAGGAAGCCATATTTAAAAGCTTTGTAAAAATTGCTTCGGAAGAAACAGGTTACAAGCAGGGTATTGGATTGGGTTTGAGTATCTCGAAGAATATCGCTGAGCTTTTAGGAGGTACCCTGGAAGTAGAATCGGAATATGGGGTGGGATCCACTTTTACATTCAGTATGCCAATGGATGAGGAATAACCATGCGGCGTTTTTGGAGTTGCTGCGCTTATCGCCAAAGGTTAACAAGACAATGGCAAAACGGTGTATGAGATTGGCTATGTGTGCTATACGCAGATGATAGCATGCTCAATGGGATCAGGGTCGGAAAATATAATCAATTAAAAATCGTTTCTGGTGCAACTATTTCACCAAAAGATGGGTATTTAAGGCAGACAGCTTAAACACAATTTTTTTCTAATCATTAGGAATTATCTGAAAAATCCCGGTCGCCAAGCCGGGATTTTTGTTATCTCAGTTTTGTTGTGATCGTTTGGGGAGACTTACTTCCGGCCTAATTCCTGTAATTCGTTATAATACCTTTGGTATTGACCCTGGTTGCCCAATTCTTTATACAGAGCCGTAAGCATGTACAATACATTGTAATCGTACGGATTCAGAGCATAGGCTTTCAGCAAGACCTGTTCGGCTTGTTGTTTGCGGTTCATGGAATGTAACGCCACGGCATACACGTATTGGTAATAGGTGGCACTGGGGGCTTTGTCAACAGCAGTGGCAAACATTTCCAATGCTTTGCCGGGTTGCTTCTGCCGGGTATACCACATTCCCAGTGCATGGTAAATTTCGGCGCGGTGCGGATTTCGTAGCAGCTGCTCCCGAAGTACCTGATAGCCTTGTTCATCCTGGTTGCTGGCACGGTATAAATCAGCTAGGTTGATGCCGGCCTCCAAACTCGAAGAATCGATCTGAAGTGCCTTTTTATAGAGTATTTGGGCACTGTCGGGGTTATTGCGGTTCATGTACATAATCCCCAGGTTGATGTAGCTGGCTGCCTGGTCGGGGTTGCTCATCAGCATATTCAGGTACTCCCGGATGTGTTTTTTTTGTTGGGCGGTAGGCACCTGTTGCTGGGTAGCAAGCGGTAAATTCACAAAGCCCTGGTAAGCTTCATAGCGCACGGCGCGTTGCGGATCGTTCATGGCCTGCAGGATAGTTTGTGCGCCATATTCGCCATTGATCCGGGCAAGGGTGCGTACGGCTATTCGTCGGACCATGGGCAATGGATCGTGGCGGAACGGTGCAAGTGCATCCAGCGTGCGAACAGTGGGATAGTACTCCAGATAACGCAATGCACTGGCTCGTACAATGTCGTTTTGGGCGGTGTCGGAAGCAATGGCCAGAAGGTCTTCAAAGGCTTCGGACTTGTGGTTCATAGCTGCATTGAAGACCTCGCCATAATGGGTTTGTGACTCGTATTTTTGGCCGTACCATTTTTTAAACCACTGGGCTGCCCATGGGTCGGTTTCTTCGGTATGGCAGCGCGTGCAGGCATTGGGAGTGCCAATTTTCAGCGAAAGGTCGGGACGGGGAATACGGATGCTGTGGTCGAGCCTGCGATCTACTCCCATGTAGGTGGTTCGGGGCATGTGACATTCGCGGCAGTTGCCCCCGGTACTGTCGGGGTTGTGGAAGTGATGTTCGCGGCTGTTGTACTTGGTGAACACGTGGCATTTGGCGCACAGTACATTGTCGGGTGCTTCAACCTTCATGGAATGCGGATCGTGGCAATCGGTGCAGCTTACCCCCTTGCGGTACATTTTACTTTGCAGAAACGAACCGTACACGTACACTTCATCTTTGATCTGCCCGTCGGGGTAATACAACTCCGGTTCAAGCACTTCGGTAAGGTGCGTTTGGTCAATGGCTTGCCCGTATTGGTAGTTGTCCCAGATTTGTTGCCGCCGCGAGTGACAACGGGCACACACTTCAATTTCGCTCAGGCCCTTTACCTTCCCCCCGGGGTAGGCAATGCCGGTATCCAGGTTAAATACCCACGGAATGGAGTCGCGGGATTGAAAATGAAACGCATACCCCCGGTTTGGATACATGGTAGCCGGTTTTCCTTCGGCATCGAGATCGGCCCATTTCAAATGGTTTTCGGAAGGGCCATGGCAGGCATCGCAGGAAACATCGATCTCGGACCACGAGGATTGATATCTTCGCTTCGTAGCATCAAAATTCTTGCGGAAGTTGGTCGAATGGCACTCGGCGCATGCATGGTTCCAGTTTTGGTATTTACCCGTCCAGTAGAGCGGGTCAGTCGGGGCTATAACCTCACTACCATAAATATGAAACCAGCGTTGTCCGCCTTCTTCCTTTTTGCGGCTGTCCCAGCAATAGGGCAGTACCTGAAATTTTCCGCCCGGAAATTCGATCAGATATTGTTGCAGAGGGGTAAAGCCAAACGTGTAACGTACCGGAAATACCTGAGGAATACCCCGTTCATTTTGAGTGCGGACATAGTATGTGTTCCCTTCCCGAAAGAACCGGGCGGTATCGCTTCCGTAAACAAATTCTACTCCGCCAAAATCGCCTAGTACCGATTCTTTGGTAGCCTCCTCCATAGCCCTGTCGTGATGCGATCCTCTATACTCGTTGCATTCCTCTTCGTGGCAGCTCACGCACCGGTCGCGCGGCACATATCCCCGGTTTAACCGGTGCTGCTCCCGATGGCATGCACTGCCTGCAAGGGCAAGTGCCACAAGCACCATAATACGCTTCTTCATTCCTTGTTGCTTTTGCTTCCGAAAGATACTGACTTTGGCCGAAAACGGATTTGTGTTTTTTTCGAGGCAGGTATCCTTCTGTTTGTGCCTGATCCAGGCGGTTGGTTGATAATGGTAAAGGGGCGATAAACTGTTTTTTTTTGAATGGGCTGCAACCCTTCAGGAAGGCAGGTGTCATTAAGGACAAACCAAAACACGAATGAATCATTAACACCAAAATCAGGAAGACATGAAGAACTGGTATTTCATTTTACTGGGGTTGCTCCTAGTTGGCAGGGGGATGGCCAATACGGGGCTTACCCAGGTAATCCGGGGACGGGTAACCGACTCCGACACGCAACTGCCGCTGGTTGGGGTAACCCTTTTTATCGAAGGACGACAACCTGCCCTGGGCACCATTACCGACAACGAAGGAAACTTCGAATTCCCGGCCTTGCCCATCGGGCGCTACAACGTAGGGGTGTCGTACATTGGCTACGAGAACAAGGTAATTCCCAATCTGTTAATTGGAGCCGGAAAAGAAGCTTATGTAAACATTGCACTGATCGAGTCGGTCGAAAAACTCGATGAGGTGGTGGTCACCGCACGGAAAGTGAAGGGCGAAGCATTGAACGATATGGCCACGGTAAGTGCCCGCTCCATATCGGTGGAGGAAACCCAGCGCTTTGCCGGAAGTTTTAACGATCCCAGTCGTTTGGTTTCGTCCTATTCCGGGGTAATGAGCGATCCGGATGGCAACAACGACATCATTGTGCGCGGAAATTCACCCCGCGGCGTTCAATGGCGGTTGGAAGGGGTTGATGTGCCCAATCCCAATCACTTTGCCAACGAGGGAGCCACCGGAGGCCCTATAAGTATACTAAACAATACCACGCTGGGTACCTGCGATTTCTTCACCGGTGCATTTCCGGCCGATTACGGCGATGCCTATTCCGGAGTGTTTGATGTACACCTGCGCAAGGGGAATAATAAAAAACCCGAATACACTGCTCAACTGGGTGTACTGGGTACCGACCTTACGGCAGAGGGGCCCTTGCGCCTAGGCAATTCGGCATCGTACCTGGTTAACTACCGCTACTCATCGCTCGACCTGCTCACCCGGGCCGGGATCAAAGTAGCCGGCGATGCGGTGCCCAAGTTTCAGGATTTGACTTTCAATATCAGTGTTCCCACGGCTCATGCGGGCTCGTTTCAGCTTTTTGGCGTAGGTGGGATGAGTAACATTGCCATGGAAGAAACCGACTGGAAGGAGGATTTTGCCGCTGATATGGGCGTACTGGGTATGAACCATATTTATTCGTTCAACGACAATACCTACATTAAAACTACGCTTTCGTACTCGGGAACCCGGAATGTATGGAACTACTACGAAAGCGAAATAGAACCACTTACCTGGGAGCTGCGTGGAAACGACCGGTTTAATTACAGCACCTATACGGCCAAGTTACAATTGTCGCATAAGCTTTCGGCCAAACATACATTCCGTTTGGGAGCTGCCGGAAAACTGCTCGATTATGATTTGGGTATGAATATTTACGACTGGGACAAGAAGGTGCTCTATGAATCGCTTGGCGACCAGGGTAACACGGAGCTTTTCGAGAGCTATGCCAACTGGAAATATCGTCCGGTGAATCAGCTGACCATGAATGCAGGGGTACATTATAAGTATCTCTACTTCAATGGAAACTATGCGTTGGAGCCCCGCCTTGGATTGCGTTGGCAGGTAAGCGGCCGCCAGGCAATAACCGCTGGTTTTGGCATGCACAGTAAAACGGATAATATCTCGATTTATCTTATTCGCGAGCGTTTGGAGGATGGCCGTATTGTGCAGCAGAACCGCGATCTCGATTTTCTTCGTGCCCGCCATTACGTAATTGGGTACGAAAACCGGCTTGCCCCCAATTTGAACCTTAAGATGGAAGCATACTACCAGGATTTATACAACGTACCCGTAGCCACCGATGCAGAGAGCCATTTTTCCATTCTAAACGAATCATCTGGTTATATCATTGCCGACATGGATAATTCTGGTACAGGAAGTAACCTGGGGATGGAACTGGCATTGGAGAAATTCTTCGACAAAAATTACTATTTCCTGGTAACTACCTCGTTGTTCCAATCGAAGTTTCAGGCCAAGCCCGAGCTACGGCAGGATATCGCCCACAACACCCGTTTCAACAACAATTACATAGCCAATGTGGTGGTGGGCAAGGAATTTCCCGTAGGGCGCAGCCGAAATTCCGCCATAGGGGTAAACCTGCGTGGTTCCTATGCCGGAGGGCAGTGGTATACCCCTATCGATCGTGCAGCCTCGGAAACAGCCGGCTATACCGTTCGGGATTATAGAAATACTTTCGGTAAAAAGCGTGAAGATTACACCCGCTTCGATCTGAAGGTCAGTTTCCGGCGCAACAAAAAAACCACCACCCGGGTGTGGGAACTGGATATTCAGAATGTTTCCAACAGCCTGAATGTAACCGGCGACTACTGGGATCCTTCCAAGAAGGATGTGGTGGAGTATACTCAAATGGGGATTCTGCCCGTGCTTAACTATCGTATCGAATTTTAGGGTGGGTTACTTTGGAACGATTGTTGGATGTTCCATTGAGGAAAGAATGAAAACTTGGTTTATGGCTACCGCAAGGTGCTGGCCGCTTGCTGGAAGCAATTCCGGCAGGCGGTTTTTATTTTAGTAAGCCCAGGATGAGATGGCACGATCAAACTTTTAGTATTTGGGGGTGAATTCGTCACCAAAATCAATCTCCAGCTGCCAGGCATCCAGTTCATCGGGGTTGTCGAAATTGGAGAGGGTAAGCCCCAGCAACCGAATGCCGCGCTTGCGAAAGTCCACCTGGCCGGCCAGTTCGAGCGATGCCGTATGTATGGTAGACGGCGTATAGGCCAAGGGCAGGCTTTTGCTGCGGGTAATCTGTTCGAAATCTTCGAATTTAACTTTCAGGGTGAGGGTTCTTCCTTGTGCACCACTGCGTTGGATACGCTCCAGTAATTCGTCTTCCACTTTTTTCAGGCTAAAGAGGATATCCTGTAGGGTAAACAGGTCGTGCTCAAAGGTATGCTCCGTACCCAGCGATTTACGTATGCGGTTGGGATTCACAGGACGGTCATCGATACCGCGTGCTATGGTGTAGTAGTAGCCGCCCGCCTTTCCAAAGAGGCGAACCAGCTCCTGCAGAGGAAAGCCCCACAGGTCCAGGCCCTTATGAATGCCCAATTGGTGCATTTTTTCAGCCGTGACCCTGCCAATGCCAAAGAACTTTTCTATGGGAAGGTTCTTTACGAAATTTTCGGCCTGATGCGGTTTGATAACGTACAGGCCATCGGGTTTGTTAAAATCGGAAGCCACCTTGGCCAGAAACTTGTTAAACGACACTCCCGCCGATGCGGTCAGTTGCGTTTCTTCCCGGATACGGGCCTTGATTTCCATGGCAATATCGGTTGCCACCAACTGGTTTTTTTTATTTTGGGTTACGTCCAGAAAGGCCTCGTCGAGTGAAAGGGGTTCCACTAAATCGGTATAATCCAGGAAAATGTCGCGAATTTGGCGCGATACCTCCTTGTAAACCGAAAAGCGAGGTTTGACGAAAATCAGGTCGGGGCATTTTTTTTGGGCAGTAACCGAGGGCATGGCAGAGCGCACACCGTATATACGGGCTTCGTAACTGGCAGCGGCCACCACACCACGTTGGCGTTCGCCCCCTACGGCCACCGGCTTGCCTTGCAGTTCAGGGTTGTCGCGCTGCTCAACCGATGCAAAGAAGGCATCCATATCGATATGAATTATTTTTCGAGTCATGGGAGGGGCTTTTCCTTACCTTTGCACAAAAATACACATGCGAACCGAAATAAAAACTACTCGCGATGGTTCGGCAACCCTGTACGTTCCGGAACTGAACGAACACTATCACAGCATTCACGGCGCACTGCAGGAATCGATGCATGTTTTTATCGGACAGGGACTGCTGGCCAGTAAGCAACAGGAAATACGCATCCTGGAAGTGGGTTTCGGGACCGGGCTCAATGCGTTGCTTACCTTGTTGCACTGCCCTCAGGGGAAGATCATCCGGTACCACAGCCTGGAAAACTATCCGCTGCCCTGGGAGCTGGTTCGGCAAATGGAATATCCCTTACGGCTTGAACTTAACTGGCAGCAGGAGAAACTCTTTGAGGACATGCATGCTGCACCATGGAACCAGCTACATCCGATAGCGCCTTACTTTACGCTACAAAAGCTACAGCAATCGCTGGTCGATTTTGTATCATCGAACGAATACGACCTGGTCTATTTTGATGCTTTTGCCCCCGAAGTGCAACCCGAACTTTGGGAGGAAGGCATTTTTGAAAAAATATTTTCCTGCATGGCGGTTTCGTCCAACCTGGTTACCTATTGTGCAAAAGGTGAGGTGCGCCGCCGACTGCAACGGGTGGGCTTTGCGGTGGAACGTTTGCCCGGCCCTCCCGGGAAACGCGAAATGCTGCGTGCCGGCAAATGTGGGTAAACCAATGTGCGCCTGAGCTGTTATAAAGCTGATTGGGTTTTCGTACTTTTATATACAGAAGGCAGCTTGTGTGATTGCATTTCTTCCCAAACCTGTAAGGAGCCTGATGGAACAAATCTGTAAGTCTCCTGTTGTGGATTTATGGGTCAATCAGCAAAAGATTTCGTAACCCTATGACATGGAAAATTCATCATATTATTTGTTCATCAAACACTAAAATTAATTATGGCATTTCTTAAAAAAGGCGATAAGGCTCCCGAGTTTACCGGCATCAACCAAAATGGAGATGAAGTCAGACTTTCCGACTTTCGGGGGAAGAGGGTAATTCTGTATTTCTACCCTAAGGACAATACCCCCGGGTGCACTGCAGAATCGTGCAGTCTCCGCGATGGATACGACGACCTGCGCAATAAGGGTTTTGAAGTGATTGGCGTCAGCCCCGACAGTGCTGCTTCGCATACCAACTTCAGGGCTAAGTACGACTTGCCCTTTACCCTGCTGGCCGATTCGGATAAAACCATACTCAAGGCCTATGGGGCATGGGGAATGAAGAAGAACTACGGGCGCGAATACGAGGGGGTACTGCGAACCACTTATGTTATTAGCGAAACGGGAAGCATTGAGGAGGTGATCACCAAAGTTAACACGAAGGATGCTGTACGGCAAGTTATGGATGTGTTGGGCATCGACTAGCCGGAATCTTTAAAACAGTGAAAACCTCCAGAGTCCATGTTGGGGTAAAGCAGTATTGACAGGTGGGCAGGGACGCTTGGTAGTCTGTCCCTACTCCGAAGCACTGCAAGTGCCGCCACCACAGCCACAGCCAGTTCCGGTTGCTTTTGACGATTGGCAACTGCTTTGAGGTAAGGGGGCATCCTTATCGAAAAGACGTTTGATCCCAAATACCAATCCGGCAAGGGTCATCAGAAGTAACGAGGCGAGAAAAACTTTCAGCATAAATATACTTTTAAACGAACAACAGAAAAAAGGTGATTTTGTTCAAGGGGTGCAACACGCCTTTGGCAGTTGGAGGTTACCCGGATAACTACCCATTTAAAACAGAACCGCATGGTTCAATTTCTGATTGAAACAGGATTTAGAACTTGCTCAGGTCAATTCCCAACTCGGACGGAATGATAAAAGTGCGTTGCTTCTCCTGCATAGTTTTCCATTTTCGCATTTCTTCGCATTTGGTGCAATGAATGCCCAACGCCTTCATGTGGCGGTTATGGCCTACTTCAGTTTCGGGGAACGTGCGGTTGCGGGTAAAAAATATATTAAGACCCAAACCCAGGAAGGCCAGGGTTACTAAAAGCAGGGCAAGAATAAAAACTACCATGACAGCTTGTTTTTTGACCCGGTAAAATTAAAAAAAATTACCCAGGATGTGTGCGCGTAGACACTTCATCCTGCACCGGTTTACGAACCAAAGTTGCAGTAAACTGTTTTTATGCAAACCACAGAAAGGATATAGGTTTAATGAACGATTCACTAAAAGCTACAGGAAAGCAATTTGCATGGAACAGGGAGGAGGTTCTATCCGATTACTCATGGGCTCAACAGAGTCGTCAACTGAGTCTGGCCGGACGGAAAGAGGTGCTTACCGGCAAAGCCAAGTTTGGTATTTTTGGCGATGGTAAGGAGTTGCCACAACTGGCTATGGCACGGCAATTCCGCAAGGGCGACTGGCGGTCGGGCTACTATCGCGACCAAACTTTTATGCTGGCAACGGGCATGACCACCCTTCTTGAATTTTTCACCCAGCTATACGGGGTAACCGATCTGAAATACAGTCGATCCAGTGGCGGACGCTCCTTCAATAACCATTTTGCCACGCCCAATATCAATTCCGAAGGAGAGTGGCTGAACCTGATGGGGCAAGCCAACTCGGCTTCCGATATCAGTCCCACTGCCGGCCAGATGCCCCGATTGTTAGGGTTGAGCCTGGCGTCGAAGCTCTACCGCGAAAATGCAGAACTTCATGGTCGAAAGCATTTTACCAATCAGGGCAGCGAAGTGGCTTTTGGCACCATCGGCGATGCCAGCACTTCCGAGGGTCATTTCTTTGAAGTTCTTAATGCTGCGGCAGTAAAGCAGGTTCCTATGGCCATCGCGGTATGGGACGATGGGTACGGTATTTCGGTGGAAAAAAAATACCAAACCGTGAAGGCCTCCATTTCGGAAGCGCTCAAAGGCTTCGAGAAGCAGGGTGATAGTAATGGTATTCTGATCTATCGGGTACCGGGATGGAATTACCCCGAGCTGATCCGTGTCTTCGCCGAAGGTATTGCCCGCTGCCGTAGCGAGCATGTGCCGGTATTGTTTCATATCGACGAGCTTACCCAGCCCCAGGGGCATTCCACCTCGGGCTCGCACGAACGGTATAAAACGGAGGCTCGTTTACATTGGGAAGCCGAACATGACGGATTGAAAAAAATGCGCGAGTGGATACTTGAGCAGAATATGGCCACGGAGGAAGAACTGTCCGCACTCGAAAAACAGGCGCTTACCGAGGTGCTCAAGGCTAAAAAGCAAGCCTGGGATTTGTACCAGCAACCCATACAATCCGAAAAGAACGAATTGCTGCATATTATTCAGGATAAGGGATGTACCTGTCAAAACGATCAGATGGATAAAGTAACCCTGGCCGCAAATGCGTTGCGACAGCTGAAGGCTCCGATACGAAAGGATATTTTGGCAACTGGTAAAGAAATTATGCGACATATTTGTGTCGATTGTCCCCGGCGCAACGCTCTAAAGAAGGAACTCAACGCCTTCTTCAACCGACGTTATGCCGAGAAGCATGAGAAGTACAATGCTCATGTTTACCTTGAAAACAGCGATTCCGCACTGTTGGTGGAAGCCATTCCTCCGCGGTATCCCGAACTGCCGGAAGAAATCGCAGGAAGGGATATTCTCAGGGAAAATTTTGATCGCCTTTTTGAAAAAATACCGGAATTAGTTGCTTTTGGGGAGGATATAGGTAAAATAGGCGGGGTAAACCAAACCTATGCCGGCTTGCAGGAGAAGTACGGCGCACACCGGATATTTGACACCGGCATACGTGAAGCCTCCATTATAGGAAAAGGCATCGGATTGGCGTTGAGGGGGTTTCGTCCCATTGCCGAAATACAGTACTTCGATTACCTGCTGTACGCTCTTCAAATTCTGAGCGACGATTTGGCCACCACCCACTGGCGCACGGTCGGCCAGCAAATTGCCCCGGTAATTATTAGTACCCGCGGGCACCGGTTTGAAGGTATCTGGCATGCCGGGTCGCCTTTAAGCATGATAATCAATGCCATTCGTGGCATCTATGTTTGCACTCCCCGGAATATGACCCAGGCAGCCGGATTTTACAATACCCTTTTGAAAGGAAAAGATCCCGGACTGGTTATTGAACCGCTCCTCGGGTACCGGTTGAAAGAACCCAAACCCCTGAATATCGGGGAATATACTGTTCCTTTGGGCGTACCTGAAATACTGATCGAGGGAAAGGATATCACACTGGTTACTTACGGATCGTGCGTTCGGATTGCACTGGAGGCCTGTTCACAACTTCACGAGTTTGGCATTGAAGTAGAGCTTATTGATGTACAGACATTGTTGCCTTTCGATCTTCCGGAAACTATTCTGAATTCGGTGAAAAAAACCAACCGGGTACTCTTCTTCGACGAAGACGTTCCCGGAGGGGCCACTGCCTATATGATGCAAAAAGTACTGGAAGAACAGGGGGGCTATCGTTACCTGGACATGGCTCCGAAAACTCTTACCGCCAAAGACCACCGCCCGGCGTACGCTTCCGACGGAGATTATTTCTCCAATCCGAATGCCGAAGATGTGTTCGATGCCATTTACCAAATTATGAACGATGCTGATCCAGTCCGGTTTCCGGATTTAAGTTGGTAGTGTCAACTGCCTCGTTGATAGTACGATGGGATGATTTTCGGTGTGATTAGTTGGATATTGAATCGACGCTTGTTGAAAAGATCCGGTGGATTGAGGTGTATGCATCCGGCACTTACCGGATCCGGTGATAATGCACCCAGTAGATACCCGCAATTACCAATAAACCTCCACTGATGTGCCAGATGGTAAGTTGTTCATGCAACAACACTGCGGCCCATACAAAGGTTAGCACCGGTTGTCCCAGAAGGGTAGGAGCCACTGTGGTAGCCGGAAGATAACCCTGCGAGAAGCTTATCAGGTACCAGCCCATAACTTGTACGCCCAGTCCAATACCCAAAAATAGAAGATAGGTTTGAGAACTGTATCCGGTTAATGGATGTCCGTTTAGTAGAACAATACTTCCTAACATTACGGCCGAAGTGGTGGTGCTGATAAAGAGAAAGTCGAGCGTACCCAAAAGCTTCCGTCCCGATTCACTGACAAGATAGAAAGTGGCATAAAAGAGTCCGGCAGCAATGCCCAGCAGGGCACCGGGCACTATGTGATTGTTCTGGGAAAGGTCGCGGTGAATCATAAGCAGCATGCCCGATAAAGCGAGTAAGATTCCCAGCCAGAAGGCCTTTTTTTGTCTTTTTTTAAAAACGATAACGGTACCAATGCCTACCCAGATAGGTGCCAGATTAGCCGAGAGGGTGGGGATGGTGGCATTGCTCAGAACCACTCCGGTAGACCATAACCACATGTCAAACCCAAAACAAATTCCGGCGGCAATAGCCAGCCACACTCCACGTTTTGGGAGGTGGTTCTGGCTACGTATCCGTAAAATGGTAAAGGGAAGCATTAGAAGCAGTGTGCCAATAGCCATGCGATAAAAGGTGGTCACGATTCCCGGTGCTTCGGAAGCTTTGACAATAATGGCAGCAAAACTCATGAAACCAAGCCCTGCCAGCAAGGCTGAAAAGGCTTTTATAGTGGGCTTTTGGGGCATAATTTGTTTACAAAATAGGGACAAATGTACCTAAAAAGCGCACTCTAAAATATTGGCAGTAAAAGTTGCAGGTAAAATTTTTTCCGCGTGGTTTTTCAATACACGGTTAACAAGCAGCTTATGGATAGAAAATGGCCCAGGAACTAAGTGCGATCTCGGATGTTGTCCGCACCTAGGAGAAATATACCGACAACATAACACAAGGCAACAGGAATGAACAGTAAAGTTTTCCAGTGCAAGGGAAAGAGGACTGATTGCTTTTTAAAGAGAAGCACGTTGGCCCAATCCAACAATACTGCCAGCAGGAAGGACAGCATCCAAGCTAAAAGAATATCCACAACCATAGCGCCCAAAAATTAAACGTAGTAGCTTTATTTGGAGTTAAAGCTAGGTAATTTCAGTTGGAATTTTCCCTAGTGATGAGAATAATCATTAACATAATAGTGTTGAATACCCGGAATAGAGAAGCTTTGATTTCTTAACTTTTCCGCCGGCGGGGCTTTACGTCTTCGTTCGTGTCTTCAATCACCGGAAGCTGACGATCGACTAAAACATCCAGCGAGATAAAGGTTTCGGTGCGCATAATGCCATGGATGGACTGAATTTTATCCGATAGCACTTTTCGCAAATGTTCGTTATCGCGGGTATGCACCTTAATAAACATGGCATACTGCCCCGTGGTGTAATGACATTGGGTGATCTCGGGGATTTTCATTAAACGATCCGATACATCGTCAAAAAGGGCAGCATTATCCAGAAAGATTCCGATATAGGCACAGGTGTTATAGCCCAGTTTCTTGGGTTCCACCACGAACTGCGATCCGGATATCACCCCCAGTTTGGTCAGCCGCTGTACGCGCTGATGGATGGCTGCTCCGGAAACATTGCATTCCCTGGCCACTTCCAAAAAAGGCATACGTGCGTTCTGGGTGAGTATGGAGAGTATTTTGCGATCTAAACTATCTATTTGTCCGTTAGTTTCCGACTTCATTTTTATTTAATTTATTAATAAAACTACAGACTGTCTAACATATTGTAAGCAAAGATATAAAATAATTTAGCATATATTAATCTTTGCTTGCGTATTTTTATCAAATTCTTATCTTTGCAGACTTAAGTGCTAAATGGACAGCCAGATGACCGGATATTAACCAGGAGCCGGAGAGAAATAAGCTGGATTTAGACTATGTAACCCGAAAAAAACAACAGTATGTGTGGAATCATTGGAATATTTGATTTAAAGGTTGAGGCTTCCAGTCTTCGTCAGCAGGCTTTGGATATGGCTAAAAAAATTCGTCATCGTGGACCCGACTGGTCAGGAATATACTGTGGTGAGAAAGCCATTCTTGCACACGAACGGCTTTCAATTGTTGACCCCCAATCGGGCAACCAGCCTTTGTATAGCAAGGATCGGAAACATATCCTGGCTGTTAACGGCGAAATATACAATTACCAAGAACTTAGAAAAAGAACCCAGGGGATTTATGAATACCAGACACATTCCGATTGCGAAGTGATTTTGGGTCTGTACCAACAAAAAGGTGTCGATTTCATTGAAGAGATGAACGGTATTTTTGCCTTCGCACTGTACGATGAGGAAAAGGATGAATACCTGATCGCTCGTGATCATATTGGGATTATTCCTTTATATATGGGATGGGATTCACACGGGAATTTCTATGTTTCTTCGGAATTGAAAGGGTTGGAGGGCTTCTGCAATAAGATTGAAGAATTTAAGCCCGGTCACTACCTGTCCAGTAAAGATGGGGTAATGAAAAAATGGTACAATCGCGACTGGCAAAGTTTTGATGCCGTGAAGAACAATACAACCAGTATTCAGGATCTGAAGGATGCACTTGAAAAAGCCGTGCACCGTCAACTGATGTCGGATGTTCCTTATGGTGTATTATTATCCGGAGGGCTCGATTCTTCTGTAACTTCTGCTCTGGCAAAAAAATACTCTAAGATGCGGGTCGAAGAAGCCGATATCAAGGAAGCCTGGTGGCCACAACTCCATTCATTTGCAATTGGTCTGCAAGGCTCTCCTGATTTGATTGCGGCGAAGAAGGTGGCTGAACATATTGGAACTATTCATCACGAAATTAATTTCACTGTACAGGAAGGTCTTGATGCTTTACGTGATGTAATTTACCATATCGAAACCTACGACGTAACGACCATTCGTGCCTCAACACCTATGTTCCTGCTGGCACGGGTAATTAAATCCATGGGTATAAAAATGGTGCTCTCGGGCGAAGGTGCCGATGAACTGTTTGGCGGTTACCTGTACTTTCACAAAGCCCCTAATGCTAAAGAATTTCACGAAGAAACCGTTCGAAAATTGAGCAAGTTGCACATGTACGACTGTTTGCGTGCCAATAAAACGCTGGCAGCTTGGGGGGTTGAAGGTCGTGTGCCTTTTCTGGACAAGGAATTTATGGATGTGGCCATGCGCCTGAATCCGCAGGATAAAATGATCACCAAAGAACGCATTGAGAAGTGGGTGGTTCGGAAGGCATTCGAGGATTATTTGCCGGAAAGTGTAGCCTGGAGACAAAAAGAGCAATTCTCGGATGGGGTAGGCTATAACTGGATTGACAGCCTGAAAGCGGTAACTGAAAAGGCAGTAACCGATAAGCAGATGGAGAATGCGGCGTTCCGGTTCCCGGTAAATCCTCCCAAATCGAAAGAGGAGTATTACTACCGTAGTATTTTCAGCGAACATTTTCCATCAGAAACCGCAGCACGCTGCGTTCCTTCGGTGCCTTCCATTGCCTGCAGTACAGCCGAAGCATTGGAGTGGGACGAGTCCTTCAAAAACAATGCGGATCCATCGGGACGCGCCATGAAAAGCGTTCATGTGGATGGGTACAAAAACTAAGTAAAAATAGAATAATGGATATCAAGGGTGTTTACGGCATGTAGACACCCTTTTTTTGTCTTTTGCAGGGGTTATAGATCTTTTGGCAGCGATCCATATCTGTTCTGTATTGCACCGGACAGAACTATTTCATTCTGTAATGCTGCAACTTTGGGGCACAGAAAGAATTCTCCCTGACTGCTGATAGTGGTTCTGTATATCTTGTTGCCGAAAGCTCTTTAGTGCTTCTACCAGCCGTAGTTCTGCCATCTGGGAAGACGGTTTGCTTCCATATATCGTGTTAATTCTGGACATAGATCTGTGTAATGTTCTAAAAAAGAACTAACTTCTAAAGAGTTAGCAAGAAACACACATTGTAGGGCTCATTCCGGGGCATACATCTAAAAACAACGGTTTCAACGGGCAGTTAAAAAAGATTCTTTTTATCGGGATGCTGGTGGGACAAAAGTGAATAAAGGATTATTCGGTTTTCTTGTGGATATAAAAAAGCTATTGAATCTGTTGACTGACATATACGATGTGAAAAGACAGATAAAAATGTGAATGCCCCTATTAAAAATAGGGGGTGACAAAGCAAAAATAAGTTAAGAATTTGCAACACCCCTATAAAAGCGTATATTTGCATCGCAATAACATTAAAAACAACAATTTCTTTAATAAATAAAAATTATTCATCATGAGATTAAAAATTCGTGTTCTTTTTATGACTTTAATTCTATTCGTCTTTGCCGGAATTACCATGGCAGGCGATGGACAAGCCGTGGACACCGGGATTACTTCCTGGATGTTAACTTCTACAGCATTGGTGTTGCTTATGGTTCCGGGGCTAGCCATGTTTTACGGGGGATTGGTTCGCACCAAAAACGTATTGGGAACCATGATGCACAGTTTTGCTGCAATGGGTGTGATGGCCGTACTTTGGGTAGCTGTTGGTTATGCTATGAGTTTTGGGGGTAACGTTTTAGGGGGCTGGTTTGGATGGAACTCCGACTATGTTTTTCTCAAGGGAATAGATCAAACGATCATGGAAAAAGGAATTCCGGAATATGTATTTTCCATGTTCCAGGGAAAATTTGCCATCATTACACCAGCTCTTATTGCCGGCGCCTTTGCCGAGCGGGTTACCTTTAAAGGGTATGTGGTATTTATTGCGCTTTGGGGCATTATTGTGTACAATCCATTATGCCACTGGGTATGGGCCGAAGGTGGTTTTCTTTTCAAAATGGGAGCTATCGATTTTGCCGGAGGTACCGTAGTACATATCTCTGCAGGTGTGAGCGGTCTGGTGGCTGCATTATATCTGGGCGCACGCCGGGGTCACCCGAAAACTGCTATGCGTCCAAGCAACCTGGTAATGACTATGATGGGAGCTGGTCTTCTATGGGTAGGTTGGTTTGGATTTAACGCCGGAAGTTCAGTAAACAGTGGTTTGGATACAGCCCAGGCACTAACTGCGACACAAACAGCTGCTGCCGCCGGAGCTATTGCTTGGATGCTTATTGAAGGCATTCATCAGGGAAAATCCACTGCCTTAGGATTTGCTTCGGGTATCCTGGCCGGATTGGTTGCCGTTACCCCTGCTGCCGGAGTGGTTCAGCCTCTGGGTGCTATTGCATTAGGATTCCTGGCATCGGGTTTTTGCTACTATGCGATCATTTTAAAAGATAAACTGGGCTATGATGATAGTTTGGATGCTTTCGGTGTACACGGTATTGGTGGTATTGTGGGAGCTATCTTCCTGGTTTTCTTTATGCGTGGCGAACATACCGGAGCTGAAATAACCCACCAACTCGGAGTACAAGCTCTGGCTGTTGGTATTGCTATTGCGTATGCTGCGGTGGTAACGCTGGTACTGGTTTATGCGGTTGACAAACTTATTGGACTTCGTTCTTCCGACGAAGATGAAATGGCAGGTATGGATACATCCTACCACGGCGAATCGGGTTACGGAATGATTAATCTGGGATAATTTTTTGTTAATTACTTAAATCAAAGAATCATGAAGTTAATAACTGCTATAATACGAGAAAAGAAACTGGATGCGGTGCGTGAAGCCCTCATTGAAAAAGATATTACCCGCATTACCGTAGTACGTGTATCGGGTCACGGTCAGCAAAAAAACATGGATATTTATCGGGGTAAGAAAGTAGTCCCCAATCTGATTCCGAAGGTGAAAATGGAAATTGCCGTGAACGACGAATTTGTAAAAATCACCGTGGATACCATCCTGAAGAGTGCAAAGACGGACAGCCAGGGAGAAGTGGGAGATGGCAAAATATTCATTACCAACCTCGAAGAATGTATTCGTATTCGCACAGAAGAAAGAGGGGGGTCGGCCATTTAGTACAATATACCGTATTTATTAGGTTAAAATTCTCTGTTGTAAATCGGAACCCCGGGTAATTACCCGGGGTTTTTTAATGGTGTAAATTGGAGATGTGTATCACTTTAGGTTTAAAATGATATTCCATAATAACACCCCTTAATAACATGGGGTTGGTTCGATAAAAACAGCTCGTTTGATTTTGTTTGGGATTTTAAAAATTGGGGGTTGTTATCTAAAAAGTCGATAAAATTTGTCAAAATGGTATTAGGATGCTATTTTTGCTACCGATTTACAACAACAGAATTTAACCTAATTATTTACGATGAAATCTAAAAACCTGCTTAGATTAGGTTTGATGGGCTTGCTATTGTTTACCGGCAAGGTATGGGCTTCGGAAGGAGTCGAAGTGGATACCGGAACTACTGCCTGGATGCTCACATCAACCGCTTTAGTTTTATTAATGATTCCCGGCTTGGCTATGTTTTATGGCGGGCTGGTGCGAACAAAAAATGTTATTGGCACCATGATGCACAGCTTCGTAGCCCTGGCTATTATTGGTGTGCTCTGGGCGCTGGTAGGGTATGCCCTTACTTTTGGGAAAAGCCGTTTCGGTGGCCTTATCGGTTGGAGTAGCGATTATTTTATGTTGAAAGGTATTGACAACTCCATCATCAATGGAGTGCCGGAGTATGTTATTGCCATGTTCCAAGGTAAATTTGCCATTATCACTCCGGCTCTAATCAGTGGGGCTTTGGCCGAAAGAGTTTATTTCAGAGGGTATTTCGCTTTTATTGCCTTTTGGTTTCTGCTCATTTATTGCCCATTGGCTCATTGGATCTGGGCGCCTGACGGATGGCTGGCCAATACCGGTGCATCCGGTGTGATTGACCTGGCGGGTGGCTTGGTAATTCATGTTTCGGCTGGTACCAGCGCTTTGGTTGCTGCTCTTTTCCTTGGAGCTCGTCGCGACTATCCAAAAAGTCAAATTTCTCCAAACAACCTGGTGATGACCCTAATGGGTGCTGGTTTACTTTGGGTGGGCTGGTTTGGTTTCAATGCCGGTTCAACAAACTCCAGTGGACTTGAAACCGCCCGGGCTCTTACCATGACCCAAATTTCAGCAGCTGCGGGTGCCCTTACCTGGCTAGTTATCGAAGCGGTTAAATTCCGTAAGGTGACCTCTTTAGGTTTTGTGTCCGGTATTCTGGCCGGTCTGGTGGTGATTACTCCGGCAGCGGGCGTGGTGCAGCCTTATGGGGCAGTGATTTTAGGAGCAGTTTCATCCATAGGTTGTTACTACATGATTGGAGTAAAGGATAAATTTAGATACGACGATAGTCTGGACTGCTTCGGTATACACGGTGTCGGCAGTGGCATAGGTGTAATCCTGTTGTCATTTTTCATTCGTAAGAGTTGGATGGAGACTGCTGCACTCAACATCGGCAGCACCTGGACGGCTATTGATCAATTTCTGGTACAACTAAAAGGTATCGGCGTAACCATTGCATTCTCCGCCATTGGCACACTTGTGATATGTTACCTGGTTGAAAAGTTTATTGGTTTCCGTCTGCCTGCCCATAAGGAAATGGCCGGTCTTGACAGCTCCCTGCATAGTGAGCACGGATACGGTATGCTTAATTTAGGATAGGAAGTTTCGATCCATGATCAAACCGACAAATTCAATTTCCAAAGGTTGGATTATGGATAAAACACTTTTTTACACTACTTTTCAATTTGACACTAAAATGCAATAGCATGAAACTTATTACAGCAATCATACGTGAAAAAAAGCTTGATGCAGTGCGTGAAGCCCTCATCGAGAACGACATTACCCGCATAACCGTGATACGTACTTCCGGTCATGGACGGCAACAAAACATAGATATTTACCGTGGGAAAAAGGTTATACCCAACCTGATACCTAAGGTAAAGATCGAAATTGCAGTCAATGACGAATTCGTTGAAACCACCATTAATACCATCATTAAAAGTGCAAAGACGGATGAAGGTATCGGCGACGGGAAGATTTATATCACCAATCTGGAGGAATGTATCCGAATCAGAACGGAAGAGCGTGGCGGTAAAGCGATTTGATACAAATACAACAACAACCAAATTAAAAAGGGTTCTGTAATCTACAGAACCCTTTTTTGACTAATCGAATTGCAGAGGTGTTTTAAAATAATGAACTTAACGCCTGGAAATACATGGATAATAGCAGGCGGACTCAAAAGATTACTGCCGGATTAGGCGAAGGGTCGTAAACTCCTGGTTTATTCCCACTTTCAACCAATAGGCTCCTGCAGGCAGGTTAGACAGTTCCAAAGGGAGTTCATTCGCTCCTTCGTGGATGAAACCGTACTGGTGAGTGGCTATTAGTTGTCCGGGCAAGGTATAAATAGCTGCTTGTACCCGTGCACTTTCGGTGAGGTTGACCGATATACTGGTTTGTTCGTTAGCTGGATTGGGGTAAACCCTAGGTTTTCTAACTGCTTGTTCGTGATCTTCGATGGCATTAACCGATTCCGCCAGTGCGTTGTTAATGGCTGTGGTTGCTTCGGAAAGTACATTTTCAGCAGCCTGCCCATTGTTTTTAAAAACGATGGAGCCATTCTTATCTACCACAATAATTCGATCGTGCGCCGTGTTGTAGCTGGTTGCCAGTGTGCTGGCCTGCATCAGCAAGGGGATACTTAAGCTACTGCTCGACCGGAAGGATTCCACTCCGCTTTGACTGCCATTCCACAAATCTGCTCCGATGGCAACATAGTCTTCCCGGTTTTGGTAGGGGGTTACCAGGCTTGCCTCAATTTGAGGGCCGGCGGTTACACAAAAGTGGCAGTTGTAGCCAAACATAAAAATCATGACCACTTTGCCCTGCTGATCGGACAAACGGAAACTGCCCCCTCCCAGTTTATTGAGGGTGAAATCGGGGGCTGGCTGCCCAACTTCCTGCGCCTGGGTTACAGTAACCATCGACAGTATAAGTCCAAGAGAAATCGTGAATTTTTTCATAGTATGGTGTTTTAGTTAAAATTTTGTTGTCCATCGAAATTCTATACCTTTAAAATCGAGCACCTCGTAGCAAACTCCCGAAGTGCAGGCAGGGCCGCCACGGCGTTCACCCATAAATAGCTGGAATGCCTGTTGCGCAGTAGGGCGATAGGATGCGCCAAGTCCCCAGAAATGACGTCTTTTCTCAATTTTGTCGGTGGCTATGCGGTCGGCCACAATGGGGTCATCGGAAAATTCATAGTACCCGCTCAGGCTGAGTTTTGCGCCACGGCTCAGTATCAGTCCAAAATACAGGTTGGTAACCGATTGTTTAATTGTGTAGTTTCGGTTGATATGCTGAGCTTCTGATTCCAGCGCCAACGACCAATCATTTTGGATTACCTGGGTGTAGTACATGCCACCCGAATACCGCAAATTTTCCCGAATGATTTCATCGGAGGAAAAATCCTGAAAGACTTTTAAAGAACTTCCCGAGGGTAAAGGCCAGTAATATTCAAGAAACCATTCTTGATAGTGGAAGGTATTCAGCATACTATTTTCTGCCCACGCATGGTTGAACGTTAACATTTTATTGTCTGGAAAACTATAAAAAACTTCCAATTGGTATCCTTGCTCATTTCGCAGCTCTGTCAGGTGGGTACTGCGGTTGAGTAACCGATACGATTGCTCCCTGACCAGGGTGGGTGGGTCGGAAATACCCGAACCAATCAGTAAGTTTCGGTACGATTTGTATTCCAGGCTGGCACCGTAGCCACCCAAACTGTGGTTCAGTGACAAATAGGTGCCATAGGAGGCAGGATTGGACAGGTCGGTATACTGCGTTCCATCAGACAGATTCCGGGCATATTCGCCGTAGTACGAAAAATGGTAGGGGAGACTACCCTGAATGTAACTCGATGAATACAGGGTGTACTTTCCTAAAGCGGAATGCCGCATAAGAATGGTTCCCAAAGTTTGTTTTTTAATGTTGAATTCAGGCTGAACCGCTTCCAGAGTTTCGGTTCGGCGATATTCGCTCCCGGGAGGAAAGGTGTTTTGCAACGGTTTTCCGTACAAGGCTTTTAGCCGAAAAGCTCCACTCGAATATTTAATGGATGCACCCTGAATATCGCGATAAAACCCTTGTCGAATACGGTAAAACCGCTCCTCCTTAATGGAAGCCGGTATTTCGAACGAACGAAACAGCAGCCCTCTTCCCAGGGTTTCGTAAAAGTTACCGGCTTTTAGATCCAAGCCTTTCTGGCGGTAATTTACTTGCCATTGGCTAAGTTGCAGGTAATCGCGTGGAGTTGAATCGTTAGCATAGAATTGTTCGATTCGTGCGCTGGTATTTAACCCTTTGTAGCGATAATTTAAATTCAATTGGTTGTATAGCGTGCTTAGGTAATCCGGTTTGTACTCGGGGATATTTCCCAGCTGATACTCCGAAATACTATTGCCGCTAAGCTGCCCGTATAATTTCTCCGTATCCGGAAAAGCAACCAGGCATCCGATGATTATCAGCGTGTTACTTAGCTTCATGGCGGTAGTGTTCTATTGCATCATGAATTACCTGTGCATCTCCAGGGGCAAATCCTTCGTGTACCATAAGGATTTGTCCGGAGGCACTTACCAGCAGCAGCGTGGGTATCACCGAAACATTCAGTTCCCGCATCAACTCCTGATTGGTGTCGAGTAATACCGGGTAGTTTATGCCAACAGACTGAACAAAGGGAAGTACTTTGGAAAGATTTCGGGGGCTGTCGATGGAAATCCCGATAAACGCCACTTCATTCCCGGCGTACAACTTTGACAATTCTACCAATTTGGGTATGGAATTTACACACGGCTTGCACCAGGTAGCCCAGAAATCGATAAGGGTAAGTTGTGTTCCTTGTATTTCAGTGAAAGACAGATGCTCTCCGCTGGGGGTTTCCAATTCGAAATTGTATACCTCCTGTGCTTGTGTTTTCAACACAAGGATTAATGTAAGGGTTATAAAAAAATACTTCATACTCTTTTTTCTATCTAGTCGTTCAGCCAGATAAAAACTTACAAGCAGAAGTATTTTTTTATTCGTACCGCCAGGTTCAGGAAACTTACCGAATAGCTTTAAAGTCTTCTCCTGTGGGATTTTGGAAGACACGCAGTTCAAATTCGGGGAGTACGGCCAGGATATGATCAAAGATATCGGCCTGAAGGCCTTCGTAGTTGGCCCACTGTTTATCGCTGCTAAAGGCGTATATTTCAATGGGTATTCCGGTTTCTGTAGGTTGAAGTTGTCGCACCAACAGGGTAAGTTCCTGATTTATTTTCGGATGATGTTGCAGGTAAAGTTGCACATATTTCCGGAACACCCCGATATTGGTCAGCCGGCGGCCATTGACCACAATTTCCGGATCAATCTGGTTGATACGGTTATAGTGTTCAATTTCTTGTAAAGCGGATTGAATATAGTCCTTGAGATAGATTACCTGTTTCAGTTTTTCCAGTAACTCCGGGGTGCAAAACTTTACACTTCTCATATCAAGGAGCAGGTGGCGTTTAATGCGGCGTCCTCCCGACTCCTCCATGCCGCGCCAGTTGCCAAACGAATCGGATACCAGAACGTAAGTGGGTATGGTGCTTATGGTTTTGTCCCAGTTCTGAACTTTAACGGTGTTCAGGGTAATTTCAATAACTGTGCCATCGGTATTGTGTTTGGGTAACGATATCCAATCGCCAATGCGTACCATATTATTTGCCGAAAGCTGAATGCTGGCAACAAAACCCAGAATGGTGTCTTTAAAGACCAGTATCAGTACCGCTGCCAGAGCTCCAATTCCGGTGAGCAATACAATGGGCGATTTTCCCAGTATAACCGACAGGATCAGAATAAATGCAATGCTGTAGAACAGGATTTGCACAATCTGAATGTATCCTTTGATAGGCCGATCCTTGGAGATGGGCTGGGTCATATAAATCTCGTTCAGGGCTTTAAGGAATGAGGTCAGCACCATCAGAATTAACACAATGAAATAAATTTGGATGGCTCCCTGAAAAAGGGTTTCCCATTTGGGGTAGTCTTTAAAAACGTAGCCGACCGACCAATGGAGTATGAATGCAGGTGCCAAATGCGACAAGCGATTGAAAACCTTATGTTCAAAGATGATGTCGTCCCAGGTGTTTTCGCTGCGTTCTACAAAACGTGCTAGCAAGGTTAGAATGAGCCTTCGGGCAATGATGTCCGAGAGGAAGGCGCCCAGCAGAATAATCAGTATACCAAAAGCCAGGTTAATCGGGGCTATATACCCTTCGGCTATACCCCATTGATGCAACAGGGGTTCAATGGAAAAAAGAACACGCATTTTCATAGTAAAAAGGTGTATGTATTCAAAATTATGATGGTGATTAAAAAGAAAAGCCCCCAGGATCTGGAGGCTTTTCGTATGGTTTTACAGCTTCCTATTGTTCAGTTATCTCAATACTTTCAATTTTGTCACCTGCAACAATGGCATCTACCACTTCGATACCGGAAACCACTTTTCCAAAGCAGGTATGGTTGCGGTCGAGATGTCGTGTATTCTGGCGACCATGACAGATGAAGAACTGCGACCCTCCGGTATTGCGTCCGGCATGAGCCATGCTCAGCACGCCCCGGTCGTGATATTGCAACTCACCGTCCAATTCGCAATCGATAGAATAGCCCGGTCCGCCGGTGCCTACACGAGGGTTGCTCATGTCCTTTGAGAATGGGCAACCTCCCTGAATTACGAAATCGGGAATTACCCGGTGAAAGGCCAGTCCATTATAGTAACCTGATTTGGCCAGTTTAACAAAATTGGCAACAGTGTTGGGGGCATCCTGGTCATACAACTCCACATTCATTATCCCCTTAGCTGTTTTAATAACTGCTTTAGTCATTCTTAAAAATTTTAAATTATTCTGATACTACTTCAAGAAGTTCAATTTCGAATATCAGGGTTTCGTTGGGTCCGATCATGCGACCGCCACCACGTGGGCCGTAAGCCAGCTCACCGGGAATGTATAGTTCGTATTTTCCGCCTTCTTTCATCAGTTGTAAACCTTCGGTCCATCCGCGAATTACACCTTGCAGTCCGAACTCAGCGGGTTGTCCGCGATCGTACGAATTGTCGAATTCGGTACCATCCAACAGTCGGCCACGGTAGTGGCATTTTACTTTGTCAGTTTCTTTGGGCATTTTGCCGGTACCTTCTTCAATTACTTTATACTGCAAGCCACTTGGGGTTTCAACAACACCGGCCATGGTTTTATTTTCTTCCAGGAATTTTCTGCCTTTTTCAATGTTCTCATCGGCTTTCTTTTGTGCCAGTTGGCCGAAATACTGCTGCAGGTACATGTTGGCTTCCTGCATGCTCAGAGCCGAATCGTTATCCAATACTTCGGTAATACCTTTTAAAATCAGTTCAGGGCTGATTCCGGGAATGTCCTGAGCTTTTAAGCTGTGTCCTACCGAAATACCTATCATATAACTCACCGAGTCGGTTTCGTTTTTAGCTTTAGCTGATTTTAAGCCAGTTGAACTGCATGATGGCAGGGCAATAACTGAAGCAACTATAATTGCAATGATTCCAAACTTTTTCATCTGTTTTGTGGTTTAAAAAATTTTTTCAGCGCGAAGATAAAGCAATAATCCTGAATATCCGAATTGTGAATAACTCTTCTTTCGGGCAATAGGTCAATTCCGTAATTTTCAGGCGAATTAACCACATGTGCCATGAAAACTGTTCTGAAGAAGTTCATCCATTCTAATGCGATCTGCCTGATGCTGGCTGTGGGTGGTATTTCTACCCTGGCAGCTCAGGAAATTTCAAAATTTGATCTAGAAGAACGTGCAGCGAAAAATTTCGAAAATCATCGTTTCGATCAAGCCGTTGCCGATTACGAGGTGCTTCATGAAATGTATCCAAAAGAGGCTGAATATGCATATCACCTGGGGCGAAGTTATTTGAGTGCCAATGAAAATCCCGATAAGGCTGCGGAATTGTTGAAATTTGCCGCAACCCGAAATGTGGGATCGGATACTTATTTCTATTTGGGTCTGGCTTATCACAGGGGCTGCCGTTTCGAAGATGCAGCACTCTCCCTGGTTACTTTCCAGAAAATGGCTTCGTCTCACGAACAAAAGAAATATGACGTGGATTATTGGCTGGCCATTACTGCCAATGCCCGGCAGTCGGTGCAACTGGCCCGATCCGTAGCTGTTCTTCAGCAGCAACCGGTTAAATCTGCCGCCCTCGAATGTGCTTTTAAAAATGCGGCAAATGGCAAATTTATCTATGTACCTAATGAATTCCGCACGGAGATCGACCGCGAAATGAACTACCAGCCGCTAATGTTTCTGCCTAACCAGGTGTCTGTTAACGACTATGTATTCTTTAGCAGCTACGGTAAAAATAAAAAACAAGGGATTCAGATTTACCGCGCACAACGAGTGAACGAAACCGATTACAGCTTACCACAGCCGTTGCCTGAATCGATTAATACCCCGTACGATGATGCCTATCCGGTATTCGACCTCCAAACGAGCACCTTGTATTTCAGTTCAAAAGGCTTAAACAGTATGGGTGGATATGATATTTTTTCCTGCCGGTATAATGCCGCAACCCAGGAGTGGGCAACGCCTGTCAAACTCGATTTCCCCATAAACTCGGTGTACGATGACATTCTTTATACTCCGGAACTGGCTCAGACCTGTGGTTTCCTGTCCAACCGGAATGCATCAACAGGGGGCTATGTCTATTATCAAATAGCCGATAAACCTGGGGATTACCGCACGCCAGCAACAATTGACGAAATACTGGCTTGTTCACGTCTGGATCAGACACTCTCTGTTCCTGATATAGCGGTGCCTTCCCCAGTACTTGCCAGTCTGCCTGCAACTTCGCAGGATGGCGATACGGGCCGGTCTACCAATGGAGCTAAGGTAAAGGAAGCTCCATCTGCTGAGAGCGATTATTCCAAAGCCTTGCAGAAGGCTATGGAATTGCAATTACAAAGCGATTCACTGGCCTCAATAGTAAAAACACTTCGGCTCAAGGCGAGGGATATGCACAACTATCAAAAAAAGCAGGAACTCGTAGCAGAAATAACATCCAAGGAGCGAGAAACGAAACAAATTCAGCAATTGGCCGACAGCCAGTTTACATTAGCTGAGTCGCTACGGATCGATACACCGAGCAACCCTGTTTGGGAAAATTCCGGAACTGTACCTCAAACGGAAACTGATTACACGGCTAATTTGCCACATTCAATCGATAAGACGGCTAAAAGTAAGACCTACGAAACGGGTTTTACTGCAGCACAAAACGCCGGACAGGTTGTAATGGCCGACTTTCAAATCTCCGATCAGTCGCCGTATTCGAACAATAATCCCATACCAGTTACCAATACCCCAATGGGTTTGGTTTACAAGATACAACTGGGTGCTTACGCAGGTGTTATTCCGGAGGATAACTTTGGTGGACTTTCTCCGGTAAGTAAGGAGCCAACCGGCTCAAATACCCGGTATTACGTAGGTATTTTTACCACGAGCAAAGAAGCCCGAAAGGCTTTGAGTGAGGTGAAAAGCTACGGTTATCCCGATGCATTCCTGGTACCCTACTTTAAGACGAATAAAATTTCGATGCAACAAGCACGTGAAATTGAATTCTCAGAGGATTAAATCAGCAAATAGGCAAATCCCTGCGGCACAATGTTTGTGGCATTGATTTAACGATTTTTAGCAGGAGAGGGAATGGATTTTTTTGCTAAATTTGGCCAATAACCTCAGCAATGTTTTCGTTTTAAACTGAATAGACCATGTCACAGAAACACTATCATAAGGAGAGTACCCAGTTCGAGGAGTTATTTGAAGAACAAACGGGTCATGAACGGCATCTTATTCTGCATAACGATGATGTACATACATTTGATTATGTGATTGAATCGTTAATTAAAGTTTGCGAAATGGAGCCCATTCAAGCCGAGCAATGTACCTACCTGGTGCACTATAAAGGAAAGTGTGATGTAAAAACAGGAGGACTGGAATTTTTACGTCCTTATCGAAAAGGGCTAATTGAACGAGGGCTGGAAGCTACTATCGATTAATCTCAAGCTGCCTATGTCCCTAATCGCTATCATCATACTTATTCTCCTGGGGTTCGTATTCCTTGCTATCGAATTTCTTCTCATTCCCGGAATTACCATTGCGGGCGTTGCCGCGTTAATTCTCTTGGGAGGCGGTGTTTTCAGTGCTTACTTTTTTCATGGAAACTTGGCAGGACATTACACCTTGGCCAGTACCTTGGCGGGTATGGTGCTGTTTCTGATGGTGATACTAAAAACGAAAACATGGCAGCGTTTTGGCCTTACTTCCGAGATCGACAGCCGCATTGGAACACTTGATGGTTTGCCCATTGCAGTGGGGCAAACGGGAGAAACAGTTTCACGGCTGGCTCCCATAGGTAAGGCTTTGATTGAGGGGCAGCTATACGAGGTGCATTCCGATGGTTCGTTTATTGATTCACATTCCGCAGTTAAGGTGAATCGTATAGAAGGCAATAAAATTTATGTAGAACTACAATAAAACTCTAACTTATGGAAGGATTGGGAATAATATTCATTTTGATTGTTCTGGCCATACTGGTCCTGTGGATGTTCTTGTACTTTGTGCCGCTGGGATTATGGTTTGGAGCCGTATTTGCCAAAGTTTACATTCCTATTGCCCAACTCATTGGAATGCGGATCCGGAAGGTACCCCCTGCCATTATTATTAATGCACTGGTGAGTGCCACCAAGGCCGGGCTTAAACTCAATCGCGAAGATATGGAAGCCCACTACCTGGCCGGAGGTAATGTGCGTTCGGTGGTCAATGCACTGATCAGTGCTGATAAGGCAAACATTGCTCTCGATTTTAAAGCAGCAACCGCAATCGACCTGGCCGGTCGCGATGTGTTGGAAGCCGTTCAGATGTCGGTAAATCCTAAAGTAATTAATACGCCCCCAGTAACCGCTGTGGCCAAGGATGGTATTCAGCTCATTGCCAAAGCACGGGTAACCGTTCGGGCGAATATACGCCAGTTGGTTGGTGGTGCTGGCGAAGATACTGTACTTGCCCGGGTTGGAGAGGGTATTGTGTCGTCCATTGGGTCGGCCTCCAGTCACAAAGTGGTATTGGAAAACCCTGATTTTATTTCGCGTGTGGTGCTGGAGAAGGGATTGGATGCCGGAACGGCTTTCGAAATTCTTTCCATTGATATAGCCGATATCGATATTGGTAAAAACATTGGAGCCGAACTTCAGATGGATCAGGCCAATGCAGATAAAAATATTGCACAGGCCAAAGCCGAAGAACGTCGGGCAATGGCCGTAGCGTTGGAGCAGGAGATGAAAGCCAAAGCACAGGAAGCACGAGCCAAAGTGATTGAAGCCGAAGTGCAGGTGCCGCTTGCCATGGCCGAAGCCTTCCGGGCAGGTAATTTGGGTATTATGGACTATTACCGGATGAAAAACCTGGAAGCGGATACCCGGATGCGTGATTCCATCCAGGGGACTTCGGACAGCAAAGGCAGGAAAAAATAAAAGTTTTATCCGAAGTGCATTTTTG
The DNA here is from genome assembly GCA_003252385.1 of Bacteroidota bacterium. Classification (GTDB taxonomy): domain Bacteria; phylum Bacteroidota; class Bacteroidia; order Bacteroidales; family UBA10428; genus UBA10428. The sequence continues at coordinate 15,242 of QKEH01000040.1, read as the reverse complement.
CTTTGGTAATGTAAATGCTTTTTTTACTTTTGTGCAGCCAAAAAAATGGCGCACAGCATAGGAGAGATGGGTGAGTGGCTGAAACCACCAGTTTGCTAAACTGACGTACTGGGTAACCGGTACCGGGGGTTCGAATCCCCCTCTCTCCGCCAACCTATAGTGAAACAACCTGCAAAACCGTCATTTAACGTTCCTACAACGTTATCTGGCGGTTTTGCTTTTTCCGGCATACAGGGGTGAGGTGAATATGGATCAGAATTTTGTTGTGCCACACGAATAGGGTAAAACGAAAAAGACGAGGAGGTCATTAACCAACTCGTCTTTTTAAGTCGGGGTAGCAGGATTCGAACCTGCGACCCCCTGCTCCCAAAGCAGGTGCGCTAACCGGACTGCGCTATACCCCGTTGCCTCTGACCGAATGTTTTCCGGAAAAGAGAGCCTCTGTTTTTAAAGGCGGCACAAAGGTAAGTATTAATATAAACTATGCAAGTAAAAATGCGTTTTTGAGTGGCCTGCGAATCCGATGAAATGACACAAAAAAGCCAGGTAGTTGGTTATCCGCCTGGCTTTCTAAATTTTGCGAAACACCTTAATTCAGTTTGGCGTAGGTGTTTTTATTTCTCTGCTTACGCAGCATCTTCTCTCTTTTATTCATGGGTTTCGATGAATATTGCAGATACGACGGGCATTCCCAGCCATAAATCATGCGTGTTTGATACTTTACTTTCTTATCCTTGCGGATGTTGGTGCCTGAGTAGTATTTGGATGGTTGTGGTGGTTTTCGGTAACGTACATTGATCACGTTATCTTCTACCATGGGAACATCGTTTTGAGCCAATAGGGAGGGGGTCAAAAGGCTTGCAATAAAAATCATAGCGAGGCTTACTAAGGCATTTGTTTTCATGTCATTAACACATTGGTTATAACCATTTTTACCCTTTTCTCACAAAACTGTTACTCTATTTTTGATGATATTTCTTACCATAAGACCGTGATATGAATTAGCTTCGTGGCTTGCGGTAAGCCTATCGTACCAGTAGCAAAGAAATGAGCGGAGGACTCGGGTATTCAGGAATGGGCTTTTTAGCGATGCTGACAATGCGTAAAGCATAGATATAGAATGGAATAAAGGTCTCCAGTTGTATCGTTTGATGCGATGTGGATGACAATTTTAGTGCATGATCTTAAAAAGGAGAATTCCCTTTATTGGATGTTTTGACGACAGAAAAGCCTAATTCGTATGGATGACGGAGGGTGTGAACCACTTGCCTGGCGCTTAGGGAGCCGATTCAGTGGTTGGGCTCATGGCTGCGGAGTACTCTTGAATGATCTTATTGGTATCCAGTACCAGGGCTATTTCTCCACTACCTAATATGCTGGCTCCTGAAATAATCTCCTGACGTTTGTAAACATCGCCTAATGCTTTAAGTACGGCTTGGTAATTTCCAATGACTTCATCCACCACAATGCCTACAACATCGTTCTTGTAGCGCACCAACAAGAGTTGTTGTGATGCAGGGCGGTTTTCGGGCATATTGAACTCGGTTCGTAGATCAACAAAGGGGATAAACTCACCTGAAAGAACCACATACTTATTAATAGCTTTAAGGACAGTTTCCGATTTTACTTCAGCACATCGATCTACCACCCCCAGGGGAACCAGAAAGTAATCGCCTCCACAGGTTAGCAACAGGCTGTCAATTATAGAGATGGTGAGTGGGAGCTTGATGGTGATAATGGTTCCTTTATCTTTCTCGGTTTTAATTTCCAGTTCGCCCCGGATCTCTGCAATTTTTTGATTGACTACATCCATACCCACACCCCGGCCCGATACCTCGGAAACGTTCTCAGCGGTTGAGAAACCTGGCGAAACAATCAGGTTAAGCAGTTCATCTTCGCGTAGTTGTTCGTGCTCGTCTATCATCCCTTTTTTTCTGGCAGTGGCGCGCACCTTTTCCAGGTTGATGCCAGCTCCATCGTCGGATATTTCGATCACTACATGAGCCCCTGAAGGATAGGCTTTGAGCCATATGGTGCCATTTTCCGGTTTGCCTTTCTGTTTGCGAACTTCCGGTATTTCAATACCATGATCAATGCTGTTGCGGAGAATGTGCATAATGGGATCCACAATTTTCTCGATTATGGTTTTATCCAACTCGGTTTCTTTACCATCCACAATAAAGTCTACTTTTTTATCGAAACGGTTGGAAACATCGCGCACCAGGCGCTGGAAACGAAGTACCGATTTTTCGATTGGGATTAGTGATATGCTAAAGGCATTGTCGCGAAGTTCACGTGAAATGTTTTCAATATGCTCAGCCACTTCGTAGAGTTTCGGATTATCCTGGGCGTTGACCAGCATGCTCAATTCTGCCTGTTTGGTCACCAATTCGCTAATCAGGTTCATCATTTCATCGATCTTTTGCGAAGCCACCCGCACGCTCGAAATGGATTCGCTGGCTGATTTGGATTCGGTGTTGGTCCTTTTTTGCTGGGATTCCTCCTTTTTTGTAACGTATGGAGCAATATCCAGTTCTACGGTTTTGAGCCGGTTGGCGGTCTGAGTGGCGAAGTAGCTTGTAAACTGACTGTTTTGGAGAAGGTTGCCATCAGAAAGTGTGCGAACATAGGGCTGGCTTTCTTCCTTAATGAACATGAAATGCTCCCGAATATCTTCTTCCGTGCAGTCGCCGCACAGCAGAATGTGCCAGGCCAAATGGCACTGTTCCGGGTTGTAGTTGCTCTGATCGATCAGCGGATCGAATACAGGCAGAGGCAGGCAGGTTCCGAGTTCGTGCAGGTCGTATACGAAGTAGAGTGGGTTGGAGCCATCGTCCATCACATCAACCTGAGGCTTGAAAAAGATGTAATACGTATGCATGCCTGTATCAGCTGAGGTGGCGATCCGTTGTGTGGCGGTTTCGGCGTGTACCCCATCGGTAGTGTTTCCTAACAGACGATGGATTTCGTGAAGAATTTCATCTTGTTGTTCCCGTACTCCCGGGGTGTTTAATTCAGGATCTTCCAACAGGTTTCGGAAATGGTCGATACACTGCAGGGTAACCTCAAGCACTTCGCGCGTTAAGGTTGATTTTTTTCCTCGTATGCTGTCGTAGATATTTTCCAATTCGTGGGTGATTTCGCCCAGATGCTGATAACCAAACATGTTGCTGTTCCCTTTCAGGGTATGCATGATCCGAAAGACCTTATCGATCATATCCATATCTTGGGTATCGCTTTCCAGCTGCAGCATCTTTTCCTCCAACTGGTTGATCAGATCGTAGGCTTCTTCGGTAAAAACTTCCTGAAACCGATTTCCGGCCATATTGCTGTTGCTGAGCGCATTGCCTTTACCTGTCGCAGACCACTTTTTTTCTTCGTTTATCAGGCTGTGGTATGTTGTGGCAAGTTGGTCAGATTGCAGGGTAGGATCCTTGGTGAGTTGTTCCAGAACACCTTCAAGCCTGCCGATGAATTCGAGCTGCTTGGCAGACCATGTCAGGCCTTTATGCACGCTCTCATTCAGCATTTCAATAACCGGATTGAGCACTGCTACAAAAGTGTTGTGCCCGTATATACCCGCAATTTCGGATAGTTGGGTGAATGCTTCCCGTAAGGTTTTCTGAGCGTCTTCGTCTTTGGGCTTCCTTTGAATATTTTGAATTGCCAATTGAACCTGAACTAAAACAGATTGAGATTCAATACTAAATTTGTTGCTCTCTTTTACGCTCATACGGATTCATATTAACAGGATTGGATTCGAAATACTGGAAGTACTGTGGTACTAGGTCAGGCGTTCAACGACGGTATAAAAGTGCTTAATTTCAAAGGGTTTCTGGAGGTAGGCCGCAATGTTTAAGTTGCGAAGTTTATCATCCACACGTTCTTTTCGGACACCGCTCAATACAATTATCGGGGTGAACATATAGCGGGTCATATCGCGGATTTTCCCGATAAGTTCTGCCCCATTCATATCGGGCATGTCGTAGTCGGTAATCACCAGGTCGATTTGTGTACCATCGAAAAATTTCAGTGCTTCCAGTGCGCTGGAGGCTTCTACTACTTCAAAATCTTTTTTAATAAGCGTTTCCCTGACAATGCTGCGCACGCCCATGAAATCGTCTACTATTAGTATTTTCTTTTTACGAGCCATTATTTTAACAAATCAAGTAGGTTTGAAAATCCGTTTCGTTCGAGCATAAGTCTTTGTTCCGGAGCTAGTTTGAAATTGAAGCTAACCGGTACATGGTTTAACCGGCTTTGCTGCCCGGCGTAGTGAAGAAATTGTATGCCGGTAAGGTCAATGTCAATAATATCTGAGGAGAAAAGATTGAGGGGCTTACCTTTTTTAACGGCCTGGTCGAAGCTTTTTTTTAAATCGGCTATCTTGTCTATCACAAGAGAACCTTTCAGATCAAGGCCTGAATCACGTTTTGCCATGCTTTCAAAAATATAAGGTATTGAAGTTATGAAAACAATTTTTAAATTGGCGGGTATTAAGGTTGATTTATATCACCATTAAATACCAGAAAATAAAAAACGATGTCAGCTATAAAAATTGGAATTCTTACTGTGTCGGATCGGGCAAGTAACGGGGTATACAATGATATTTCGGGACGGGAGATAGAACGGTTGATGGGAACGTACCTGACCAGCGCTTGGGAGCCTGTATACCGGGTGATTCCCGATGATTACGATACCATAAAACGTCAGTTGATGCGAATGGCCGATGTGGAAGGCTGTTGCCTGATACTTACTACCGGGGGCACTGGCCCGGCACCGCGCGATGTTACTCCGGAAGCTACCGAGGCGGTTTGTTCGAAAATGATGCCCGGGTTTGGAGAATTGATGCGTGCTGAGAGTCTTAAATACGTTCCCACAGCGATTCTGAGCCGTCAGACTGCGGGTATAAGGAACAGGACTTTGATCGTAAATTTGCCCGGGAAACCAAAATCCATTCAGGAGTGTTTGCAAGTAGTTTTTCCGGCGATTCCTTTTTGTGTGGAGTTGATCAATGGGCCTTCGCTGCTGTGCAACGAGGAAGTGATACAGATCTTTCGGCCCAAATCCAGCTAGTTTTTGGCTACTGACATAGGGTTGTCAACTTCGATGTTTAGCTTTGGGGTAGTTACTAATCAAATGCTATAAAAGATGAATGCAATTGCAAAATTTACTGTGACGGTTACCTTGGGTTTCCTGTCACTGACTTCGTTAACTGCTCAGGAAGAAAACACGCCTGGAACTTGGTCCCTGTCGCCTATTGAGGTGAAAACCCTACCCGGACAAAAGGCGCTGGTGAAAAAGGCCGAGGTGGCCATGTCTTCGATATCTGAAACCATGGGAGCTATCTATCAGTCGGTTTTTAGCTATGTCCAAGCGCAGAACATTCAGCCTGCCGGCCCTCCCATTGCGGTGTATTATTCGTTTGACCCTGCTGGTAATGTGGTGTTTGAGGCGGGATTGCCGGTAACTCAGACTGTGGAGCCGGACGGCGATATGGTGTTTAAGGAATATCCTGAAATGCGTGTGGTTTCAGCCTTGTATACCGGGGCGTATGCTAATATGGAGCCGGCGTACAAACAAATTCAGGCCTACATTGGAGAACATGCCCTGGAGTCGACCGGCATCAGCTGGGAGGTTTATCTGACCGACCCGGCTCAGGTGGCTCCGGATCAGAATCAAACCCTTATTTACTTTCCTGTACGATAAGGGAGTACTTGAATGGAACCGGCACATTGGTGTGCGGTCGCTTTCCATTTCATTATCCAAGCCGGTTTGCACTAACGCATTCCGGCTTAGTGTTTTTCAGATTGCCCTCGTCTGGCAAGAATAAAGCCTCCCAGAAGCACGATAACTAAGAGCGAAGCCCCAAAAACCAGCTTATTTCGTTTTTGCGATTGGGACAGTAGATCCTTGCTTTCGGTGAGTTGCATTTGTAATTGCTCTAGTTGCTTTTCGGTGTGCGCCTGGCTGGTTTCCCGTTGCTCTATTTCGTTCCGCAACTGCATCTCGAAAAATTGTTGCGAGTTGTTTTCTACCAGAATGGAGTCGTTGATGGCATGATAGGCCTTGAGATAGCTGAGTGCTTCCCGATAGTTGTTTCTTTCTTCGTAGAGAGAGCTAAGTGCTTTCAGAGCATTGCTAATCAGTACCGAATGGTTGAGTTCTTTTCCAATAGCGAGCGATTGGTTGAGATAATTTACCGCTTCATCGTACTGGTTCGTTTTGGTCAGTAATTCTCCTATCTTTCGTGCGCAAAGTGCTTCACCAAAGCGGTTTTCTATTTTGATATTCAAGGTATATGCTTCGCGAAAATGAGAGAGTGCCTGCTGGGTTGCGTTACGATCAATACTAACGTTCCCAAGGTTATTAAGCTGGGTGGCAATGCGCCATTGATCGTTCAACCGGCGGCCAATTTCCAGCGATTGTCGGTAGTAGTATTCGGCATTTTGCAGATCGCCCTGTTCGTAGTACACGTTCCCCATATAGTTTAGCGATATGGCAATTTGTTTGTCGTTGCCAATAGTGTTCTTTATCTGGTAGCTTTGTTCGTAATAATCCAATGCACTTTCGTATTCTTTCTGTTTCAGGTACATTCCTCCAATCAGGTCGAGGGTATAAGCTACCTTTCGCTTGTCGCCGGGAGCACTTTCCAGCTCCAACGCTTTTTCGTATGCGTTAAGCGAGTGGCTGTACATGCCGGCCCGACTGTAAATGGTGCCTATATTCTTATAAGCTTCTGCCAGCACCAGCGGATAGTCCTGTCCATTGGCATTGAATAGGGCTTTATTGTAGTACTCAAAGGCTTCCAGGGGGGCGTTTTCCGACAAGTATAAACTACCGAGCTTGTTGTACACCAGGGCGGTTTGCTCGTATAGTTCCAGTTGCTGGTAGATTTTCAGAGCCTGTTCGTAATAAAAGCGGGCACTGTCGGATTGGCTTAGGTCTTTGTAAGTATTTCCCAGGTTTAGTGCCGAGGTGGCTTTGCTTTCTGCGCCACCATGACTGCTACGAAGCAAATAGGCCTGCCGGTAGTATTTCAGTGCTTCGTTGAATTTGGTATTCTGGTAATAGATACTCCCCAGCATATTCAGGGCATTGCTTATTTCTGCAGTGTCGTGGTTATGTTCGTAGATGGCAATTGCCGAGTTCAAATGTTCCCGGGCCTCATCGTAGTTGGCCAGATCGCGATTTACCAGTGCCAGGTTGGTAAGGGTAGCGGCTACATCATTCCATTCCGAGAATTGTTTCCTGATTTCCAGGGCTTTTTGGAATTGTTCCCGGGCAGTTTTTAAATCGGATTGTTGCCAGGCGATACTACCCAGGTAATGCTCGCAATCGGCCGTTCCTTTCGGGTAATTGTTAGACTGGTAGATAGCTTTGGCTTCGCCAATAAGTTTTAGTGCATCCTCAATTTTACCCTGCGAACGGTAGGATAAGGCTTTATTATTTTTAGTATCGGCTCAAGCTGCTCGTAACGTTCCTGGGCTTGACCGAAACTCATGGCGGATTCGTCGTACCGGTGCAGGTGCATTTGAGCAACGCCCTGAAGATTCAGGCCAAAGGCGTGCAATTCGTCTTCCTCCTCTAGGTCGGCTAGTTGTATCATTGCTTCGGCATAGTAAAGACTGGAGTCGGGCTGTCGGGTAAGATACTTTTCGTAGGCGTTGTATAGTTCCTGCAGTTTCGTCATCTGGCTTGGCCTTTACATGCCGGAAGTGCTTCGGTACGAGCCCAAACCGGACGAGCCATCATCAGGATGAATAGCGTTACCGGTAGTAGAATTCTTCTGCCCATAAATTGTGTGAGTTGATCCATCGGGTAAGTTACCAAGATTACGGTCATCATGCCAGACGGGTGCTGAAAGTTGTTAACAATATACTCCGCCGTACAGCTTGGTACAGTTGGGTAGGTTCACACAGACGCGGGCATTGGGAATGATGGGGTTTGATCGGTTATTATGGGTTTTTAATACCTGAATTCCATCAATTGGTCAAAAAACGATCCGTTAGATAACCGCAATACGCTTAATTTGGTGCACCGAGTAGTAACCTGTTAAAATTGACCAAATGAAACTACAGCAATTTTTTATAATCAGTGCGGTGATGGTATGCCCTGTTCTTGTTGATGCACAGGAACCAACAAGAACATCCGAAGGAATAGTACTTAACCGGTTAGTGTCGGCTGAGCCGGAAAAGCCTGCCATTCCAGCCAACCGGTTTTCCGATTGGGATGTGCCTCCTGCCGATAAAACCATAACCGTCTCAGAAGACCAGGTAGTAATTGGCAGCCTCGCTGTTGGCGATGGAAGTACCGGGGCAATGGGTTTCGGGTTTAACACGATGGTATTCACCGAGAATAATTTACGGGTACATTTTAATGATAATTCGGCAACATCCGGATTTCCCGATAACGACTGGACAATTGTAATCAACGATAAAGATGTCGGTGGTGAAAATTATTTTGGCATCTGGGATGCAACTGCGGGAACCATGCCATTTGAAGTGATGGCCGGAGCTCCTAATAATACATTCCGTATACACCCCAATGGAAATATTGGAATTGGTACCAATTCGGCCGACCGGCTGTTACATTTGCATTCGGTGAATACACCCACCATACGCTTCGAACAGTCCGGGGGGCTATACGCACAGTGGACCTGGGATTTGGGAGCTAATCAAAACTACTTTTTTATAAGTGATGTTACCGCATCGTATGTACGTCCTTTCAAAATCTACCCCGAGGCTCCGGAAAACGCTTTTTGTATGCGGAGTTCCGGTAATATTGGTTTGGGTAGTGATGTAGCACTGGAGAAATTGCGTGTACATGGTTCCATAAAAACCGACTCGATACTACGCATGGCCCCTCAGGCAGGGGTGCCAGCCGCCGGTGCTACCGGCGATTTATGTGTCGATCAGACAGATGGAAATCTAAAGTATTACAACGGCACGGGATGGGAAACTATTTCAGGCAACCAGTACGAAGCTCGTATTGCTTCGTTGGAAGCTTGCATAGCTTCGCTGGAAAGTCAGTTGGAAGCACTTGAGAGAGTTGATAAAGTTCAGGATGTTAGCCGTAGTTTGTCGCGATTGTACCAAAATGTTCCCAATCCGGCCGCCGGCTCCTGTCGTATTCCCTATTTTGTCAATCAGGATATTGTTTAGGCTCGAATACAGATTTACAACACTTAGGGAGGTATCAGTAAAGAATATGTTTTAAACGAGCGCGGCATTCAGGCTGCTGTAGTGCTTTCTCGCGGTGAGGTGGAGTCCGGTTTGTACTTTTATGCGTTGTCCCTCGATGGCAGTTTGTGCAATACCAAAACGATGGTTGTAACGGAATAATGCGCATGCCCGGTGCGTTTATCGCGCGATAATAGCCGATGAGGTACGCCCGTTGATTAGGATGGTGAGTGGTCGATCCATCTTCAGGTGGCGGATATGGAGCGATTCGTGAACCATGGTGCCGTTTTGGAGCAATTCGGGGTGGAAGCTTCCGTCGCCCCGGTGAGGTGCCAGACTGATGTAGGCCACGCCAAAACTGGTTAGATTGTGGAAGAAGTGTGTTCCCTGGCTGGGTTCTACGGGATATTCTTCCAGACTAAGTTCTACTATTACCCGCGCAGCTGATATTTCGGCCCATTTGACAGGTATACCCAACCAGGGGTCGCTGGAACCCCATCGTCCTGGGCCAATCAGTACATAGGGAGTTAATTTGTGCCAGTTCGACGGCTAGTTGCTTGTTGTGTGCCGGGTTATATCCTTCGGTTTTTACCAGTACCACGTCCAGTACCGATTCAATCACACCATGGCCCATTGCTTTTTGCGATTGCAGAATAATGGAATCCACGGGGATTAATGAAAAGTCCAGTGAGGTGCTCAGGTCAGTATCCCGGATGGGGCGCACCTGAAGGTAGTTGAACTGCAAAGCATCCTTCACATAGTCAGGTAATTGGGCTGCAAATTCAATTTCCACCGGATGGTTAAGGGCTTCGCTGCTGAAATACAACAAATCTTTAAGTAAATCGGCTATGGGATAGCTGTTATGGGTCAGTAATCCGGAGAAGGTAATCAGCTTTTTACCTTCTTCGGTTATGCCATCGCGGAGCGTTTGATTCTGATAGTCGTAAGTGGAAAGAACGTGATTCATAACAGGATCCTGTTCGGCGGTACTCAAATCCAAATGTTCCAGGTTGATCTTGTCACTAACTGCTGGCTGGAACTTTCCCGGGGAAGTGTGCAGCGCATAGAATTTCTTCTGGCTGTTTTTTAGAGCCAGCTCCGGGGTGGAAAGTTGCAGAATGTTTTTGGGGTGGAAGGGTGAAAAACGAAGCGATACTCCGCCTTCGACAATTTGTTTTCCCAGTCCGAAGGCCAGTTCAACAATCCCTTCTTTGGTTTTTTCCTTACCCGTTGGGTAGTAGTTTAAGGAGCGTGCCACACCCGAGAGGGTGGGATAGAAATAATTGCCATGCTGCTTGCCGCAAACCGTCTGAATAATAATACCCATTTTCTCCTCGTCGAGCAGGTTGGAAAGGGCAGCCAGGTATTTTTTACTGGGTTGAAAGAAGGCAGAAGCGTAAACGCCTTTTATAGCCAGTTCCAGTTGTAAGGCAGTATCAGCCGGGTTGGGTTGCGGGGAAATCATGTAGGTGTTGTATACTCCCGCAAAGGGCTGATAAAGCGAATCCTCCAGTCGGCTCGACGAACGAACCGCCAAGGGTTTGCTGGTAGATTGGGCAATACGTAACAAATTGCCCGAGAGGTACCGTGGCAGGCGGGCGCGGATGAAATGCTGTAAAATTTTGGCATCATCCTCTTGTTCGCTCGTCAGAGAGTAGAGCTGGTTACTTTGCATAAATTCATCGTACACGTCGGTGGTCAGTACAATGGTTGGGGGCACGCTGATAGCAATGCCCGGATATTTCTCCGTCAGGCCGATGCTTCTCAGCCTGGAGTTCATAAAGGCAAGGCCGCGTGCTTTTCCCCCCAATCCGCCCTGACCAATCCGCGAAAAATAGAGGTAAAGATCCAGTTTCTCCTCGGAGAATTCGGCAATGATTCCCCTGCCGTAGCTGGCCCGAAAACTGGAGATGCCCTCGTAGATATACTGCCGCACCGACTGGGCATTCTGGAAGTCGTCGTAGCGGGCTTCCTTAAAATGCCGGGCAATGGTAAACAGGGCACGGGCATTCAGCCATCGGGAGAAATCGTCGTTGCGGGTATGGTATTCCACAATAGCATCGGGCAAATTGAGAATGAGTTTTTGAAGTTCTTTTAGGTTGGCGGCCTTGCACGAGGGTCTGCCGGTTTGGGGATCGATAAATACAAAATCGCCAAATCCGAAGTGCTGTAAAATATAGTCGCGCAGTTCGAGGTAAATAGTTTTGGAATATTTGAAGAGAAAACCGGCTCCTTGTTCCTGCGCCAGCGGCCTGTTGTCGGCATCCGACGATTGTAGCAACACTGGAATGGTAGGGTCGTCCTGATGGATCCACTGGCAAAATTTCAATCCGGCTTTCGATTTGGTATCGCGCAGGGTAGGGGCGGCTTTGTAACTTACGTCCGAAATGATTCCCAGAAAGTGTCCCCGGTATTTCTTATAGATATGCAGGGCTGCGGCATAGTTCTTTACCAACAAGATTTTTGGACGGCCTCGCCGACGTAGCATTTGCTGGTGCTCGTTGAGTGCTTCGGCGGCAAATTCGCGCGATTGCTCCAGAACGATACGGTACAGGTAGGGGAGGTACGACGAAATGTACCGCACCGAGTCTTCAACCAGCAGAATGGATTGGACGCCAATCGTTAACATGTCGTGCTCGGCATTCATAGCATCTTCAATGAGCTTGATAATGGCCAGAAAGATGTCGGGGTTACCCAGCCAGCAGAACACATGATCGATGGCCGAGAGATCTTCCCGTTCCAAACGCAGCGATACATCGCGCGAGAAATGGGTGAGCACTACAATAGGAATTCCCGGCCGGGTTTGTTTAATTTCTTTGGCCAACCTAAAGGCATCCGTATCGCCGGTGGAAAGCATTTCAATAACCAGGTCAATGCTTTCGTGAGTAATTTTGAGCAGGGCTTCCCGGGCCGAACGGGCATGCAGGAATACCGGCGGATAGCGCAGGTTCAGTGACACATACTCGTTAAAGATGTGTTCATCGATGCGCCCGTCTTCCTCCAGCATATAAAAATCGTAGTCGCTGCAAATGACCAATACCTTATGGATGCGTTTTTGCATGAGCTGTTTGAAGGCCGTTTCTTCAAAACTAAAACCGGAAAAAGGAGTTTCTGATGGGGTCATGGGTGGATTACAATGCTAATGGTATTTTCGCAGCACAGCCCGTTTGTTTGTACTTTTCCGAATAAACTTGTATCGAGGGCGGTTTTGCACTATGCCATCAAGTTAACAAAAACCTGCCAATGTAACATAGCAGCCGGCTTTTATCTGAAGGTTTAAACAAAGCTTACTACTGAAAACCAGTATCATCCGCGGAGGGCATATTGCCCGAAAAACATCACACAGAGGCATTACGTACTAAGAGAATATTTCTTTTAAATAGCTCTTGTAGTTTATTATGTAAGGCAAAGTAGTTATTGGTATATTCTTCGATACTTAATTTATCCATAAAAGATATAAGAAAGTCAATGTCACTTTCCGAATTAAAATATTCGGTAACCACTGATCCAGAAGCATATAGTCTTTTAACCCCTAACGTGGAGCAAATAGCATGTAAATCCGACATGTTATTTTCAAGTATTTTCTACACAATGCTTTTTTTACAAATTTAGGGCTTTAACATTCATTCCAAATTCCTCCTTTTACATGGGGGAATTATGCCTAAAAGGCTCGTACTATGGGGTGAAGCGGTTCAATGCATCTTGAAGGAAATGTACAAAATCGTTGGTGTTTAGGTTGTAGGTAAAGTAACTGCCGGGGACAATTACTTCCCCGTTGGGATTTACCACCGCATACATGGGCAGGGCATTGGTGCCGAAACGAGTTATTTGAAGGTCGTTATTCTTCTTGCCCAGCGTATTTTTTACTTTGCCATCGAGAGAGGAGGTAACCCATTCCTCTTGAGGTAGTTTGGTGCGATCATCGGTGTACAGCGCCGCGACAATAAAATTTTGGCTGAGTAATTCGAGCACCCGGGGATCCGACCACACTTCGGCGTACATTTTTTTACAGTTTTTACAGGAGTGGCCCACAAAATCGAGGAGTACCGGCTTGCCCAGTTCTTTAGCGCAGGTCAGGGCTTCATCATAATCGAAATACCCTTTAAGACCATGGGGCAGGTGCAGTTGATCGGAATATTTGGGAGCGACATCGCAAAGTGTGGTTGCCACCCGTTGTGCCTGGGCAGGGGAAGCAAGAGATGAAACTGTTGCCGGGTTTTGGTCTTCGGGCAGAAAGGGTTCAATGCTTCGAAGGGGTTTCCCGAACAATCCGGGAACCAGATATACCGCAATGCTCAAGCTGATGATGGCCAGTAGCAGCCGGGGTACCGAAACGGTTTCCAGCGGGCTGTCGTGGCTGAACCGGATTTTGCCCAGCAGGTAAACTCCCAGTAAGGCAAAAATCACGATGTACAGAGCCAGTATCAGGTTGCGGCTCATAAAGGGCAGGTGGAGGTTGTTGATAAACACCAGGGCAAAGGCAATCAGAATAAAAGCAAAGAATACTTTTACGGAATTCAGCCACCCGCCCGATTTGGGTAGTTTTTTCATAAATCCCGGGAAAAGCGCCAGCAAGGTAAAGGGTAATGCAAAAGACAGGGAAAACCCCAACATCCCAATTACTGGCTTGATAATTTCGCCTTGCAGGGCACTGCCCAACACTACCCCAACGATTGGGCCGGTACATGAGAAACTGATCACCACCGTGGCCAGAGCCATGAAGAAGGGCCCCAGAAAGCCCCCCTTATCGGCTTGTTGATCAATTTTATTGGACAAGCTTCCCGGAAGGGTTAATTCGAACATTCCAAAAAAGGAGAATGCCAATACCATGAATATCAGGAAAAACAGCAGATTGGGAAGCCAGTGTGACGCAATGAGGCGTACCAGGTCAATCTTAAAAAGTCCGACCAGCAATCCTACCATGGTGTAAATAAATACAATGGACAAGCCAAAAAATACTCCGTTGAAAACGGCTTCCGATCGCGAAGTGTCGCGCATGAAGAACGATACGGTTAGCGGAATAATTGGGTAAACACAAGGGGTGAGCAGGGCTCCAAATCCGGCCAGCAGGGCGATCAGAAAAAGGCGGAGTAAGGAACTGTCGGCAGTGCTTGCAAGCCTGTCCGATTGGGCAGGTGCCTGCATAGGTTCGTTTGTTTCCATAACGCCAGCCGTAACTTCGGCCGTTGGGTGGGTAATGTCTAAACTTTTGGTTTCGAATTTGGGGGTGGCGTTGGCATCGTTGGACGCGGCTTCTTTAGGAGAAGAAGCTGGTGTTTGCGCGGAACTCAGTTCCAAACTAAAATCTTCCTCGCGGGGCGGGAGGCAACGGGAATCGTCGCAGGCCATGAATTCAATATACCCCGACAGGGTGGTAGCTTTCAGAACCCGAACTTTTTGGGTAAACCCAATGCTGCCGTTAAATAGTTCCACCTCCATTTCGAAGGTGTCGTCCTGTTTTCGTTCCGCCGCCCGGGAAGGGCTAATGGCGCCGATAAATTCCACCTGATTGTTCGACTGGTAATTGAAAGTAGTTGCTACCGGGCCGCCCTCCGGAATGTGCAAGCCGTACATGTGCCAGCCCGGATCTATGGTTGCACTAAAGGTAAGTTCGTATTGGGAATCGCCCAGAGGGGTCGATGCTATTTTCCAGTGAACCGGATTGAGTTCTTCGGCTCTGACCATACCCTGGCTAAGAAGTACGGCTATAATGAATGTTTGTAAAGTCTTCATGGGTGCAATTTACTATAAAGTTTGTAAATGAATCAATGCAATATCTATAAATGTAGATAATTAAATATTATTAACATCTCAAAGGATTGGACGATCATAGTGGTGATTTCTTACAGATCTTTCATAGGGATAATTCAGGTTGGAGGCATTCGTTTTGCACGATCCCACTCTGGTTTTTTAGTAGGCAAGGAGCTGAATACATTGAGTTCCTTACAGGTTAAAGGCAAGAGAGAGCCTTGTTGTTAGAATGCAGGTTTAGCCGAGAATGCCCTGGAGCATATTCAGCCGATGCATATTCTGCCATACGAACCATGCCAGAAGCACAGT
>QKEH01000062.1 GCA_003252385.1 Bacteroidota bacterium | reverse complement strand
CCAGGCTGGTTTGGTCGGCCAGATAGCGTTCCCAGATGCGGTGTATGCGCACAATGCGCAGGGCGTACGATCGTCCGGTATCGGTCAGCGCAACCGTTTGGTTGCCAACAGTAACCAGTTCCAGTTCGGTTAAACGGTTAACCAGGCGGCCGGCTTTATCTATGGTCATATTTAAATGCCCCGAAAGACTGTTGATATCGCAATTCAATTTGTGGTATTCGCAGTCGAAAATAAATTTCAAGGCATCTTCTAATACGGCTCGTTCGTTATTGTGGCTCAGCTTTGCCAACAGAGCCAAACCTCCCTTCCCGGGCCATAAAAACCACATCAATACGATGGAGATCAACAGCCCTGTCAATAAGGCCATTACCGGTGCTATGGATACCATGGTGAGCATGTTTCTACTGAGTAAACAATCAGAACCCAAAAGTAGTTAAAAAGGAAACCCTGTACAATGTAGATTTAGGCGTTTCCGGGGTTTATTTGGTGTGTTTTTCCTGACCGGACGGCAGGGCTTCGATTTACCTGGGCAATCCGATGCAACCCGGACAGATGGTGTTATAATTTAGTTCTGAATGGAAATTAACCGTTTGTATCGGGATGGTATCTTGCTTTTCCGTTGGAGGGGGGTGGGTAGTTATTTTATAAAGTGGTTCTTAGATAGTTCATCATGCTGATATTGGTATCCCATTGATTGGCGATGGGAACATGGGTGAAGGGAACTGTAGCCAGGTAGGGCCATGGGCCAAATTCGGGGCAGATATAAAACACCTGTTCTCCCTGGGCTTCTGCTGAACGGATAATTTGTTTCCACCAGTGGACAAAGGCATTCAGACAGGCTTCGTGTTCGGGGGCAAAGGGATGATTTACCTGAGGGGTTTGTGTGTTTCCCACCCGGGCATGAATGTATCCGCTTCTTTGGATCGCCTGTTCGACCGATTCTTGCTGGTCTTCGAGAAACGATTCGGAAACCGTTACCCAATGCGAAAAGTCGGCAGACAGTTGCAGGTTGGGGAATTGCTTTAGAAAACCAGCGGTGGTGGCGGCACTGTAATTGAAACGTCCGCGGTGGGTTTCGTGACGGATGGTAACACCTGTTCGCTGTTCAATTTCGAGGCATTTCTCAACAATCCGGCAATTGTCATCGAAGGAAAAGAAATCTTTGCCGGTGTGCGAATTAATAAAATCGGGGAGCATGGCGGCGCGTCTTAGCAGCAGGGTTTCCATCCGGCTCATATAGTCAGTAACAGTTTCGCTTTTGGGTGCCAACCACTGCTGAGCCACAAAGGCAAGATGGTTTTCCTGAATGGCATGGAGCAGCTCTTTTTCAAAGTGGACATCGTCAGGTGAGTTTACTTCGACACCCTCGTATCCGGCTTTAACCACTTTTTCGATAAATTCCTGGGCAGGCGTTCCTTCCATGCCCCAATACGGGCAAAGAAATTTTATTTCCATAGTGATCCTGATTTAGTAAATGACTGGAAAATTGTAAGATAGTTCATATAGGTTTAGTTTGTACATGCTGCACGTGGCTGAATAGTTCTTGCGCAAGAAACGAAATGCCATCGTTTGAACTTGTTCTCTGAGCCGATCCTTCAGGGGGGGACAGTTCGTTCCTCAGGGGAATGGGATGGTGCAGGATTGTTTTTAAAGTGATTTTGCATTGATTCACCAGCTGTAACTTTTTTCTTAAGTAAATGTTTATTTTGTAAGAGTCAATTTGCAATGAAAGCCATACGGGAAAATATTGTTCTTGAGCGTGAAGTGTTACTTCTGGCCTATGTTTACCGGAACGAAAATTTTAATGTTCCACTTCATTTTCACCCGGAGTACGAGTTGGTGTATATTGTAAAAGGCACCGGAACGCGCTATGTGGGTGACAGCATTGAGCCTTTTGAAGAAGGCGACCTGGTTTTTCTTGCTCCCAATACTACGCATTGCTGGCGGAACGATGTAGGCTCCACTGCCTATTGTGAGTCGCTGGTTATTCAGTGGAAAAGTTCGTTGGTAGAGAACCACCCCGAGCTTTCCGCTTTAAAACCCTTATTCAACGACAGTCTTCGGGGTTTGCAGTTTGAGTCCTCGGAAACTCTCTTTCAACAAATGCTTACCACCATTAAGGCTGAAGGTATGCAACAATACATTCATTTTTTACAGTTGCTTCAGCAATTATCCGTAAGCCGTGATAAACGTTATATTTGCAGCACCATTCGCAACCAGAAAATCACTCCGACCACCAGCGAAAGACTAAATGCAATTTTCAATTACATTGAGGGCAATTACCAGAATAAAATTCATTTAGAATTGATGGCTGCCAGGGTTGGACTTGCCGAGTCGGCATTCTCCCGTTTCTTTAGCAAGGCCATGGGCAAACCATTTTTTACTTTCTTGAATGAATACCGTATTCATCGGGTTTGTAAACTGCTCCAGGAGAAAGACCTTACCGTTTCGGATGCTTGTTACCAATGTGGTTTCGACAGCCTTCCCTACTTTCACCGTCAGTTTAAGAAATTCAAATCCATCACTCCCTATCAGTACAAAAAGGATTTTGTGCGTTCGTACCGTATCCGGGAAGAGGATCTCCGTTAGCCCCTTTAAACCGGGTTCCGGTTAAGCCATTACCAGATTGGCTGGTTTGAATTCAAGCCCGTTATCCGCCAATTTTGTTTTATCCACGCGTGTTTTTTGTCGGATAAACTTTGCACCGAGCATATAGGCTTTTGCATGGTTCACCGCATCGACTGCCAACAATTGATCCTGGTCGAAATACCAGATGGAGAAGCTTGGAGTATCACCGGTTTCTTTACGCACCACCACCTGATTGTAACCTTCGGAGAGGCCTACCATTTGAAGTTTTACATCGTATTGATCCGACCAAAACCAGGGCAGCACATCGTAAGTCGGATTTTTTCCGCAGATTGCGGCTGCCGCAATTTTCCCCTGATCGGTGGCATTTTGAACGGACTCGATCCGCACAAATCGATCGTAGAACGGATTGTGGTGTCGGGTGCAATCGCCAATGGCATAAATGTGCTCCTGGTTGGTGCGCATCGATGCATCCACTAAAATTCCCCGATCCATATTTAGTTTGGCCTGCTCGGCCAATTCAGTGTTAACCAGCACGCCCACGCCCACGATAACCAAATCGGCACGGTATGCAGAACCATCATCGCAGACCACCATTTGCTTGGGGTTTCCGTGTATGGCCACCACATTTTTATTGACTTCAATGTGTACGCCCTGCTCTGCATGAAGCGCCATAAAAAACTCCGACATCTCAGGAGCAGTAACCCGCTCGAGGACCCGTTTTTCCCGTTCGAGAACCGTTACCTTTCCACCCAGTTTTTTGATGGATGCTGCGGTTTCCAAACCGATATATCCACCCCCGATAATAACCACCTCTTTGTCCATGCTTTTCTCAAGGGCGTGCCGTATCGCTTCGGCATCCTGTTGGGTTCGTAACACAAAAACCTGTGCAGCAGTTTGAATTCCTTCAATATTCGGAATAAAAGGACGGGCTCCTGTGGCCAAAACCAAACGGTCGTAATTTACCTGGGTATGATCACTTAGAATTACTTCTTTATTAAGGGCGTCAAGAGCCACTACTTTAATGCCTAAACCGAGTTGAATGTTCTCTTTCCGGTATAGTTCCAAAGGCTTGAGTATATGATTGTACATGAGCTCTTCGCCGGTAAGGGCGGTTTTTGATAAAGGTGGACGGTAGTAGGGCAGCTTGGGATCTGTATCGTAAAGCAGAATCCGGCCTGCCCATCCTTCTTCGCGAAGTGCAAAGGCACAACTTACCCCTGCCTGGCTGGCACCAATAATAATGCATGTCCGATTTTCAGTTTCCATGATCTACGGTGTTAATTTGATAAAATAGCGAGTGCCTAAAAGGAGTTTTTCTCCGCCACTCTGAGTACCAAACCATCGATTTCATCACTGATCCGGATCTGACAACAGAGACGGCTGGTTTCATCGGCATGGTCGTTAAGTTCCAATAGGTCTTTTTCAATGGTACCTTGCTGTCCGGTTCGCGAAAATTCGCCATTTTGAACGTGTACGTGGCAGGTTGCGCAGGAGCATACACCTCCGCATTCCCCTTCGATGCCTTTTACTCCATTCTGTCTGGCCAGCGCCATTACGGAGCCGGATTCTCCCTCGACGGTTATTGTTTGATTGTCGCGTGTAATAAATGTGATTTTAGCCATAATTGATTCTTAAAGTACGATAAAGAATGGGTTGCCCGGTTAGCGGGGATTGAGTTTGATGCGGATTTGATGAAAACCAACTTTACGTTCCAAACCATCCAGGTTTTCCATATTTTCCTTACAATCCAGAATTTCCATGGATTTTACGCTTTCTACCAGCTTGGTCAGCAGAATTTTCATCAGGGTGCGGGCATGTGTGGCTCCCAAACAATTGTGTGCTCCAAAACCGAAACTGACATGGGGATTAACCTTGCGATCGAGTATTACTTCATTGGGGTTTTCAAATACGCTGGCATCCCGGTTGGCAGAAGCCCAGCACAGCGAAATCCGGGTGTCGTTTTTTACCGCATGTTCGCAAACTGCGGTGTCCTGGGTAACTACGCGTCCCATGTGTGTAAGGGGCGAAAAGTACCGAACCAGCTCTTCAATGGCTGTTTCAAGAATTTCAGGTTCGTTGCGCAACCTTTCTATCGATTCGGGATGGTCGGCCAGATACGCGAAGGTGTTAGTTACAAAATTGATCACTGTATCCCGGCCACCGGCAAAGGTCAGCATCATCACTCCTTTTACTTCGTCATCGGACAGTTTCCTGCCGTTTATTTCGGAAGCCAGCAAAACCGAAAATAAATCTGTTCCGGGATTTTTTTTGACTTCTTCCACCTTTTTGTCCAGGTAATCGGTTAGTCCGCTGGCTTTTCCACCGTCAAGCGGATCGCCTTCACTACGAAAAACGTGGGTTCCCCACGAAATCCATAAAGCGGCATCGTCTTCCGGCATATTTAACAGCACCGTTAGTGCACGCGATTGTAAGGGAAGTGAGAATTCGTGTACCACTTCAATGGTACCCTTTCGGATTGCCTTGTCCAGTTCGGATTGAATGATAGCGGCCAGCTTATCCTGATAGCTTTGCTCCAGAGGGCGTTTAAACCAGGGTTCGACTAAATCGCGGTAACTCTGATGTTCGGGTGGATCCACTTCGAATGGAATTTGCCGCAGGCTCCTGATATTTACTTCGGAGGGTACCACAATTCGCCCGGGTGTTGCCCCGGATTGAAAGGTCTTCCAGTTGTGGGCTGATTTTCGTACATCCTTATGTCGAAGGATCATGCTTACCGGATCGTTTTGATCGTTCATTTCGCGGTGTCCCGATTCAACACGGGCTTTTTCGAATGGATCGGGAATAGTGCTTTTTTTCATCGGATTAAATGGTTTTAGTTTCATAATTCTGGTTTGTGACTTGAGAGCTATCAGGGTTACTTTATTTCTTTTTGCTTCCGGTTCGTTTTATTGAGTTTTTGGATCATAAGTTCTTCGAACGGATATAGAAGTGACCTATACAAAGTAAATACAGATGCAAATATCTTTATATTCCTTTTTTGACCAATACATACCCTATTTTGACATGTTATCGGTGTAATAGCCATTACTTGATACTGGTAAAGGTTATTTTAGCAGGCATGAATGCCAGCTTTTTCGGGCGCTGTATCCAGGAATTGCAGTAAGCAAGTACGGTTTGGACGATTGCCTTGAAAGTCTCATAGAATGTCTTTCGGGTTGCCCGGTGAAGCTATGGTGGCGTATGGCAACAAAAACGCCATTGCACTCCGGATGTCTGACTCCAAGTTGTGCAATGGCGGAAATGCGCTATACCACACCTGTAAAAGGTTATTCAAAGTTTTCCATTCAAATCGCATGGCCCTGCTTCCGGTCTCACGGCGTAGCTCATCCGATGCGATTGATAGAAACTCCTATGGTATCACCTGTTTTATTGGATGATTAATTTATGAGTTTCAATGCCTTGCGTACTGGATAGTTTCAGAACATAGACGCCGCTGCTTGCTACCCCGGTAAGATTCATCTGATAGAATTCGGTTTCCTGCAACAGGGTGGAATACACCAGTTGTCCGTTTAGGTTGATCACTTCCATTTGGTAGTCTACTTCGGAGGACAGTCCGGCAATGTTCAGCTGACCGTCTGCTACGGGGTTGGGATAAATGGAGGCAGTTAATTGTGTGTTCGATTCAAGTTGATCATCGGCCGATTTCGCAACCGCTTTGTACACCCGAACCCAGTCGACCCACATAATGTTGCGGTTGTTTTGGTCCAGCAGATCGGCATCGGTAGGCACAATGCCTCCATCGGTTCTCCATTGTTGTTGTTCCATATTCAGAATCACATACATGGCTTTGTTCAATCCGGTACCGCCTGTATAATTTTTAGGGTCAATCATGCTTTTACCACTTACAGTGCGTACCAGTTTTCCGTCAATGTAATATTGTAAGGTCCATGCATCCTTCCAATATACCCCATAGCGGTGAAATGCGTTGCGCCAGGTGGTTCCGTTGTAATACCAGCTTCCGGCATCGGTGGGTTGGTAATCTGCAAACGGTGAGCGTACAAATACATGGTGGCTCAGGTGAATCCGTTGTGCATACCATTCCTGTCCGGAGCGATCGCTGCCATAGGCTTCCAGATCGTCAATTTCCTGAGTTTGATCGGCACTGATCATCCAAACGTCCGAAGCCATTACGTTGTTAGCCAATTTTACTTTGGCTTCCAAGTAAATGGGATAGGTATAACTGGCCTTTGAGGTCATACAACCGGCATAAATCTTATTAGTGCCAGGCATGCGGTGTGCCTGAACCGCCATGTAGCTGCCGTTACCCCATACATGGTCCGGATGCCAAACCGTGATACTGGGGCCGGTCCAGGAGTTGACAAAGGAAGGCTTCCAACGGTTGGTGAATGCCGACGGTTGTCCGGAGTAATTAAAATTGTCGGAGGTACCTTGAAGAACCCAGGTTTTGCCAGAGGGAGCTGTAGCAGGAATTGCAATTCCGTCCCAGTCATTGGCACCGAACGATGGTGCGGCAGCGCATGCAAGCGCCGCCAAAATTACAAGTTTTTTCATTTCTTAACTTTTAGATTAGTGTTACTAATTAGGATTGTTCTAGTTCGTGTTCACAAGCAATAATGATAGCAGTTGAGTCGTTGTTGTTTGTTTTTGGTTTGAACTGGCCACTATTACCCCAAGGTGGAAGGAAGCCTAAGGATTAGCGTTGAATGTTTAGATAAGGTTGAATGAGAGTTAAACCAGCCAAAACTTTTTCCGGATGAACTGTGAGTTTACATTCAATTTCTCAGTTAGTTCTATCGCGCCATACATTGGATGGTGCAGGCAGACAATGCGCTTCCGGTGAGCTGTAACTGCCATATTCAAACGGTTACATTAAAAGCCATTGCCAGGCATGCAATAATCTGGTAATGCAAGTCGTTCATTCCGTTCAATTTTTAGATGGTTATTCAGAAGCTGAATAATAGGACACAATTATTCCATTAAACCATACAACATGGTACAGTTAGCTTACCGGGCAGAAGTAAATAGTAGTATTACACATGTTTAATAACCCTGTTTACTCCGTAGAAGACATGTATTGAGGTTGGTAATGTTGAAACTGAAATTTCAACCAAAGGATGGTTAAAAAGGTCAGGGGTTTATAATCATAGTCAAAATGTATTAGTAAAGTTGTGGGTTAACAAGCTCGCAACCGAGCGCCCTTAATAGTTTGTATTGTACTATAATCAGAGGTTGGGAGTGATGGAATTTGGCTACTTGGAAGAATTCAAATAGCATCTAAATATAGGTATCGTTTCGTG
Organism: Bacteroidota bacterium; assembly: GCA_003252385.1. GTDB lineage: Bacteria > Bacteroidota > Bacteroidia > Bacteroidales > UBA10428 > UBA10428. The sequence continues at coordinate 48,630 of QKEH01000062.1, read as the reverse complement.
CAATAGATTTTTAACTATTAGCAAGTATTTAGTTCTATTTGCCTAACGTACCAACTGTATGTAGAATTGACATGGCAAATGGATCAGGCTGTATTTACTACCCCAAAAAAACTGCAGCTGGATTAAATTGGTGGTATTCATCTGGTTTTAGAGGAAATGTAGTTGAAAGCTTCAATAAACAAAGCTTTGCATGGTATCGATACCCGACTTTCAAGATAACAAAGTATCGCAATATTGTGCGGAACAAGAACCGCATGTTTTCGTGATCGAATAAAAAACCCACCATTATCCATGGGAAGAAAAATCCGCATGAGAATAATGGTGGGAATACGGATTTACGTCTATTGAATCACAACCTTATGCGTTTCAATTCCCTGATCACTGGTCAGTTTCAGGAGGTAAATACCCATGCCGGCAGTATGCGTCAAATCAATCGGATAGAAATCGGAACCCTGGAGTACGGTGGAGTAAATCACCTGGCCGTTTAAATTAACCAGCTCCATGGTGTAATCTGTTTCGGTGGATAGTCCGGCAATGTATAGCTGGCCATCTTCCACCGGGTTGGGGTAAACGATAGCTTGTTGTGCAAGCGCCGGATTCAGTTCATCCCTGGCCGATTTAGCTACGGGTTTGTATACCCGGATCCAATCTACCCAGAAAATGTTCTTATTGCCATCAGCCAATTCGGCTACCGTAGGTTCCGGTCTCCAGGAACTTTGGCTCTCGCAATCTATAATTATTTTAGTGGCCTTGTTCAAGCCGGTGCCACCGGTGTAGTTATTGGGGTCAATCATACTTTTTCCTGAAACCGTGCGTTTCTTCACGCCATCAATATAGTATTCCAGGGTCCAGGGATCTTTCCAATAGCAACCATAGCGGTGGTAGGCAGTGCGCCAGGGAGTGCTGCTATAGTACCATGAAGCATTATCGGTGGGCTGATAATCCTTCCATGGACTTAGTTGAAATACATGGTGGGAGAGATGCATCCGATTGGCGAACCAGGTTTGGTCGGAACGGCTGCTGCCATATCCTTCCATAACATCAATTTCCTGGGTTGCATCGCTGGTGCAGGTCCAGAATGCATTCGATAAAACCTCATCCATAATTTTTGCCCGTATTTCAAAATATACCGGATATTGAATGGTGTTCTTTGAGCTGATGATACCACAGTACACTTTACTGTTTGGAGCCGATTGTGCCTGAATGGCGAGTTGTGAGCCATTGGACCATGCCTGGGGGGCATTATAAATGGTTGTGCCCGGTCCCGTCCATGCATTAATATAGGAAGCGTTCCACTTGCTGGTGAATGCCGTTGGACGGCTGCTTCCACTGCTCACGTAGTTAAAACCATCCGATACATTGGATTGTAATTGCCAGGTTTTACCAGTACCCGCATTTGCCGGTACGGCGATACCATCCCAGTCGGCTGCATGGGTGGCAAGAGCCAAACCGGCCAGTGCCATACTTAAAAGGAATTGTTTTTTCATTGTTTTAAATAATTAGAGTGTTTATTGAAGTAGCATTGCAATGTTTTGTTCCGGATCAGATACAATAATCCCTTTCAACAAAACAAGGTAGTTCTGCTGGTAATCAGAGCGGTAATTCATGGTGCTCTTTTCCTGCGTGAAGATTTCAGTCCTCTTTCGGAATAAAGGAATAGGAGATTGATTTCACCAGATTGTGGTGCTTAGAAGTTGTAGTTTCTAATCATAGTTAAATGGGTTTACAGGTTACATACTACTAAAAAACTCACTACTGCGAGCTTTAATAGTTTGGTCTGCACTACAATTAGAGGTTGAGAACTTGTGCTTATGTGTTGATGTTGCTTGCATAATTATGGTACCAGAGTTTTGTGTAATTCAGGGGCAAAAAGCCAAACACAACGTACCCTTGTACGTTCGTAGCAATTTGATTCACTATACTATGCAGAGGTTGGGATTTTTATGGATCTGCTTAGCAAATTCCGCCAGGCATGCAACCTGATACGTGGTTCAGATTATCCGTAATGCAATATTAGAAATAATATCGATATCATTCATAGTAAGTTACGAATTTGTTGTTCATGATAATAAAATTTTCAATTGGAAAGATGAACCATGAAATAGATCATGGGTAACCCGGTTTTTTATCTCGAGACGTCCGTGAGCGCGCTCTCATCAGCCAGGGATTGCATGCACGAGGATAGAGTAGGGTTCAATGTGGTTTGTTTGAATGAATTAGACTAACTTTAATAGCATTGGTCAAACTTGGCGCAATTGCCTATTGTGCCTTAATACACAAAAATTATGGACGACAAACAGGAACACATCAGCATGCCGCGTATTGGCGATGCAGCACCCGAATTTACAGCGGTTACCACACAGGGAACCATTCAGTTTCCTACAGACTACAAGGGAAGCTGGGTTATTCTCTTTAGCCATCCGGCCGATTTTACGCCGGTATGTACTTCGGAATTCATCACATTTGCTTCGATGGAAGAACAATTTGCCCAAGCGAACTGTAAGCTGGTTGGCCTTTCGGTTGATGGATTGTACAGCCACATTGCCTGGCTACGCACAATAAAGGAAAAAATTGAATACCGCGGAATGAAAAATGTGGAAGTCAACTTCCCTTTAATTGAGGACATTACGATGAACGTGGCCAAAACCTATGGCATGATCCAGCCCAACGAGGCGACTACCAAAGCGGTACGTGCGGTTTTTTTTATTGATCCGAAAGGGATTATTCGCACCATTATTTATTATCCACTGAGTCTGGGACGTAACTTCGACGAATTGTACCGCGTGCTTCTGGCACTTCAAACTGCCGATGCATTCAATGTAGCTACACCGGCCGACTGGCGCCCGGGCGACGATGTGATTATCAGCCCGGCGGGTTCATGCGGGGTAGCTAAGGATCGTATGGAGGGTAAGGATGCTGCTATTGATGAGTGCAAGGATTGGTTCTTCTGCACCAAAAAGCTGAATAAGGACAAAGTCTTGGATAAAATCCTGAAAAAGTAAGGGATAGTCGGTCATCGGATGGTTTCAAATCATCCGATGACCGATTGTTCTATTGTACAAAAACTCCATTGGCATACGTGCCTTCCTGGGTACTGCCATCGACCCAGGTATATTTTCCTTTACCGTGGAACTGGTTGTTCTGAAAGTATCCGTTGTATTTGTCACCATTGGGATAAAAAAAGATTCCATAACCATCCTGAACACCATTTTTCCATTCACCGGTGTATTTTGAACCATCGGACCAAACATAGGTGCCCTGGCCATGGAACTGGTCGTTCTCCCACATCCCATCGTAAACATCGCCATTGGGGGCGCTTAATTTACCCAGGCCCGAACGCAGGCCGTCTTTAAAGTTGCCCTCGTAAATGTAGCCGTTTTCGTAAATGTACTTACCCGTGCCATTGGCGCACGAGCCGCTTACACAACCATTGTCCTGTGCCTGGATTGGGTATAGCGATAGCCACAGGGGAAGGAGAAAAACAAGTTTTTTCATAATAGGTCTATTAATTGAAGAGTGATTACTCAAAAATGATGCCTGCAAGAAAACTCGAATCACTTTACCGGGTCTTCAATTACCCCATACTCTCATAAAAAAAAGGAAACCTTTTACTCGGTTAGTGTATCCTTTTCCCGCATAGACATAAGGGTTGAGGTCGATTTTGCATGCAATCATTAAATATACAACAAGTACTTCAATTGGGAAACGGCTCATTTAAAAAGCAATGAACAGGCCGGGAACTATTCAGCAAGAGCTCGTATGCGTTGCGCTATCTTCAGGCCATCGGCGGCAGAACTGGTAATGCCTCCGGCCCATCCGCTGCCTTCGCCAGCCAGGAACAGGTTATCAAAAGTGGCATGGAGTTGTTCGCGGTGGCGCACTACCTGCACCGGTGCCGAGGTTTTGGATTCGAGCCCCAGGAGAATGCCGCTTTCGTACCCGCGCAGCTTGCGGCAAAATTGCTGAAGACCTTGTTGCAGTGGCAGCAGCAGCTGTTTGGGGAGCAACTCGCTGAAGTTGGACGCCACCAGTTCAAAAGGATAGCTGGAGGCGGGAAGGGCACTGCCGGATTTTCCGTTGAGGAAATCCCGAATGGTACATGCCGGCGCCTTGTAACCCCGAACCGTTTCGTAAAAGGAGACTTCCAGTTGTTCGAGCCAGTTGAGGGTTTCCAGTGCGTTTACCGGGCGTTGGAGCAGCTTTTCGATTTGTACGCCGGCTACTACGGCTGCATTGGCCCAGGGGCTGTTCCGCTTATAATAGCTCATGCCGTTTACTACGTTGGTGTGGGCATAGGCTGTTGCGGGTACTACTTTTCCTCCCGGGCACATACAAAAGGAATACACCGGGGTGCTATCGGGGACTTCGGCAGTTAAGCGGTATTCGGCAGCCTTAACGCCGGGCAGGCGGGCAACCCCCCATTGGGCAGTGTTGATCACTTCCTGCCGGTGTTCGGCCCGGAAGCCTATAGCAAAGTTTTTTGGTTGGAATGCCACCCCTTGGTTCATAAGCATTCGATAGGTTTCGTAGGCTGAGTGTCCGGTAGCCAGAACGAAATAATCGCCTTCTACATTTCCTGCACTGGTTTTAAGGGCTTTGATCCGGCCATTCTCCAGGAGCAGATCCTCTAACAGACAGTCGAAAAGTATTGTACAGCCCTGATCCTGGAGTTTTTGACGCATGTTCTGAGTAATCCGGAACAGGTTGTCGGTTCCCAAATGAGGGTGGGTCATGTACATAATTTCAGAAGGAGCGCCGTGTTCCGCAAATTTCTGGAAGATGTAGTTTCTTTCGGCCTTGATGCTTTTGGTGCGGGAGGTGAGTTTTCCATCGGAAAAGGTTCCGGCACCCCCTTCACCAAATGCATAATTGTTTCGGGGGTCAAAATTTCCGCCTGCTTCAAAGGCTTCGACCGATTGTTTGCGTTGTTCCACACGGCTGCCGCGTTCGATGAGGGTAACCTGATAGCCACATTCCGAAAGATAAAGAGCAGGGAAAATACCGGCGGGGCCGCTACCCACAATCACCACCTGCTTTTTGCGGAGCCGGTGCTCAACGGGCAGGGAGGGGGGAGTTGGTGCTGCGCCGGTTGTAAGTGCTTCCGAATGGATCCCAATACGGTACTCCCAGCTGATTCTGTTCTTGTTACGGGCATCAAGGCTTTTTTGTACAATGGTGTAGGTGAACTCCTGCGTTCGAACCTGTTCTTGTATTTCCTTTTCAATAGCATCCGGCGCTGCCTGAACGGGTATGCGTATACTGATTTCTTTATAACCCACAGTGTATTACTTTCGGTTTATTTGGTAAGCGGAATGGTAAAAAAGAAGGTAGTTCCCCACTCGGGTCTGCTTTCGGCCCAAATGGTACAACCCAGCGAGTCCAGAAAGGTTTTGCAAATGTGCAGCCCCAGTCCGGATCCCCTTTCGCCCAGCGTTCCCGATGCCTGAACCGATTCCGGGGAATCGAACAGGCGGGCCAGGGCTTTTTCGTTCATGCCAATGCCTTCGTCCGATATGGCAATAATAATTTCGTCGTTGGTAATTTCCTGGTTGATGGTAACACGGCTTCGGGCATGGGAGAATTTAATGGCATTGCTCAGCAGGTTGCGAATGACTGAAAGAAGCATATTACGATCGGTATACACAAAAACATCGAGGGTGTTATTGATCAGTTCAATAGATTTTGCCTGAGCAATATGGACGGTGTGTTCCACCGACTTGGAAACCAGTTCCCGGATGTTGAGTTCCTCAAATACCGGACGTATGTCTTCCTTATTGCATTTTGCCCATATCAGCAGGTTTTCCAGCAGGTCGTAAATCGAATCGGCCACGGGGAAAAAGCTGCTCATGAGTTCGATACTGCTCTCGGGATCGGTTAGATTTTCGGCAATGGCTTTGGAGGCGGTACGCAGGCCGCCAACGGATCCGCGCAGGTCGTGACTGATAATGGATAGCAGGCGTTCTTTGGAGCTGTTGGCATTTTGCAGTTCGGTAAGAAGTGCCCGGTATTGGGTTTGGCGGCGATAAATGATTACTACCATAACTACCATGCTTACCAGAAATAACGCGCTGATGAGGGTCAGGATCAGGAAGAGTTTCTTTTGACGGGTAAGCAGCTTTAGTTTGGCTGCCTGTTCCTTCACCCGGTGCTTGGTTTCAAGACCCAGTATCAAAGACGCTTTTCCCTGTTGATACAGGCTGTCGCGCAGGGTGTTGTAAAGTTGTGAGTAGCTAAATGCTTCCTGGTAGTTTCCTTCTTTTTCAAAAATACGGCACAGTATTTCGTAGGTTTCCGACATATCGATATGTGCACTGTAGCGATCCATTCCTTCTTTAGCCTTGAATGCAAAGCGTTTGGCATTTTCATAATCGCCGTATTTCAGATAGGTCTCGGCCAGGGCCAGTTCGTCCAGGCAGGTTTCGAAGGTATTGCCACATTCCTGATCGAGCTGATAGGCATGTTGATGGTAATACAATGCCGAATCCAATAGGTGAAGTGCCAGGAAGGTATTTCCCAGATTCGTTAGAGAGTAGGGGTCGGGGTGACCCTGATTCCGAATTTCGTAAGCATTGGTCAAACGCAAGATATACAAGGCCGAATCGTATTTTCCCAGTTCGTTGTAATCGGTTCCCATATTATGCAAGTCGAGCATAATGGCGGCCGAATCGCCCCGTTTGCTGCTAATTTGAAATGAAATACGGTTGTGGTTGAGCGATTGAAGGTTGTTCCCCAGCTTGGCATGGATAATGGCAATACGGTTATGTGAGTCGGCGGTTAGTTTACTGTAGCCCTGGGCAATATCAAGGGCTTCGTAGGCCAGTTCGAATGCTGTATTATAATCGCCGATATGGGTGTAAAAATCGCATTGTAACAACAAACCCTGGATCCGGTAGTATCGGTTGCCGGTTTCTTCGGCCAGCTTTCGTATTTGAACCGCATATTCGAAAGCCCGGTTCAGGTCGCTGTTAAATAATTCTGTGCTTAATCGATAGTAGGTTACCAGTTTCAGGCTGTCGTTCAGAGGTTTTTTTAATTCGTTCTCCAGGCTGTCGACCTTTTGGTAGGACTCATTGGGGAGAGTCCTGCCACTGAGGAAGATGAGAAAAATGAGTATGACAGCGGTTTTAGGCATGAAATTGGTCGTTCATCGGTAAAGAAACAAAGTTTATTTTACATTTGCCATAGTGGAATTCGCGCAGTTTCGCATGAAAATAAAAAATCTTATTCTGAAATAGCGCACGTTATTCGTGTAAATCTCTTTTTTATGCCTTATGCTGGTAGGGTGGCGATGTGGATGGGTATGAGGAATACTTTGATGTATATTTTATGGGGAACCCGCTAGGGCTAATTTTGTTACAGAATTCATCGGATCGAACATTCAAGCAGGGTGCTTATCCGATGAATTCTGCAGTTATTGCGAAACTTGCTGCTGGATAAACAAGCCTGCCGTTAATTATCTCCCAGAATAATGGGCAGGCCATCCTTGCTGCTGCCAATAAGTACTACTTTGGCATTTGACGATTTGGCCAGTTCTTCGGTGGCCACAATTCCTTTTTCCTTCAGAATATTGGGCGTCAGGCTGGCATTGAGTATGCGGTTGGCAGCCGCTTTGCCTTCGGCATCGATCCGGCGACGTTCGGCTTCCTGTTTTTCCTTTTCAATGAGGTACTTGTACTTTTGGGCTTCCTGTTCGGCAGTGAGCTTGTCTTCAATGGATTTTTGAATGGATACCGGAAGCTTGATCGAACGGAACAACAGCGCCTTTAGCTCCACATGATTGGTGTCAAGTATCGTGCGGGTATTCATTTCGATACGGGTTTCAATTTCCTGACGTTTGGTGGCATAGAGCTCTTCGGGAGTGTACTGTCCAATGATTCTTCGAACCGCCGACCGCAATTCCGGACGTATCAGATTGTTTACATAATCTTTGCGAAAGGCTTGGTACAAATGGCCAATTTCAGCAGGTTTCGGCCTGTAGCGCAACGAAACGTCCATGCTAATGGCCAAACCATCCTGCGAAAGCACGTCCATGGTTTCTTCAATTTGTTGTTCCATAATGTCGAATACAATCATATCGTTCCAGGGAGCAATAATGTTCAGCCCTTCGGTGTGTACCTGAGTTACATCGAGCCCGCTGGAATATTTCCGGAATACCACACCTCGCTCGGTAGGTTGCAGAATGACAAAGGTGCTACGGATAAAAAGCAAGAGGATGATAACTGAACCTCCTATGAGAAGGTAAGTTTTTACTTTACGCATGTTGAATTCGGATTGGTACTGATTCATAGTGCTTGTTTTAGTTTTGGTAAAGGTAAACTAATTGACGTAAACCGTTTGACGGATCCGATAAAAGTGAAAAGAGTTGGAATGTTTAGCTGGCATAATTCACAAAGCAAAGCTGGATACATGATGCTATACTGTGGCGGTAAATCGCTGTAAGTGCAGCGGGAAGCAACGATGGAGTGGCTTAAGTGCAGACAGTCTATTGTAAAATAGATTATTTAATAATAAATTAATTGCCAATATCATAATCAATTTGTATACTTGTCATTCATTTGATAGCCTAACCGGAATTGTATGAAAACCTATTTCAGCAGCAACATTAAATTTCTTCGCAAGCGCAAAGGGATCACCCAGGATGAACTGGCTGAACAGCTGGGCATGAAACGGCCTACCCTGAGCGGGGTGGAAAATGAAGTGAGCCAGCCTACGGTAACTGCTCTGATTACCTTCTCGAAATTTTACAACATTGCCATAGACACCCTGCTGAATATTGAACTGTCGAAGCTCTCGGAGTTGCAGTTGCGCCAATTGGAGCAGGGCGAAGATGTATTCATCAAGGGAGGCCGCCTGCGGGTGCTGGCCACCACCATCAATTCCAATAACGACGAAAATATTGAACTGGTCACCGAGAAAGCCAAGGCAGGCTATGCTACCGGTTTTGCCGATCCGGAATACATGAGCCAGCTGCCCCGCTTTCAGCTACCCTTTTTGTCCAAGCAGAAAAAATACCGCACCTTTCAGTTAAGTGGCGACTCCATGCTGCCAATACCGGACAAGTCGTGGGTTACCGCCGAATACCTCCAGGACTGGAACCTGATTATTTCCGGGCAGGCATACATTGTATTTACCCTCGACGATGGTATTGTTTTTAAAGTGGTAGAAAACCTCATTCAGGAGGAAGGGGTATTACGGCTCTATTCGTTAAATCCGTTATACGATCCTTACAGTGTACCCATTGCCGAGGTAAAAGAAATATGGAAGTTCGTGCATTTTATCAGTGAAGAACTACCCGAACCCTCCTTGCCGCAAGATGAACTGCTTAGAACGGTTGCTACTTTAAAAAACGATATGGAACGACTTAAAAACAGAGTATTTCCAATCCAGGGCGAGGCGTAAAGCAACTCGTTGTGTGGCATATAACGGGTAGTCATGAACTCCTAATATTCAAATACACACCCACAGAATTAGGTTCTGATAATTTCGAGGAATAAGTAACGGATTCGAAATTCAATAATGCCAAGTGGGTTTCGATGGTTTTTGGCAGGATTCCAGCCGGTGCATAACCAAAATAGTATTTACCAGGGTTTGACGGGTGATACAGAGCTTGGCTTTACGGAATGTACCCGACTGCTGCCAAGGTACATTCCCAAACCATGGAGAGGGTGCCACTTATCAGTAATACCATTTGCCTTTAGACCCGCTCACTCTTCTCCAGGGCTTGTTCCAAATCGGCAATAATATCGTCGATATGTTCCAGTCCCACCGAAATACGAATGGAGCCTTCCGTTACCCCAACTTCTTCCTGTTCCTCGCGGGTTTGTTTGGCCAGGGTAGTGGTAGCCGGGTGCGTTACCGTAGTACGGGTATCGCCCAGGTTCGAGGTGCAGGAGAGCAGTTGCAGGTGGTCGATGAATTTCTTGCAGCGCTCCAATCCTCCCGATAACTCCAGAGTTACCAGGCCTCCGCCCATACGCATTTGTTTTTGAGCCAGTTCCAATTGGGGATGGTCACTCAGAAAAGGATATTTTACCTCTTTCACCTTGGGATGATTCTGCAAGTGGATGGCCAGTTTCAGAGCATTTTCACAATGTCTGTCCATCCGAACGGCCAGGGTTTCAAGACTTTTTGAAAGGATCCAGGCGTTAAAAGGCGACAGCGAGGGCCCTGTTTGGCGAGCCATGGTGCGTACTTCTTTCATAACCGACTTGGAACCAACTACAGCCCCGCCCAGGGTACGTCCCTGACCATCGATAAATTTGGTCGCTGAGTGGCATACCAGGTGGGCTCCATATTGTAGCGGATTTTGCAGGTAGGGGGTGGCAAAGGTATTATCTACCACAAATAGACAGTTGTTTTCTTTAGCCAGTTTGCCAACAAATTGCAGATCGCATAGATCGAGTCCCGGGTTCGAAGGTGTTTCGGTAAACAGCAACCGGGTGTTAGGCATAATGGCTTCTTCCCATTCCTCATTATCGTCAATGGCCACCAGTGTATGGCTGATACCCCATCGCGACAGCAGGTTGTTCATAACCTGCAGGGTGGTGCCAAAAAGGTTGCCCGATGAAACGATATGGTCCCCTGCCCGCAGATGCGAGCTGAGTGCCAGGAATATGGCTGACATTCCGGTGGCCGTTGCCACACCATCCTCTGCCCCCTCGAGCAGGCAGAGTTTTTCAATGAACTCATCGGTGTTGGGGTTTGAAAAACGCGAATAGATGTTGGCTTCCACTTCCTCGGCAAAGGCGGCACGGGCATGTTCGGCACTATCGAAAACAAAACTCGAAGTGGCGTAAATGGGTGCACTGTGTTCGCGTTGTTCAGAGCGTGCCACCTGGGTTCGTATGGCATTGGTTTCGAAATGTTTGCTGTTTTTCATCGTTATACCTGTTTTTGAATGGTTCCTGAAGCTTTTTTGCCTTTATTCTTGGATGTTTAACCGGGTTTTACGGCAGGATTCAGGAGTTTTTTTTTTGTTTTTAGGGATATTCTAACGCAACCATGCTGAACAGCTATGGTTGTATCTCGTAGCTGTAGCTGATGGTTGCAGTTTTTTCAAGTGTTTTTAATACCGAGCAGTATTGGTTTACGGAAAGGGCAATGGCCTTTTCGACCTTAGCGGGCACCAAAGTGCCGCTGAGAATATAGTGTAGATGAATTTTGCTGAATAGACTGGGGATTTTACCTTCTTCCCGTTGGGCATCTATTTCAACCTGAATATCGCGGAGGGGTTGACGTTGCTTTTCCAGGATGCTGATAATGTCGATGGCGCTGCAACTGCCGGCACCGGCTGCCAGGAGTTGCATGGGACGAAAACCTTTGTTCTCGCCACCCACCTGCGGGGCACCGTCAATCTGTATGGTATTGCCCTCGTCGTTGACGGCCTCCATGTGGCAGGCCTGGTTCAATCGTTTGATGCGAATTTTCATTCGTCAGTACTTGCTAATTAGTGGTTTGCTGTTCCATCCGTATTATCCTGTCAAGGTCTGTGTTGGTCGGACTCATCCGGAATTTTTCAGGTTTTGGATACTTGTGTATCCGGCATGGAGCAGAATTCCTATTTTTGTGTCGCAAATTTAGAACTATAACCCAAATAAACATAGTATGTTCACGAAAGATGAATTGCCGGTAGTAGGTATCCTGCGCGGTATTACCGAGAAAGATGTAACTCCTCTGGCCGAAGTGTTTCGGCGGACCGGTACAAAATATATTGAAATCACTATGAACACCCCCGGCGCTTCAAGACTGATACAACAAATGGCTGCTGCCGGGCAGGGACAGCTTCTGGTTGGAGCCGGCACGGTGCTTTCCAGAGAAGATCTCGACCAGGCTTTAGAGGCGGGAGCCCGCTTCATTGTGACCCCTTCAGTTAAGGACGAAGTGATTACCAGCTGTGTACAGAACCATATACCGGTTTTTCCGGGGATTTTGACCCCTACCGAATTGCATCGGGCACTTGATTTGGGAGCCTCAACGGTAAAATTATTTCCGGCAGGCGCCTTTGGCCCCGGCTATATCAAGGCGTTAAAAGGTCCGTTTGAGACCGTTAAAATCCTGGCCGTAGGTGGGGTCAACGAGCAAAACGTTTCGGACTATATGCAAAACGGAGCCGATGGTATCGCCTTTGGTGCCGGAGTGGTGAAACCGGCCTGGCTGGCCGCTAACCAATACCAAACGATTGAACAAAAGCTTTTGGAACTCCTGAACCAATGCCGGCTTGCTCTGGATCGCCAATAACTCCGGAAGGGCACCCGGGTGGGGCTCATAATGATATTTCTCACCCAATGAAATGAGATAAATTTCCAAGAGCCGATCCATTAATTTTACCTTGCTGCGTAGATATAGGTAAATCTGAATTGGATGCAAAAGTGGGGCAGGATAGCGGTAGCTATGGTGGCTGTGGTGCTGATTTTCAGGGCGGTATCCGGGCAGGAGTCCTATATGGATCCTGCTACCCGACAGATGCTGGACAGCCTGAACCATCGTATTACCCAGCTGGAAAAAGAAATTCCCCGGTTGGCTCAAACTCGTTCGCCCCAGTATTTTTTCCAGAAACAGGAACTCGATTTCACCCTGTTTTTAAGTTACTACGAACGCTACCGTTTCGATGAAGACCTCGACGAGGCGGCGAACCTGGTTGAAACGCGTCTGCTGGCGGCTCAAAAGCGAAAGGATGAAACGGCCATAAACTATTATCAACCTTACCGTACCGAGATTGCCAAAGAGTTAAAATTGCAGCAACAACGGTATCAGAAATTATTCGAAAAGGAAAAAAACTTCCGCAGGGAGTTTTATCGCTTCTTGCAGCAAAACGATGAATATTCCTTGCAACGCGCCTTGCGCATGACCCGGCTGGCCCAAAAATATGCTGCCGAGAAACAACTGGACGAGGTGACCCGTTACCTGCGTAAATACGATCAGATGGCACAGGCCTACTGGTTCGATTTTAGCACCGATTACGATCTGCGGCGTCTCACCCATACAGATGCCTATTTTAAGAAGCAATTCACCCCGTTGGTAGAATCGGACAGTGTGGAGCTAATCCATCAGGCTGGAGAGCTGGTTCGCCAGTGCATGAACTATGCCTGTAATTCCAAGTCGGTGCTCGATTCGGCCTATTTTGCCATGCAGCTCAATGTGGTGAATACCTCAATATCCGATTATTACGCCCGTATTGGCAACAACGCTTCACTGGAAACTCTGGGTGGGCAATCGGTAATTGCCCGTTTTGATACCTTGAACAGAGAAGGAGTGTACAAGTGGCAGAATTCCATTCTGGTGGTAGGCTATTTTAAACCTGCGGCCCGATTCGACAATGTCAAGCAGGGGGAAGCCATTATTGATGCCGATCATAAACTGGCCGAATACATCCGCGTTAACCGCTTGGCAAAGATTGGCAAGACCGTCAAAATGGGGTCTACTTATCTGGTTCCGTACTTTCGCGATGCAGAATCCAAACAGTTTTGTTTCGATCCGGAGGAAATGCAATACCAGTACATGATTTGTTATACCCAGATAGAGAGTCAGTACTTTACCAAAGAAATATCGAAATACCTGCCTCCCTTACAGTTTAATGTGGAAATAGACAACGGGGAGCTGAACTAATCCGTCGAAATTTGAAGCCTGAGTCATGAAAATTGCGACGAGATAGAGATCTCGTCGCAAAAGTACATATTCGCACACAGAAGAGAACCCGGTTTTACGTTAGTTTTCCCGTACTGCATACTTGTTCATAGCTGCTATTACGTTGTATATTTCCAGCGAATAGTTAAGGCTTTGCCACTAGGATTCACCCGGAAAGTATGAAAATACAGATTCCGTAAAGCACTAATTTGCAATAAAGGGAGCGGAGCCATAAAAGTGCGGATCGTTCAACTGTTGAAGAATAAAGTTTGCCAAATCGTTGGCATGAATGGAGGGTCCCGGGCTATGGTCAGAGCTGCATTTTACGGGGGCACTTTCTTCTCCCGTTTTCAGAAAAGGAATCCGAACCAGGGTCCAATTCAGCCGGCTTGCCCGGAGCAACTCAAAGGCTTCCTGTTTATCGCGGAGTACCGGGCCAAATATACCACGCAACAGCATATCTATGCACCGTGAACGAAACGGCTTGCGGTCGCCCGGAACGTTAAGCGTGGTGCCGGTTACCCCTACAAACCTTGTAATACCGTGAGTTACCATGCCCCGTATAATATGGCGGGTTGCAGCCAACTGTACCGGCGGTTCGCCTTTTCGGGTCCCAAGGGCACTTACCACGGCGGAACAACCTTCGAGTAGCCGGTTCACTGCCTCCTCATCGAGTGCATTGCCGTAGATTATCTCCAACAAGGGATGTGCCGGAAGCGAACTTTCCGGATTCCGTACGAGTACCCGACAGGGAATCTGGCGGGTGAGCAGGTGTTTCAGCAGGCAGCTTCCGGCTTTGCCGGTGGCTCCCAAAAGTGCAATTTTATGTAATGGTTTCATGTGCTCTATTTGATTAAATTATTTCATGAAGCATCCACAGGGTGATTCTTACCGGGTCCGGAACCCGATCGAGTGGATGGTTCATCCTTCAAAATGAATTAACGGGAATGTACCAGAGAAAAGGTTGCGGCGGAGCCAACGGCAAATCAACCGAGCCTTGTATATGGGTTAAGTTTGGGATTGTAACTAGCAACTTGTGCCGGCCAGGGGATCATGGGAATACTCACGATCCACAGCATCCTGCCGGCAAGCAAAGCCTGGCTCCGCCTCAATTGAGTGGCGGGCAGGAAGCTTTACAACGTGCTATGTATTTTTGGATAAACAACGCCCAAAGATGGCTTTTTTTGCCAATATTGCAGGCACAAACCCAAAATTTTATTTGGAATGGTTTCCTATACCTACGACTATCCGCGTCCGGCGTTAACAGTTGATGCTGTTGTATTCAGGCGTCAGGCACAATGCACCGAAGTATTGTTAATACGGCGGGCTCATGATCCATTTAGGAATTGTTGGGCATTTCCCGGCGGTTTTGTCGACGAAGGGGAAAGTGCCGAACTGGCCGTGGCTCGCGAACTGGCCGAAGAAACCGGCTTGCAGGGAATCCCCTTAGAGCAGTTTTTTACCGCAACCCAACCGGGGCGCGACCCCCGTGGATGGACCGTTTCGGTGATATTTACCGGTTGGATGGAGACCTGGCAGGATGCCTGTGCTGCCGATGATGCTGCGGAGGTGCGCTGGTTTCCGTTGGAGGAACTTCCGGAACTGGCCTTCGATCATGCCCAGATTCTTCGGCTTGCAACCTGCTCCCGGCGGTCTGAATTCAGAAAATCCCCTATTTGAGCGTGAGCGCAAAGGATATTTACAGAAATCAAGCACTATTTTGCAGATGGATAGGTGACGAAAGTATAACGGTTATTGTATTTTAGCCGGAACAGTTTAAAAATATTTTTCATGGAAGAAACTATATACAGCTCGTCCTATGTAGAGTGTACCTATCAGTCCGATGATCGGCTGGTGTTAGTGGAATGGAGAAAAGAAATGGAACCCGATGAGTATCGAAAACTGTTTACAGCTTTGCTCAACTTCTGGAACCAGCGCCCGGTACACCTGATGTTGTCTGACATTCGCCGTGAGGGATTGGTAAAAATTGAGGATGCCCGCTGGCTCAACGACCAGATTCAAAAGGTGATCCGTCAGGAAAAGCTGCAACGGCTTGCCCTGGTAACAGAAGATACTATCTTTGCCAGTGCATACTCCGGTATGTTGCAAAATAAATTTCAAGGATCCACCACTCAGGTAGCGGTATTTCATCAGGTCGAAGCCGCCCGCACCTGGTTATTGAATGGATAACTATAACTTAACTTTTCATTTTCAGATGAAACCTACACTTTTTAGAACCGTGCTGTTAGCCTTGGTTGGCACGCTTAGCCTGGCACTGTATGCACAACAAAATTTATCCGACACTCCGCTGCCCGTTGATGAGAAAGTGCGGATCGGAAAACTGGACAATGGCTTTACCTACTACATCCGGGCCAATCACAAACCCGAAAAGCGTGTGGAAATGCGTCTGGTAGTCAATGCCGGGTCGGTATTGGAGGATGAGGATCAGCGCGGATTGGCCCATTTCGTGGAGCACATGTGCTTTAATGGAACCGAGCATTTTGCGAAGAACGACCTGAAGGACTACCTGGAATCCATCGGGATTCGCTTTGGTGCCGAACTCAATGCCTATACTTCGTTTGAGGAAACGGTTTACATGCTTACCATTCCTTCCGACTCTTTGCAGTTGCTCGGGCAGGGCTTTGTGGTGATGAAGGATTGGGCCAACGGGGTAACCTTTGCCAACGATGAGATAGATAAGGAACGCGGAGTTATTGTGGAAGAATGGAGGTTGGGACAAGGTTACTCGCAGCGTATGTCCGACCAATATTTTCCGGTACTTTTTAAAGGGGCAAAACACGCCGAGCGGCTGCCCATAGGTTTGAAAGAAGTTATTGAAGGTTGCCAGCACGAAACTTTGCGCAGGTTCTATCGCGACTGGTACCGGCCCGACCTGATGGCTCTGGTGGTAGTGGGTGATATTGACCCCGATTATGCCGAGCAACAAATCAAAGAACAATTCCAGGCGTTTAAAGAACCGGAAGTGGTTCGGGAACGCGAGAACTTTGATGTTCCCCGGAACGACAGTACCTTCACCTGTCTGGTAACCGATAAGGAAGCTCCCTATACTTTTATTTACGTGTTGAACAAGCATCGGGCACAAGCGGAAACCATGTATGCCGATTATTTGCAAATGCTGCGCAGGCATTTGGTAACCGGCATGCTGAGCCGCAGGGTAGACGAACTCACCGAGAGCAAGAATCCTCCATTTGTGGCATCCAATTTTGTGTACACCGGAATAGGTGCCCGCAATATGGACGTATTTCTGGGCTTTGCCCTGGTTTCGGAAACGGGCGTAGAACGCGGATTGCGTACCTTACTACTCGAGATGGAGCGGGTCAATCAGAATGGCTTCACCCAGGCCGAACTGGATCGCTACAAGCGCGACCTGATGAAGCAGTACGAAAACCAGTACAACGAGCGGGACAAAACCGAATCGGCGGTATGGGCCGATGAATATAAGCGCAATTTTCTATCGGACGAACCCATTCCCGGTATTGAGTTTGAATACGAGTTTGTAAAAAAATACCTCAATACGATTACCCTCGCTGAGATCAATGCTTTGGCCGACGAGTTAATTACCGACGGTAACCGGGTGGTGATTATTGGAGGGCCGGAAAGCGGCCGGGACGCTTTCCCGACCCAAGAGGAGGTTTTGGCACTTTCCGACTCCATTTCCTCCCATACGGTGGCAGGCTACCACGAGAAGGTAATTGCCACCGAACTCTTGCAGCAGCTTCCGGCACCGGGCCGTATTCTGTCCGAAGAGCACCTGGATGGCATCGACGTATACGAGTTGAAATTATCCAACGGAGCCCGTGTTCTTCTCAAACCAACCCGGTTTAAGAACGATCAGGTGCTCCTGAGTGCTTTCAGTCAGGGAGGGCAATCGCTCTATCCCGACAGTGTTTATTTTTCGGCACTTCATGCCGATGGTATTGTGGAGGAAAGTGGAGTAGCCAACTTCTCGAACAGCGACCTGGCGAAAGTGCTGGCCGGAAAGAGTGTTTCGGTGAAACCCACCATTGGCCAAACCAGCGAACAGTTACGAGGCAGCTGTAAAACCAGCGACCTGGAAGACCTGTTTCAGTTGATGTACCTGTATATGACCCAGCCCCGCATCGATCAGGAGGCTTTCGAGTCGTATATTGCCAAACAAAAAAGCTTGTTTGAGAATCAGGCGAAGGAGCCGCAGAACTACTTCATCGATCAGTATCACCGGATCAAAGCCCAGAACCATCCTCGAGGCAACTACCTGCCGCTGCCCGAAGATTGGGAAAAGGTGAACTTCGAAACCGCCATGCGCATCTACCAGGATCGCTTCAACGATGCCGGCGATTTTACTTTCGCACTGGTGGGATCGTTTGATGTGGATTCCATAAAACCCTTGTTGGAGCTGTATATTGCCAGCTTGCCAAAGGGTACGGTGGGAGAACAGGCAGTCGATCTGGGAATACGTCCGCCTGCCGGAAAAGTGACCCGGAATATTTACAGAGGCAACGACCCCAAAAGCCTGGCACTCATCTATTTTGAAAAGGAAGCCCCATGGAATGCCTACGATGCCTTTATGGTAGGAGTGATAGCCGATATTCTGCGTTTCCGTTTTGTGGATGTGTTGCGCGAGGAGATGAGCGGAGTGTACACCTCGCAGGCTACGGTTACCTTGTCGAAGTCGCCCTACGAAAGAGCCAGCCTGCAAATGGTAATTCCCTGTGCCCCGGAGAATGTGGACAGTCTGGTAAGTACAGCAATTGGCGAATTGGTGCGCATTCAGAACCACGGAGTGGAAGATAAATACATTCAGAAGGCGATTAAAACCCGCAAACGCGTACTTGAAACCGAACTGGAAAAAAACAGTTACTGGTTAAACGAAATGCAGGAAGCGGTGGAACTGGGAACTGATCTGAGCCACATTACCAACTCGGAATATATTGATAAGATAAGCAGTGAGGAGCTGCAGCGGGTAGCCCGAAAATACTTCGACAGCAGCAACTACCTGCAAGTGGTACTTTACCCCGAAAGTTCAAAGAAGGAGTAAACCACCTTCGATCATACCAAACGCGCATGTTCTAAAAGGTCATGCGCGTTTTTTTTGGGGGGGATCGTGTCAGAGAAACCCTGGTGAGGAAACTTTTAGCTTCCGTAATTGTTTTTTCTATGAAGTGGATGAAAGACCACTTACATTGGGGAGCCACTGTCTAATTCCGACAGAGGAGAACCGGAGTGTTTTGTTGTGAACGATTGCATTCTATTTGCTATTGGCTTAAGGATCAGCGAGGGTATTTGGTTTTATCGCATTCCGCAACTCCTTCAAATTTTAATCACCATGAAAGAAAAAAATACATATACGACCATACGACCAGCGCGGGGTGTAATTGGCATCCTGGTGGTTATTTTTCTTTTTCAGGAAACCGTAAATGCACAAACTATGAATATCCATTCACAAACTGCCCAACAGGAGTTGGCTACACTGGGTGCCGGATGCTTTTGGTGTGTCGAGGCCATTTTTCAACGCGTTGAAGGTGTGTTGGAGGTAAAATCGGGGTACTCCGGGGGACAGGTAAAAAACCCGTCGTACCAAGAGGTGTGTACCGGGAAAACCGGCCATGCAGAGGTGTGCCAGATTGTATTTGACCCTGGCGTGATCAGCTATGCCCGCTTATTGGATATCTTCTGGAAAACTCACGACCCCACTACGCTCAATCAACAGGGAAACGATGTAGGCACCCAGTACCGGTCGGTCATTTTTTACCATACCGAGGCTCAGAAACGAACCGCCCTGGCCATGAAAGACAGCCTGAATGCAGCCGGGGTGTGGGAGCGTCCGGTTGTAACCGAGATAACACCCTACGATACCTTCTATCCGGCCGAAGCTTACCACGACAACTATTACAATTCCAATCGCACAAAACCCTACTGTACCTACGTTATTACCCCCAAAGTAAAGAAACTGGATCAGGTGTTGGAAAGCTACCCTAAGTAAGGCAGAGGCCAATACCATGCAAAGTACAAGCGACCATTATTTTGATATCTTTGCTTACCAAGTAGCTGCAGGAAAAAAACATTCAACCCAAACCCGCTCATTCTCCTTCACCGGAGAGATTGTAACTCGCCGTAAGCGAAATATCTTCTTTCGGGGAATGACCAGGTGAATAAGGCAAATTCCGGCTTTAACGGGTTTTCTTGCATGAGCTGCTCAGGGTACGGAAAAAACCATCTACATGAAGAAATTCGCATCACTTTTAAGCTCCCCAAAACTTTCGCTGCTTTTACTGGCGCTGTTCGGACTGGTCATTGGCTGGGCTACTTTCATCGAAAACGATTTTGGAACCGAATCGGCACGAAAACTGGTATACCAGTCGCATTGGTTCGAAGGTATATTACTGCTGGGCTGTCTCAATCTCATTGGGCTGACGTTTCGGTATAACATGTATTCAAGGACTAAGCTGAGCCTGCTTCTCTTTCACCTGGCTTTTGTACTTATCATTTTAGGTGCCGGTATTACCCGGTACTTTGGTTCCGAAGGCAGCATGGCCATTCGTGAAGGGCAAACCACGGCGCAGTGGCTGTCGACAGAAAGTTACCTTGAAGTGGAAGCCGTTGAACCTGCAAGTGGAGTTGTTGCCCGATATCCATTGATGCTGGCACCGGCCTCGGCCAATCGTTTTTCGCGCCGCTTTCATGCCAACGGTCAGGCGTATCGCATAAAACTCGACAGCTACCTGCCCAATGCGCAACGGGAGTTGCTCCCCGACCACCAGGGAAGTCCCTGGGTACACCTGATAACCACCGGCAAGAACGGGCGCCAGGACGTACTCTTGCAGCCGGGGGATAGGTTCCAAAGCGATTGCTTTACCTTGAAGTATATCGAAAATCCGGCAGATACCAACGAGGGGCGTTTCGTCTATCTGTTTGAAATCGGCGGCCATTTGCAGAGTAAAGCACCTTTTGAGATTTCGCGACTGGTTATGGGCAGTGAGCAGGAAACTCATCTGGCAGCAGGAGAGGTGCACGAGTTGTTACCGGCTGCGGTATATTCCTTGCAGGGGCAGGCGCTGGTGGTTAAACAGTATCTTCCGGAGGCTATTGTGGGCGCACTTCCGGTTTCGCAACAGGACGCCGAAGGCCGGTATGCCCTGCAACTAAGCCTTACCAGTCAGGGGGTGAGTTATCCGGTAACCCTTTTTGGACGCCGCGGCCAGCAGGGCGAAGCCACGCTTGTTAACTTCAAGGGCACCGAACTAAAATTGCGCTACGGCTCCATCCCTCGCCGGCTCCCGTTTGCGCTGCATCTAAACGACTTTATTCTAAAGCGCTATCCGGGTTCGAACAGTCCTTCGTGGTTCGAAAGCCGGGTACAGCTTATAGACTCCCTGCAGCAGGTGAACCGGGAAGAACGCATCTACATGAACCACACGCTGAAATATGGAGGCTACCGTTTTTACCAGTCGTCCTACGATGGTGATGAACAGGGCACTATACTGACTGTTAACCGCGATGGATGGGGCACTTTTATTACTTATCTGGGTTATCTGCTTATGGGCTTGGGCATGCTCTGGAGTCTGTTGAACCGTAACAGTCGTTTTGTTCAGCTGTTAAAAGACAGTGGTATCAATAAGGGCATCTCACAAACAGTAGTTTTGAGCTTTGTGTTGTTGGTGGCACCCGGGCTGAAAGCACAAACCGGCGATTCGCTGCCGGTGATTCCCCGGGCTCATGCAAAAGTTTTTGGTGCCTTGCGCGTGCAGGATAACGGCGGGCGCATTGAACCGGTGAATACCCTGGCCTCTGAGGTCTTGCGCAAGGTGTGCCGAAGCGATAGCTACCAGGGGCAAAACCCCGAACAAGTAGTGTTGGGCATGTTATGTTATCCCGAACGGTGGCAACTGGAACCTATGATTCGCTTAAATCACGGGCAACTGCAGCAACTTATGGGGGTTTCGGGGAAGCGGGCAGCTTTTATCGATTTCTTTAACGGTGATCCGTATGGCGGGTATTCGCTTCGCACCTTCGTAGAAGAAGCCAACCGCCGCAGGCCGGCTTACCGCAGCAAGTTCGATAACGAAGTGATAAGGGCCGACGAACGTTTAAATATTTGTTACCTGGTGTATTCCGGAGCGGTTTTTCGTTTCTTTCCTTCGCCGGCCGACTCCTCCCATACCTGGTATTCCCCGCTTTCGGCACCGGGTGCCTTTGCCGGCGAGGATTCGGTGTTTGCCCAACATTTTTTGGGCTACTACGTGCAGGAAGTTCGTAATTCGATGCAAACCGGCGACTGGAGCCTGCCCAACAACCTGCTTAAAGGACTGGATAAATTTCAAACTACCTACGGTGCTAATGTTTTACCACCGACAACAAGGTTAAAAACAGAGACTTTTTATAATAACGCCGATTTGTTAAACCGCATTACCCACATCTATCTGCTGGCTGGATTATTGCTCCTGTTTGCACAGCTTACGCAGGTTTTTATACCATCTTGGTCGTTTAAACCCTTATATCGTACAGGCTACCTTCTCATAGGGTTACTATTTGCGGCTCATACCCTGGCTCTGGCATTACGTTGGTATGTGGCCGGGCATGCACCCTGGAGCAATGGCTACGAAGCCTTAACTTTTATTGCCTGGGCTACGGTGCTTGCCGGTATCCTGTTCTATCGGAAATCGGATGTGGCGTTAAGTTCCACGGCCGTTTTGGGGGCACTAATCCTGCAAACGGCTCACCTCAGCTGGATGGATCCGCAAATTACCAACCTGGTACCCGTATTGCAATCGTATTGGTTGGTGGTGCATGTGGCGGTTATTACTGCCAGTTACGGTTTTTTAGGACTGGGTGCTCTGTTGGCGGCCATCAACCTGTTGCTGTTAATCTTTCAAACGGTCTCGAACCGCGTGCGCATCGATGCAAAAATACTTCAGATACAGCATGTGATTGAAATGACCCTGATTGCTGGTTTGTACCTGTTGGGTATTGGTACGTTTCTGGGCGGAATTTGGGCCAACGAATCCTGGGGTCGTTACTGGGGTTGGGATCCTAAGGAAACCTGGGCACTGGTAACGGTTCTGGTATATGCTGTGGTGTTGCACCTGCGTATGGTGCTCGGATTGCAGGGGCGTTTGCTCTTCACAATAAGTGCGCTGGTGAGTTTTGGTTCGGTGATCATGACCTATTTTGGGGTGAATTACTATTTGTCGGGCTTGCACTCGTATGCTGCTGGCGACCCGCTGCCGGTACCACCGGTGGTGTACTATTCGGTTGGGTCAGTGGCGCTGCTTTCGGCTTTGGCAGTCTTCAATCAGCTTCGTTTGCGCAAGCTGCTCCAAAATACTTCCGGTGAATAGGGCAGACTGGATTTTACTCCAGGCTCTGATACCTTTGCTGAAGGTTTTGAGAAACCAAATTCCTTTTGGTGTGTAGGAATACCTGGGGGCTCAACTACCCAACGGGGGTATATCTTCAACGAAGGCTTCCTGAACCACTTCTGAAGCGTTCTGCTTCATGGTCAGGCACTTTGAAAAAGAAAAAATAGTGCAGCTAGCAGCGTATCTGCCGCGAAAACCGATTGACCCGATCTACTGGCTGTTTTGGCCTTTTGTACTGATTTTGGCAGGCCTTCTTTTTTGGAGGTTGAAACCACAAAAACGGGTCTCTGATTCTGAAACCGATGAATAAAATACAAAGTGTACTGGAACTGAGCAAGGTGCGAATTACCCTGGTGGTAAGCCTGACCACCATTACCGGCTATGTGCTTGGGAAGGGACACCTGGACGGGGGATGGCTGAAAGTAACGGTCGGTATCTTTTTAATGGCCTGCGGAGCTTCGGTGCTCAATCACCTGCAGGAGATTCGCAGCGATGCGCAAATGGAACGCACGCGAAACCGACCGTTGCCCGGCGGACATTTGGCTAAACAGGCAGCCTGGCTGCTGGCAGGGACAGAGGTGCTTTTAGGAACCCTGGTGCTTGGGTTGGGAGTAAATGCCCTGGCAGCATGTCTGGGGTGGTTGGCGTTGTTGTGGTACAACGGCGTGTATACCCGCTTAAAACGCCTCACCCCCCATGCCGTTATTCCCGGATCGGTGGTGGGTGCAATACCTCCTATTGCCGGCTGGGTGGCTTCCGGAAGCCCCTTAGCGGGGGTGGATTGCTTGGTGGTGGCACTTTTCTTTGTGGTTTGGCAGGTGCCGCACTTTTACCTGCTGGCCATGCATTACAGGAACGACTACCGTCTGGCAGGTTTTCCATCGCTGGCCGACAGCTATTCCCCCAAACTCATTTGGGGCATCGTTCTGAGCTGGGTTCTGGCAACCGTAGGGGTTGCGTTTATGCTATTTCTGGTTGGCTTAATACAATCTTGGTTATCCCTGCTGATTATCACTATGGCATCGGGCTGGCTGACCGGGGTATTTGTGCAACCCGTGCTGCGAACACCACCCCCGGAGGCTTCATTTCGTAACTTTAAACGGATCAATTACTACGTGCTTGCGGTTATTCTGGTACTGATCTTCGATAATGCGTGGAAGGGCTTCCTGAACCCGTAGCCATTGAGGAGCCATGCTCATGTCGGGTCACAAAAAGGTTCATACGGTTAGCTTTGAGCCAGCAACTCGTCGTACAGGGCTTCGTAATTCTTCACCATCTGATCGCCGGAATACACCCCGCGCGATTTGTTGTTCGCACGGGTGCTGCGTTGTTGCATTTCCTGAGGGTGCTCCAGGGCCCAGGTGAATTTGTCCGCTAAATCCTGCCAGTTTTTATTTTCAAAGTAGAGCACTTCTTCGTTGGTAAAAATGGCGATATTTTCCGGTATATTGCTGCAAATAGCCGGTGTTCCGGTCGATGTGGCCTCAAGGAGCATAATGGACATGCCTTCGGTTTCGGAGGGAAAAATGAAAAAGTCGGCCTTTTTTACCAGCGCCAGCAATACCCGGGTGTTGCCCACGTAACCCAGAAATTTTACATTAAGGCCACGAGCCAGCTCGCGCAGCTCTGCAATGTAGTCGGGAGCGTGGTGCAATTCGCCGGCAATGAGTACTTCACCTTGGTATTGCATGGCTTTCAGCGCTTTGAGCAGGGTGTGGCAACCCTTGGTAGCCATAATGCGGCGGGCACCAAAGAAGACAAAATTTTCGCCCACCTGGTGTGTTTGCAGCAGCCGTTCGGCTTCCTCGAAGTGGTAATCGTCGAAACCCTCCACACCATTGGGTACATACAAAACATCGGCATAGTACTTTTCCTTGTAATACTCGGTAAGGGGTTTTGATATGCAGGTGAGTTTTGCTTTGGCTTTTACAAAGCGTCGTTCGTTAAACAGGAAGTAGGCTTTGGCCAGGCGGTTCCATTTATCGCGCACGTAGGGCGACTCATGCGAGGTGGCCAGTATGCGTTTGTATTTCAGGGCAAACAAAGGCAGGAAGAAGGCCGAGTCGATCTTACGAACATGAATTACATCGTAGGTGCGGAAGAACATCATGTGGATAAAGCACATCACAAAATGGATGAATACCCCCAAACCGCCCAGTTTGATTTCGGGCAGTTCGATGGTGGTAACCCCTTCCACCAGATTTTTGGCGCGGGGGTCTTTATAGCAATAGATGGTAATGTCGTACTTGTCTTTCAGCTTGCGGATCAGGTATTCGGTCGTGCGGCTGACTCCTCCGTTGGATGGAAAATATTTTACGCCGAAATAGGCCAGGGTGGGTTTTTTCATGGCAGGAAGGCTCAATTCGTTTTGGATTGTAGCAGCTCTTGCAGGAATGCTTCATATTTGGCACGGAAAGCTTCCATGGTATAGTGCTTTTTAATTTTTTCGTACGAGCAATTGCCCATGCGGATACGCAGGTGATACTGGTTGCAAAGGGTGTGCAAGGCCGCAGCCAGCTGCCCGAAGTCTTTGCGGGGAGACAGGAAACCATTGTCGGGGGTGACCAGTTGTGCGGTATCGCCCGCTATGGTGGCCACTATGGGCAGACCATGGCTCATCGCTTCCATGATGGTGTTGGGGAAGCCTTCTTCCACAGAGGAACTCAGGTAGATGTCGGCCGTACGGTACAGTTCGGCCAGATAATCGGGTTTGATATGCAGTTGGGTGACGGGTTCAATCTGGTAGTCGCAGAGCCATTGGCGGATGCTGGTTTCGGCACTGCCGTAACCTGCAATGTGGTAGCAAATGTTGGTTTGCCCCAGTTGGTGGTACAGGTAACTGATACAGCGTATGGCCGTTTCGTAATCTTTTTTCCAGATAAAACGCCCCACCTGCAGAATGTTCAGGGGGTGGTGTTCTGTTCGCGCGGGAAGTTCTTCCGATACTTCGATGCAGTTTTCGATGATTTTCAGATGGTTAGGTTTCCGGAAATACTTTTTGTGGTATTCCACCCCTTGTCGGCTGTTGACAATTACCGCATTCTGAAGATACTTCATAATCGGAATCAGGGCGATTCGTTTTTTGAAGGGGATATGCTCGTTGCGTATGCCTCCCACAATAAAGGGAATACCGGCGAGGCGTCCGGCGAGTGAACCCCAGAGGATATCGGCAGCTAGGTAGGTGAATACGATCTGAAAACGGTTTCTGCGGAATAGCCGATAGAGTTGCCAGATCCTGCAGGGCAGGGAACCCCGCAAGGTATGAAACGGAATGGCATCGGATTGAAGCGAACGGGCATACTGATTCTCAACCAGATGACCCTTGAGCACTATAAATTCAACATGGTAGTGGTCTTTCAGGGCTCTGGCCAGCAGTACAGCCTGCTTTTCGGCGCCACCAATAGTGAGTTCGCCAATGAAGATACATACCCTAACTTTATGATCGTTTTTCATTGGCCTGGAGTCAGTTTTTGATAAAGTTGCACCGTGTCGTTTACCATCTTGTCTATGCTAAATTTTTTTTGAATTTGCAGCCGGGCTTCCTTGCCCATGTGACGAAGGAGGTCGGAATCGTTGATTAGCTGATTTATATGGAGTTCTAAGCTATTAACATCGTTGGGTTCAATCAGGTATCCGGTAATTTCGTCGAGAACAATTTCCGGGGTGCCGCCTCCACGGGTGGCAATTACTGGCTTGCCCAGCGCCATATATTCCAGAATGGTGTTGGAAATGCCTTCTTCGTGTAAGTTCTGGTTGGTGGTGAGCACCCCCAGGGTAATGCAGTTTACTATCGATTCTACCTTTGACTGGTTACCGGTGAAGCGGATGCGGTTCTGCAGGCTGGCCGGCACCATTTTCCGGGTGGCTTCCAGAGTGGGGCCGTCGCCCACGGCTAAAAAGCTGACATCGTTGCGTTGTTGCACAATACGCAAGGCAGCTTCAATATACGTTGCATAATCTTTCCGGGGATGAAAGGCTCCGACCATAGCCACTACATAGGGGGTGTGGAGTGCAAATTCCTGCCGTATGGCCTCCGGGGCTTCCAGATTCAGGAGTCGATCGAAGGCAAAACCATTGTACAGTACCACGCCTTTCTTTCCACTTACGCCGTATTCGCGCAAACCGGCATAGGAGTTGCTGGCAATGGCATCGGAAAACGGAAAGGTAATTTTAGCCCGCCACCACTCCGGTCCATAGGTTTTATGGCGGGCATTGGTAATCATGGCATTAATAAACCTGGCGCGCAGCAGCTTGGCGATCAGAAAGGTATAAATGGAGGGCATGGATCCCCAACTGTGAATGATATCGGGTTGAAACTTTCGCGCCAGCTTCAGGATACGGAAAAAAACCAGCGGATCCTTCTTAATACGCCGGTTGAGAATGTGAATGGGAATGCCCAGATGCTTTACTTCTTCGTAACGAATGACGTCTTTCAGGAGTACCAGTTCGCACCGGATATCGCTGCGGTGACTGAGAGCTTTAAGCAGTTCGGTCAGGCGGCGTTCCTTACCTCCAATACCCAGTTTATCGATAACGTGCAGTACGCGCATAGGTCAGGGGTTTAAAGGTGGTCGGGTTGTGTGAGGTCGGGGCGGTTGAGGGCGTCCTGCAGGTGAAACAAGTGGGGCCAGAAATGTCCTTCGTGCCAGTTCAGGTCGCGATCCCAATAGCCGGGTAACTGGTATATGGCTTCATCAACGTAAGTGTAACTCATTTCGCAGAAGAACAGTTGGCCCTCCGGATCTTTCAGAAAATCGTAAGCCATGCTTTGGAAGTTCATTTTTTGGGAAACTTCAAAGGCCGTTTTTACGGCTTCCAGGTCAACTACCTTAGGGTTGGTATCGAAAACCCCCGAGCCCGAAGAGCGAAAATCGTTCTTACGGTTATAGCGGATGAAGGCAAATGCCCGGTGGCCAATTACCGTTACCCGGGTGTCGAAGTCGTTCCGGGGAAGAAATTTCTGGAAGTAGACGTAGTTTTTATGAATCTGGTAGTAGGGGTCGGGATCCTCTCCTTTGAGGCGTCGTTTCAGCATGACCCCCTGGTGTTTTAAACGGTTCTGAACCAGTTTGAACCCCGAACGCAGCGAACCCGGCCCGGCAAAGGTGCCGGAGTGCACTCCCCGGCCAAACATCATGCGGATGTACTGGCCGGCCTGTTTTTTAGTTCGTATCAGCGCCACGTTGGCCGAGGCGGCGCCTC
Organism: Bacteroidota bacterium; assembly: GCA_003252385.1. Classification (GTDB taxonomy): domain Bacteria; phylum Bacteroidota; class Bacteroidia; order Bacteroidales; family UBA10428; genus UBA10428. Next base: position 20,446 of record QKEH01000062.1, on the reverse strand, counting down.
CCTTCAGTTTAAACACCACCGGGTATTGGGCGTTTTCCGCCCATTGCAGTGCTGCCTTTTTATCCCAGAATACCCACGATTCGATCATAGGCAGCTCGTGTTGCACGGCCAGGTAGTACTGCTTGATTTTATCATCGTAATGCCAGCTGGTGGCCAAATTGGGGAAGCATTTGATTCCCATATGGTTCTCAATAATGGGCATCAGGGTGGAGGCCAGTTGGAGGTAGTCGTGCTTGGTGCGGTAACGGTAAAGGAACAAGTCCACCTCCTTTACGCGCTCCCAAAAATCGGGTTGGTTACTACTCAAACGAAGGGGTTCGATACCGTTATGCCGGAGTATTTTTTCGTAGCGTTCCATGCGCTCCGAAACGCGGTCGTACAAGTCGTAGTGGATGCCAACTTTCATGGATGGATTATTTAAGGTTGTTCTTTATAGCATCTAGGAAAGCCTCGCGGTGCACTTCGCTACGCAGGCAGTTGAGCAATTGCAGGTAGCGCAGGTTCCGGTTAAAATCAGGCTTGAGGATACCCATTTTCATGAGTTTCCTGCGTATCCGTCCGTATCCGTAAGTTTTGGAAAAATAACTAGCCAGGCGGTTGCGGGTAAACGAGTTCCAGTGCTCCAGTACTTGTTCCGGATGGGCTATGATGGCACAGCGCTGTTCCAGCGCCTTAAGGAAGGGAGCCTTTTCGGCTTCGTTCATCAGGCGTACTTCGGGGAGTTCGTCACATTGCACAATGGGGATCAGCTCAAAATCGACCGGACCGGTTTTTGCTATTTTTATGCGGAGCAAAAAGCTTTCAGCCCAGTCGCGACGATTTACCGAATAATCGAAAAGGAAATTTCCCAGGCTATAGAAAATGGGTACTCCGTGGTATACCTCGTAACCTGAGGCAATGTGGCTGTGATGAGCCACAATGGCCGAGGCACCGGCATCGGCAAAGAAGCGGTACTTTTTTTGGTGTTCCGGGCTGGGTAGCGGATACTTTTCGTGTCCGCTGTGCAGGTACAGAATAATTCGGTCGGCTCCCAGTTTTTGAGCCTCCTGAATCTGAAGGCAGATGTCAATGGTGCGCAGTGGGGCGGCTCCTGCCTCATGGTCGCCGGCAATGCAGAATTCTTCATCGGCCGCCGCAATGAGAGCCAGACGAATGCCGTTTTGTTCGATAAATTGGGTTTTGGTGGCTTCTTGCAGGTTCCGCCCTCCGCCAATCATGGTTTTTCCCGCTTTTTCCAACAAAGCCATAGTGTGGAGTATTCCTTCTTCTCCTTTGTCGAGTATGTGGTTATTGGCCAGGGATACAATATCAAAGTCTCCATCGGTTAGCAGTTGGACACATTCGTGGGGAACCGACAAAACCGGGCCGGTTTTACTGGCTTTTGCCGGAATGTCGCAAATGGGGCACTCCAGGTTGGTGATGGAAAGATCCTTGTTGCGAAGCACTTCCCGGATGGGCGCCAGCACCCGATCGGACTGGCCCTGACGGCAAAGTTCGGCTACGCGGCCCCTGGGGCAGAAATCGCCGGTGAACAGGAGGGTAAGCGTGTTATTCATGATGAAGCCTTTCTGCAATAAAGCGTTCTATTTTTTTTACCTGATTCAGGTAGTCGAATTCGCGTTGAGCCAAGGCTCTGCCTCTTTCACCAACCGCCGAAGCTTCTTTTTTATTCTGAAGAATATAATCCAGCTTTTGGGCATAGGCCTCCACGTTTCCCGGCGGTGTGATATACGCTTCGCAGCCATCGCTCAGGTAGCTGGAGGTGGCACTTACCGAGGTAAGCAGCACCGGGTTGCCGGTGGCCAGGTATTCGGCCACTTTACTGGGGAAATTGTAGGAGGATTGTTCCGAAGCCGGCTTAGCCAGTAACAGAACGGAGGCATTGATCAGGAGCTCTACCAACTCCCGGCGTTCAATATACCCGGTGATGGTCACTGCATCTTCCAGGTGTAGTTCGCGAATTAGGCGTTCTACCAGTTCCAGATCCCTGGGGTTGGTGGGGCGGCCGGCCATCACCAGACGCAGACCCGGGTGCTTTTTTCGTACCAGCGCCAGTGCCTGGAGCAGGGTAAACACCCCGTCCTTGCCATCGTCAAAATTACCGGCATAAGCCACGTAGGGAGCAGTTTCGGGAGAGGTGGTTTTAGTCTGGTTAAATTCACGGGTGTCCACCAGGCTGGGTATAAGCAATAACCCGCCACGGGGATGGATGCGGGAAGAAAAGTAGTTTCGTAATTCGTTCGAAATGACAATGATGCCATCAAACAACTGGAATACATAATTGACATAAAGTTGCTTGTAGCGGGTTTTCTTTTGGTTGAAAAAGGGGAACTCGCTTTTCTCCTGGAACAACCGGGTGCCCCGCAGCGAGCACAAGCATTTCACAAGCAGTATATGCAGCAGGTCGTTGCTCACCAGCAGTACGGCATCGGTTTTGGTTCGTGTAAACACTAGCTTGCGGGCCAGCCCCAGGTAGCCGCGCAGATCGTAGTACCGGTAGGCCAAAAAACCTTTCGGTTTGTGGGTACGCCGGCAGGTGTAGGTATAGGGCACGCCCTCATACTGTCCGCTGGGGGCAATTCCCACATTGAGCGTCCCTTTGTTGCGTGGTTTGGGAATGAGCAGCTCCACCCCATGTCCAAAGGACTGCAAACCTTTGGCATAGTAATGTATGCGGTTGGTAACCGCCATGCCCTGCGGATAGGGTTCGTTAAGAATGATCTTGATTTCCATTCCAATTGGGGTCTGAAGGCTTTAGCTGAGCCACCACACGAGCGGGACAGCCAATGGCAATTACGTTGTCCGGAATATCTTTTACAACCAGGCTGTTGGCACCAATCACCGAATTTTCGCCAATGGTAACCCCCTTGAGTATGGAGGTGTTGTAACCAATGAATACATTGTCCTTAATCTCTACCGGAGCCCATTCCTGCAAAGGTATGTGGCGCAGGTCGGGTTTGGAGCTGTGCCCATCGAAATCGGTAATGAAGGTGTCGGCTCCTATGAGCACATTGTTACCAATTTTTACATGGCCGGCTGCTCCAATGCTAACACCGCTGAAGCCGCAGTTGTTGCCTATTTCCAACACCGCTCCTTCGCGTACGGTTCCAAAGATACAGCGGTGCGAAACTCCAGCAATATTCGCTGGTATGGTACTTCTGAAGGTATTGCCGTGGCCAAATTTTATGGTGGAATGGATGTGGCGGCGCATAAAAGCCTTTCCAAAGAAGCGGTTCTTTTTACCTTGTTGAATGCCCCGTATGGCCAGATAGAAGCTCATGCGCCGGGACCAGTACAAACCGGAAAGTTTCTGCTGGTATTTGACGATGATCTTGAATAACAGTCCTGTTGGATCCTTAAGATGTTTTGTTCTCATGCTGGATGTCTTTAGGCATTAGTAGCTAATTTCTTTTGTTGTTTCATCACCAGATAAATGGTGACCACCGAAACGGCAATCATGAAAAATGCAATGATGATCCTTGCGTATGCTGCTCCGTTGAAGGTGAAACGGGCAATGGCGTATTTGTAACAGAAATAGGCAAATATAGAGGTTATTACATTGAGAATCAGAATAATTTTGGTTTTCTTAAAAGCCAACAAGATGGTAATGAGCAACTTGTTCAGGCTGAGAAACAATCCCCCAACGGCAATGATATTGGCATACTTGTACGCCCGGGTATAGCGTCCGCTGGTTAGGTAATGGGTTATGGGTTCGGAGAAGAGAATGTACACCGCTGTAATGGACACCAAAATAGCCGTTACCAGAAAAATGGAAACGGCCAGTTTCCGGTACTTTTCTTTAACAACGTACTTAATCACATCGGGCTCAAAGGCTGCATAAAGGGCATTGCCCATAAGTATCAAGTAGTTGGCATTGTTAAAGCCAATATTGTAGTAGCCAAATTCGTTGGAGTCGCCCAGGCGTTCCAGGAGAATTTTATCGAGGTTACGTATGGAGAAGATAACAAAAGTACCCAGCACCAGCGGGGTAACCAGCCGGAGTCCATCAATGAGACTGGCTTTATTCAGTCGTGGAATCATCAGTTTCCAGAGGATAAACAGGCTGATAGCAAACACCAGGCCCTGGGCAATCAGCTTGCCACCCAAACGCCCATCAGCACCCATTTTAAACTGAACCACCAGCAGCAGGGATACAAAAATATTGACTACCGTAAGCAAAGTTTCGAGCAGAAAGTACTGAAAAGCCTGTTTTCTGAGGCGAAAAACCATTTGAACAAAGCCTTGTGCCAGACTGAAAAAGGCTGTGCCGAAAACCATTGCCAGATAGGGATAAGCGCTGAAGGAGTTGCCGGTGTGTTTAAAAACAATATTCACCACCAGGTAGGAAATGGGCAAAAAAATCAGGTTCCAAACAAACAGAAAGCTGAACAGGGTGAACAGCAGTTCCTTGTTGCTGGTTTCGTTCTGCTTAAAAAATTTTATACTAAAATAATTATACAACGACAAGTGGGTTATCGGATTAAAGAAACCCACAAAAGCAGTGAAATACCCAATAATGGCAAAATCGTTGGGCAGCAGGTAGCGGGCAAAAATGGGTGCCGTTACAATGCCAATTACCATTTGCACAATGGAGTTGCCAAAGTACAACGCTGAGTTGCCAAGGTTTTTTACCTGGGAGGGTTGTATATAGTGCTGTAGGGTTGCTTTGGAGAACAGTTTCATGAACGGGTTATAAACGGCTTGTGGTTGGGTTTTCGATAAAACGGGCATACACCGTTTTGTAGAGTTCTTTCAAACGCTCCGGGTTGTTTCGTGTGGTTTTTAGCTTTTTGGCATTCGCGCTGATTCGCCGGGCCAGTTCCGGATTATCGAAGAGTTCCGAAATCAGGTGTACCATGTAGTACAGGTCGCCACGGGGGTAGAGCAGTCCATTTTCAAAATCGTCGACCAGCGAAGGGATGCCTCCTGTAAAGGCCGCTACCGGGGGAATTCCTACGGCCTGGGCTTCCTGGAGGGAGTTGGGCGAGTTGTCGATATAGGAACCCATAAGAAATACCCGGCTTTTGTGCATCGAAGCCACCAGCTGCCCGGCATTGCAACCACCCAGAAAGTGGATGTGTGGGGTCAGTCCTTTCTTTTTAATGGTGGCAGCCAGGCTTTTGGCTATGGGGCCATTAAAGGTGCCTGCAATATTGAGTTTTATCTGGGGATACTTGCGGGCAAGCACTTCCAGGGCGTTAATAATCAGGAAAACTCCTTTAAACGACGATTCGGAAATGGTGGTGTGTATGCTGTAAGGTTCGCTCTCTTCCAGTTGCCAGTCGGCGGCATAGAATTCCGGCCGCAACAGCCGGTGATCTTCACCGGTGAGGTATTCGGCCTGTGGGTTTATGCCCAGGCAGGCTCCTTTGTCAAACAGCGTTCGGCCAATGAAGTACCGGTTCATGCGGATGATTTTGTTCTCGTCATCGGTCTTACGCTTCCAAACCTTAAGGTTCTTAATCATGCCGTAATCCCGGTAACGCAGGGCGATTTTATAGTAGTCCGTTTTGGAAATATCCGAAAACAGGTATTTGATAATTTCGTTGCGAACCCCCTGCAGGGAAATAATTACCGGCACCTCAATACGTTCGGTTACCAGTCCATAGAAATCTTCGGTGCCGTGCACATGCACCAGGCACGGATCAATTTGACGAATGAGTTTTTCGAGCAAATCCAGTTCGGTATCGTAACAGCGCGAAAAGGCATTCTTCCGCATGGGGAGAATATGAAAGTGGGTGGTGGCATCCATCTCCACATGCATGCTTTGCTTGGCTGCCTTGGCACAGGTTACCAGGTGAAATTCCACCTCGGAACCATACAGTTCCTTCAACTGGGTGAAGAGCGAAAATATCCAGGCACCTTTCTCCGGCGGGGTGACGCCCAGTTTTTTGGCCACTTCGGGAAGCAGGCCGTTAACAGTCCAAAGAATACGTTTTGCCATAAGGGGGTGTGTTTTCAAGGGTTACTTGTTGTTTTTGCAGGTAGGCATTTTGTTCCAGGCCAATAATGGCTGCATTCAAGATCCAGAACGCATAGATGGAAATGCTGGTAAAACCATTCATGTAAATGATGAAATAGATGAAGGTTGCACTCAGGTAGGGGCCAAGAATGATCTTCATATTGCGGCCCATGTCGGTTAGCGGGTTCAGCTTCTTATAAAAACGGAACAGCATCACAAAATAGGACAGAATGAGTAAGGTGCCAATGATGCCGGTTTCGGCAAAATGGGTAATCATTCCGGAGCGGGCATTGAGCCCGTTGTTACCCTGAATTATCCGGGGTAGTTTGGCGCGTATCCTGTAGCCTCTGGAGTCGGGGGTTTTATAATTGTACTCACCCGGTCCAAAGCCAATAAAGAATTTCACAGGGTTTTCTTCAAACTGCATCTGGCTTACGTAGTAGTATCCGCTTATTTTGCCCCACATCAGAAAGTTGCGCGTAATCAGGTCGTAGGAACCACTGTACATGTTGCCCACTGTTTCGAACGAACGGATATTGGTTTGTTCCTCCAGCGTTTTATAGTACGACTTCCAGGCAAAGAAAAATACCGTGCCGAAAGTGGCAAATATCAATATGGCCGATAGGATGTAATTAATGCTAATCTTCAACCGGTTGGAGTGCATCATGGCCCTGCTAAAGAAAATAATAAACAGCAACACAGTGGCTACCAGGGCTGTTTTGGAATCTACCACCATATACTGTATCATGAACAGGAAGGCGCTTCCGGCAATCCACCACGAGCGTTTAATAATTCCATACGAAAAAACAAATAGCGTCATGAAGCTCAGGTACCACGAAAGGTCGGGCGACATTGCCGGACCGAAGGTGCCCGAAGCGGCATCGTCGAGACTGGCCACCCAGACCATGTTGTATGATACCCGCGAGGGGGGGGCAATAATGCCTTTAAACTGCATGATGGCAATGGGAATTTGTATGACCCCAATGGCCGGCAGAATATTAATAATATTCCGGTAGAAGGTATTGGAAAGCCTGAATTCGGTAAACGCGAAAAACAGGAACAGGAAACTGAAAAAATTAAGTATGCGTAATACCGGGTACCGATTTACAAATAGCGAAATCAGGAGCAAAAACAGATATACCACCGTTATGCCAACAAAACCCGAACGCAGGTTGTAGGAAAAAATATTTTTATTATAACGCCCGTGGTATATAAAAAATGCGATCAGCAGCAGAAAGGTGATTTTCGTAATTTGAGCAGAAAAATTTTCCGAAAAATAACCCTGTCCCTGATAGAACCCGTTGAAAAAAATCCAGAATAGAATGGTATACAGGGCATTTTCGTAGTTTTTTATGGACAAAAACCATAGTAATGCGGTCAGGTACAGAAAAGGGGTGGCTATGCGAGCTCCGGCACCCAACAGAAACAGAGCACCGTAAAAGGCAGCCCATTGGAGGATCAGCGGCCACGAAAAAATTTCTCCCTGAGGATTGGTTTTCTTGGCAAACCACATAACGGGTTAAGCGTTTCGAGGTTGGGTGAAATTCTTGCGGCGCACTTCCGGTGCAATTTCCAGGTTCTTTTTACGCTTCTTTTTCGACTCATTCGATTCGTAGTATCCGTAACCGTATTGCATGCTCTTGCTGGGTTTGTGGTCGTTCAGTACGAGGGTTATGTTCTCGATGCCCCGGCTTTCCAGTTCACGAATCGTTTCGTTAAACTCAGACTTGTGGGTGTGATTTTCGCGTACTACAAACAAATTGATATCGGTATGCTTTACCAGGTGTAGCGAGTCTATTACTATGCCTACCGGTGGGGTGTCAATAATGGTAATCTCGTACTCTTCTTTAAGCCGGGTGAACATTTCAGCAGTTTTCTCGGACGCAGTGAGCTCCGTGGGGTTGGGGGGTGTGGCACCGGCGGCTACATAATGCAGGTTATCGTAGGGGGTTTTCTGAATGATATCTTCGAAGGCGGCGGCTCCGCTGATGTAAGTACTGGCTCCGGGTTCCTGTTTGGCTTCGAGTTGTTGCGTAATGGCCGGCTTACGCAGGTCAAATTCCACGAGAACGGTTTTATAACCAAATTTGGCATAGGCAAGTGCCAGGTTGATGGATACAAAACTCTTCCCATCGCCAGCAAAAGCCGAGGTAACCATAATGGTTTGGCGCGATTTTCCGTATTTAAAAAACTGCAGATTGGTGTATATACTCCGGAACGATTCGGCGGTGCCCGAGTTGGGGAAGTTATGGAATACCAGCGGACGATCCGAGCGGTTATGAAGAATTCGTCCCAGAATGGGGTAGCGGGTGGCTGAAGAAAGGTCCTGTTTCGAATTGATTTTATTGCGTGTGGGATCCATAATAAATATAAATCCGGAGGTTAGGGCTACGGCCAAAAACAAGGCAAAGGCATAATTCTGTGTGCTCTTGGGGGCAATGGGATCGGGGCTGGAAAGTTGTGCCGGCTCCAGAATTTCATTCCGCGGCAGGTTGGAGGCTTCGGCAATTTGCGATTCGGAACGGCGTTGCATCAAGTACGTGTACACTTCGTCGTTAAGGCGGAAGTTGCGTTCGAAATTGGCCAGCTGACGTTCCGTAATGGGCATTCGCGATATTTCGCGGTTCACTTCCGCCATACGGCCTACAATTTCCTTGCGGTTTACCTCCAGGGTTTTCAGAATGTATTTAATATTCTCGGCAATGGTGCTTTTCAGGTTGTTGATGCGGATATTGATTTTCAGCAGGTAGGGGTTTTTCTCCTGCTTGTTTTCAAGCATGGTACTTTTCTCCGAATGCAGGGTTATCAGTTCCTGCATCAGGTTATTGAGCAGCGGGTCTTCAATTCCCACAGAGGAGGGGGCAATCAGGTCGGCAATCTCCTTGTTTTCTTCGAAGTAATCCTGGATAAAGGTGTAGTAGCCAATTTGCGATTCCAGCTGGGTGAGTTCGCGTTTGAGCTGATCCTGTTGGGTGAGTACCACGCTCGATTGCTGTTGGATGTCCATCACATCGTGCCGTACGCGGAAACTTTCCAGGTCTTTTTCGGCTTTTACCAGCGAGTCGGAGATGATATTTAACTGAAGGTCGATGTAATTAATGGTTTGCTTGGCGATGAAACGCTTTTTTAGAATGTCGCGCATCAGGTAGTTTTCGCCCATGGTATTCAGGATATCCACTCCCAGCCGGGCATTGGATACCATCAGAGTGAGCACGGCAGCTGACGATTCCGGATCTACCGACTGAACGTTCATCAGCTGTTTCATGTTATTGGTAAACTGTTTCCGGCTTTGAAAGGAGAAGCTGAATTTATCGTTCACTTCCAGGGTTTCCTCCGGATTATCGAACACAATGGTAAAGTTAAATAGTTCATTTTCAACCGGTACCCGGTTGTCTATGGTCATGTCTATCTCAAAATGGGTAATAACGGTTAACTCCTTTTCTTCGCTGAAGGAGTAAAGGGTCACCAGTTCTTCGTCCGATTCGAGCCTGAACCGGGTTCCCCCAAGGTAGGTGAGAAAGAAACGTATGCCGATGGGCTGTGGGCTGCTGGCATTGAACGCAACAATAAAAGGAGCATCCTTGTAAAGTTCCTTGGTGGCCAATCCTTCCGAAAAGTAACGCGTGGTCAGGTTCAGGTCGGTATAGGTTTTTTCAATAAGTGCGGTCGATTTGAGTACCAGCATCTCGTTCCGGAACATTTGGTTGGCCGAGAACATGTTCAGGGTGCTCATAAAATCTTCGGGGTTGAAACGCCGCTGATCCTGTTCCTGAACCAGAATGGTGGAAGTTACCTCGTAGATGGGAGTGGCCGATTTATTGATGTATACTGCTATTGCCAGCGCAATGAAACCGGTAATGGCGTAGTAATACCATCTCCGTACGAACATCATAATAAATTTCTGGTAATCAATTTTACCTTCGTGGTCGTTTATGGCGTTTGGGTTCATTAAATATCTCGGATAGTGTTGAAAATTAGGATAAATGCAGTAATTCCGGAGAACACCAGGGTCAGCGGTATGGACTCGACTCGCCAGCTTGCCGATTTGCGTGGTGAAACATAGACCATATCGTTGGGGTTAAGGTAGTAAAAGTCGGAGGCAAAAATCTGGTCGTTGGTCAGATCCAACTTCTCCTTGAGGATGGAACCTCCATTTTCGCGGATCACATAGACCTCGTCTTTTTTCCCGGTTACCGCTATGTCGCCGGCCATACCTATGGCATCGAAAATGGTAAGGCGTTCCTTGGTGTAAATGTGGCTTCCGGGTACATTTACTTCGCCCAGTATGGTAATCTTTTTATTCACCTGTTTGATTACTACTACCGGCTGGTTAAAATAGCTGGCCAGTTCGTCCTTAAGTTGCAAGGTAACTTCAGGAATGGTATAGCCTCCAACCTTCACCAGCCCCAGCATGGGAATGTCGATATAGCCTGAGTCGTTTACGGTGTAGGAATACAGGGCAATGGAAAGTTCGTTGTTGAAAGTCATTCGGGCGGCCTCGGACTGGTTGCTGAAGAAGTTGTAGGCCACATCGTCGAAACTGGAAATGCGCAGGTTGAGTTCGTCGCCGGGCAGGATACCTTTTATATCACGGGACGGAATGAGATACTCCAGGGTTTGTTCCGGAGCCCCTTTCAGGTATTGCGTTTTTTTGTAGGATATACAGGAACTGAAACCTATGGCAACAGTCAGTAAACAGCAAATAACGTTGGTTTTCAGGTTCATTTGTAGTTGCGTTTTCAGGGTTCAAACAGGCCGATTGGGCAGTTTGTTTACCTGCTGGGGTTTATTCACCGGCAAATTTATAGCAATGGTATTAAAATGATGGGAAATGCCGGAATGTTTTTGATAGACAACCGCCAGCTGAGGATTAACCATCGCAAACAAGGGCAAAACAGAACCGTGTACTAAAAAGAAACAGCGGGGTTCTGAACCCCAGAACCCCGCTGTTGCCTTTTCGATATAAACCGTATGTTGCTACATTATTTCATACCGGCACTGGCCGCACGTTTGCGTTCGTGCTCCTGCAACAAAATTTTTCGCAGACGAATGCTTTTCGGAGTAACCTCCACGTACTCATCGTCCTGTATGTATTCCATGGCCTCTTCGAGAGAGAACTCCACCGGGGGGGCAATTTTAACCTTGTCGTCGCTGCCCGATGCTCGCATGTTGGTGAGTTTCTTGCTCTTGGTAAGGTTAACAATCAAATCGCCGGCACGGGAATTTTCGCCAACTACCTGGCCCATGTAAATTTCGTTTCCGGGGCGAACAAAGAAAGTACCCCGATCCTGCAATTTATTGATGGCATAGGCAATGGCTGTACCGGTTTCCATGGCCACCAGCGTGCCGTTGATTCGTTCTTTGATGTCCCCTTTCCAGGGTTCAAAGCCTTTGAAACGGCTGGCCATAATGGCTTCACCGGCAGTAAGGTTCATAATAGTAGTACGGAACCCAATCATACCGCGTGCCGGAATTTCAAACTCCAGGTGTATCAGGTCGTTTTTGGGTTGCATAACCAGCAGTTCGCCTTTACGCTGGGTAACAAACTCAATAACCTTGCCGGAGCATCCTTCGGGGGTATCGATAGTGAGCACCTCGATGGGCTCGCATTTTTGTCCGTCAATTTCTTTGATAATTACGCGAGGTTTGCCCAGTTGCAGTTCAAAACCTTCGCGGCGCATGGTTTCAACTAATATGGCCAGGTGCAGGATGCCACGTCCGAATACTTCGTATGAATCGGGGGAGGAGGTCGGATGTACTTTTAAAGCCAGGTTTTTTTCTGTTTCCAAGAAGAGCCGGTCGTGCAGGTGGCGCGAGGTAACGTATTTGCCTTCCTTGCCAAAGAATGGAGAATCGTTAATAGTGAACAGCATGCTCATGGTGGGCTCGTCGATGGGGATGGGAGGCAGTCCTTCGGGGTTTTCGAAATCGGCAATGGTATCGCTAATGTCGAATCCTTCCAGGCCGGCCACGGCACACAAATCGCCGCAGTTCACTTCATCCACTTTTTTCTTGGAAAGACCTTCGAAAACAAACAGTTCTTTAATTTTTCCTTTTACTACCCGGTCGTCGCGTTTAACCAGCGACACCTGTTGGCCTGCCGTGAGTTTTCCACGGTTGATGCGGCCAATGGCCAGGCGGCCAATGTACGAGGAATACTCGAGCGAAGTGATTTTCATTTGTGGGGTACCTTCCAGCATTTTGGGAGCCGGAATCTCTTCAATGAGCGTGTCCAGCAACGGGGTGATATCGCTGGCAGGTATCTTCCAGTCGTGCGACATCCAGCCTTGCTTCGAGGAGCCGTAAATGGTTTGAAATTCGAGCTGATCTTCGGTGGCATCCAAGTGGAACATGAGTTCGAATACTGCTTCCTGCACCTCGTCGGGGCGGCAGTTTTCCTTGTCCACCTTGTTGATCACCACAATGGGTTTCAGCCCCAGCTGAATGGCCTTGCTGAGTACAAAGCGGGTTTGCGGCATGGGGCCTTCGAAGGCATCGACGAGCAACAATGCACCGTCTGCCATGTTTAATACCCGTTCCACTTCACCCCCAAAATCGGAGTGACCCGGGGTGTCAATAATGTTGATTTTTACGCCTTTATAATTCACCGAAACGTTCTTCGACAGAATGGTTATTCCCCGTTCGCGTTCCAGGTCGTTGCTGTCGAGAATGAGTTCGCCGGTTTCCTGATTGTCGCGAAACAGGTTGCATTGGTGTAGTATTTTGTCTACCAGGGTGGTTTTTCCGTGGTCTACGTGGGCTATTATAGCCACATTTCTAATCGCTGTCATCCGCTTAATCCCTTTGGTAAGTGTATATTCCTGAAAAAAAAAGCTGCCCAACAGTATTGAAAGGCAGCGCGCAAAATTAGGTATTTTAAACTGATAGTAAGTCTAATCGGCGGTAGTTTTTTCGGCTTTTTCTTTTTGTGGCTTTGCCGGTGCCTTATCGGAAGCTCCCTTAGCGGCCATCTTGGCCTTTGGGGCGGTGGTGGTTGCCGTAGGCTCGCTTTTTGTTCGTACTGTTTTTTCTTTGGCAGGCGGCAGGGTTCCTGAGCTTAATTTCTTGCGCCGGCGACGTACGCCATAGGACTGATTTACAATTTTTCCTCTTCGGCTTTTTTTGTCTCCTTTACCCATAATATTTAGATTTTTAGAATGTTAGGTAGGGTAAATATAGGTTTTTTATTTAAAATCAGGGAAACGAAAGGGTTAAAATAATTGATCTCATTAACCATTGCCTTGCGAATTCGATTTTATTTTCCCTTTACGGGGTAGATCGTATGCGGTCGTATGCTTGCTTGACTTCTAAAAATCATTGTGGATGCGACAGCTTGTTCAGATTAACCATTCCACCTGATAGATGCTGGCATCAACTTTAATTGAAGGCCATACGCTGTATGGGCTGTAACTCCGGATAGCTTTCTTGAAGAGTTCTTCATCTGCATCATACTCATTTTAGAAAAGGGAATCCTAAGGAATACCCTTTTCTAAAAATAAATCCAACCAGTATTACTCGCTAACCATAGTGATCTCATCCTCCCGGATAAGCACCGCCTTGGCATTATCCATAGTCGCTATCGTTTCAATATACTCATAGTATTCCTGGTAGCGTTCTTTGGCAAAGGTGCCTTTATTTACCCTTTGGGTGCGCAGGTAGGTAATGGTGCTATCGGTAGCTTCTACGGTGAATTGGTAGCTGCCAAAGTCGCTTACCAGCTCTTTCTTCTCGGGTAATCCTTCAACACGATAACCTTCAGGGATATGGTACACAATCGAATCACGGTCGAGTAGGCTGCGGCGAATAAAAACCTCCGATAGGCGTTCATCGCGATCGCGGGGTAGCGGGCGCTGTTGGTTGATCAGGTTAAGCGGAACAATCAGCCGGGTACCCATTTTGGCGCAGTAGCCATCGAGGGTAAGTTCCAGGGTTTCGTTCAAGCTGGGAATTCGTTCACGAATTTCGCTATGCGTATAGCTTTCTACATTGAAATTCGGAATGGATATGCGTTTATAGAGGCATTTCTTCTTATCGGTTTCATCGCCAACGAGAAAGCCAAATTGCTCATCGTAGCGGATGCCTCTGAAGGTATTTTGCATGGATGCATGGGCATTGCCATTGGGACTTAACTGCACTGTTGCAGTATAGGATTGCAAATTGTTCTCGGCCGTGTAACAGGGCGTGTGGGCTATTTTACCGCCATCTTCTGTAATTAGAAGAACATCGCGATCATCGTCAAAATCGCCAACAAAACCACAGGGTATATGCTGGCTGGTGCATTCCAGCCATAGCGTGTCGGTTTCCATAGGGACACAAAGGAAAGCATGGTTAAACTGGCTTGAGGGGAAATCCTGCATCATGCGGGGGGCATTACTTCCGGCTCTGATTAAGGCATACTCGGAATAGATTCCCACCGCTTTTAGCATGGCTTTCATGTAGTTAGTCAGGGCTTTGCAATCACCGTATTTCAGGCGGTCGACTGTTTCAGCCGGGAAAGGCTGGAAACCACCAATCCCCACTTGAATACTCACATAGCGGGTGTTGTTTTGCAGGTAAGAATAAATACGTGCAGTTTTTTCTTCAGGGGATTCAGCATCCTTAACTAATTCGTGCAGCATTTGAATAGTTCCGGAGGGTAGGGAATCTCTTTCTGCGTTCAGACCTGCAATCCAGTTTCCAAACTGGTTCCAGCTTTCCATACTACCGTTGTGCTTACTGTACTTAAAAGAATTTGGGGCTAAATACACTAAAGGAGCATATTCAGAAAAGGGCAGGCATATGGGTTCTTTTTTTATAGGGGTTAAGCCTTCTACTTCCCAACGGTACACTTTTTTATTATCGATAGTTGATATACTAAATTTGTTTTTCAGGTTTTGCTCTTTGTATCGAATGGGATGATCTATCGTTGAAGCGATGGTAAAAGATGCCTGTTCGACACTAATGTCGAAATTTTGATGAGGCATCCATATCGGATAATACATCAGGCTATTGTAGTTAATAGTGTACTCAAATTCTACAGTGAAAGGTACGGTCTGATATTCTGTATCCACTAATTTAAGGCGGTTATCATGATAGAGCGAGAAATCCATGTAGGCAGCAATATCGAGAATATCGGCAGATAACACCCGGTTGACTTTCTCGCCGGCTTCATTATAGACAACGGCACTAATATTACTAATACGGCTGGTATTATCATAAAATAGTTGCAGGTCGGCCATTTGTAGGGCATCTGTTTTAAGTATAGTAATGGCATAGGCTATAGTGTAGGTGGCTTTATTATCGGAATGTACTTCGAAGCTTTCATTCGAATAGCGGATAACCGCTTTGGCATCTTTTTTTAATTCGGTTGGAATATCGGCCACCGGGAACCTGGTTTTTCCGGCAAAAAGAGAGGGGCAGGAAAGAATCAGAAAAATGGGAAGGATAAATACCGGTTTCATTTTACAGCTTTTTTAGGAGAATGGGTTCGGCATGTTTTTCAATAATCATGGTATAAATTTGTTTTAACCCTGCATATTCTTCTGGCAGGAAGGTAACTTTGTTAATATCAAATTTATACATTACCGTAAGAGTCTTGTTTTGGTGAACAACTGAGTACACGACCGATGCAGCCTTTTCGGGCAATGCAATGCGCAGGGGTTCCGGCAACTCTTCTACCTGATATCCATCGGGGATTTGGTATTGAACATATATGGTGTTCGATCGCTGATAGGCATAATCGATGGGGTAGAGGCGGTTCTCCATTTTAAAGGGGTTCTCATTTATGGAAAACTGAAGCAGGGGACGGATTAAAATCTGGTTTCCCAGGCTGGTAATGGCACTGCTATTGGTGAATTCACTGGTTACCTCTACATCGTTATTTACCTCATTAAGTGCTTCGATATTCATGGATTTAATGCGAATGCCGGGGTTGGTATTTTCTATGTTTTCGATGAATTCATTTTTACCGGCTGTATTGCTGTACGATTTCCTGAAATTATAAGCGGCATACTGCGAGTAGGTTTGCGATATGGTACCCTCCATTGTTAGTTCGGGGGTAATAGTTACCGTTACCTTGGTTTTCTGGGTGTCTTTACCCTGGGGCTGTATGGGAACTTCCGTAATTTTATCTTCGGCATAAATCCCGTAGCCTCTGAGGTTAAGGCAGTGTTCAGGTAGTAGTGAGTATGGTAAAAGTTCATCGGTTGCATCCACCAAATATTCTTTTCCATCGATAACCGCCTGGCAAATTGCATAATTCATCTTACGAAGGGTTGGCGTTATAGGGAGTATGCCATTGTCGCGGGAACTCATAATAACCGGGTTGGCATCGATATTGAGTTTTCGAAGTAGGGCAATCAATACCATATTAATATCTGATGAATTCCCGGTTTGGTCGTTATAGGGACCCAATAGATTTGTCATTGAACAATACATAGAAGAATTCTTGTTCCACTTAATATGTTGAGCTGCATTATAAGCCAGTTGCAACTGCTGCAACTTGTCGGAAGTGTTGGAACGGATTTCTCTTACAACATCAGTCAAGAATACATTTCCTTCCAGGTTTTTACCAAAATTCTCGTGATGGTAAACGTAACGGGCAACCGATTGCCAGGAATCGGAGTAATTCCGAATATATTGATTCCATACCCGGTAATACTTTTCTGAATGTTCTTCATGACCGGGAAAATTGATTGTACTTATTTCCATCTCGAATTTGGTGATGTAATTTTCGATGGAATTGGTAAAAGCTTCTTCCTTCATGGCTGGTACATTTTTTGTTACCCAACGGTTTCTTTCATTCACAACAAAAGGTTCGTAGCCATAAGAATGTCGCCCAACTGAAACATGGGTCCAGTCGTCCATATGTAACTCAGAATGTACTACCGGAATGGTTCGTTGAAAGTACCAGCGTGTTGGAATGGCATTGGTATAAGTAAATTGGATATCGAAAACTGAACCAACTTTTACATTAGGCATGGCCACACGTACATTATAGTAGTTGTCGATAACGTGCATTTTATATACCGACTCTTTTTCGAGTTTATGGGTAACAATTTTACCATCGACAAGATTGTAGGTAAGCCCTTTTATATTGGATTCAGGGATATTCCAAAATCCGTGATTGGCCCAGCTTAAGCCTTCTTTCTTTAAAATTTTAATGCGAATGGTGTGGGTAAATATCGAAGCATTGTCGATGAAGCGTCCGTATTCACAAAGAACTATTGCATAGGCACTGGTGTCGTACTCGTATTGGGTCATTTCCAGATCGGCAATGTCGATCTTTCCAAATTTAACAGGTGGTTTAACGGCAAAAATACTTACCGAAAGCAAGAGGGTACAGAATAGTGAGAGCGTTTTCATTATGGGTGTTAAAGAATAAAAGATGATTAATAATAACAGGTTTGCCTAAAGTTAACAGAGGCTGAAAGTAGATATAGCCAAAAACATAAACAATGGTATTAAGTTATTTAGATTAATTATTATTAAATAGCTGTTATTTTATCCTTGCTCATCGCAAGCGTTGAAAAACAGAGGTTTATTTCTGATTAAATAGCATGTCTCAGATTAGTATTGGTTTCCGTACATTTGTGACTACAAAAAATGACTTATTCATGCGTTACAAGCACCTCATATTCGATCTGGATGGAACTCTGATTGATCCGGAAGCGGGAATCCTGGAATCGTTGCAGTATGCAACCGGTCGCATGGGAATTCCTTTTGATGAACGTACCCAGTTTTTGGGTTTTATCGGGCCACCGTTACACGATGGATTTATGCAGATACTGGGGCTGAGCGATACCGAAGCCGATAACGCCGTAGCCTTGTTTCGTGAAAAATACGGGGCTACCGGCCTGTACCGTTCCAAATTGTATGCGGGTGTGGAGCAAATGCTTCGGAACCTCCGGGATGGTGGTATTCAAATGTATCTGGCCACCTCCAAATACGAGAACTATGCCTTGCGTATCCTGGAGCATTTGCACATAGAATCGTACATTAATTATATTGCTGGTGCGGCGTATAAAGGCAATGGCAGTGGCAAAAAGGAACTCATACGTCGGGTACTCGACCAGATACCGGATCAGGAGCATTCGTTGTGCCTGATGGTGGGCGATACCCGTTTTGATATAGAAGGTGCCGCCCAAAACGGAATAGAAGCCCTAGGGGTGCTCTATGGCTATGGTACCCGCGAAGTACTTCTGAGCTCCGGTGCCAGTGATGTGGTCGCTCGGGTACACCAGATTGAGGAATGGGTGATGCAAAGGTAGTTTCCTCTTGGCCCTATGGATTGTATTGGAACGGAATTATGTTGAGAATTGGCAGCTGTTTAGCACTACTTGTTTTTTGGACGAACCTTATTCTGGCACAGAATGCGACGGATGCACCTGTGGATAGCAGTGCCTACTTTACCTCCTTACGCGATCGTTTTTCCGTGTTTGCCCAGGGCATGGTTAAGCTGAATGAAATTGAATTGCGCGATGCCCATCGCGATGCACCCCTTAGGTACAAACCGAACAGTAATTTTAATGTGGGCTTTGGGTGTAACTACCGGTGGATTGGATTGGGACTTGCCTTCCGCCTGGGCGTTATCAATAACGATGATCAACTTTATGGAAAAACAGAAGGTTTGGATTTGCAAACCGATATGTTTACTTCCCGGTTTTTACTGACCGGCAGCCTGCAATCGTACAAGGGGTACTATTGGGAAAATGTGGATACCTATCAAAATGCATGGAACACCAGCGATTCGGTACCCATTCGCCCCGATATAGAGACCTTTGCCAGTGGGGTTAATTTTTTCTATGCCCTCAACCATACTAAATTTTCCCTTAAAGCGGTCTACCGGGGTACCGATTGGCAATTCCGAACAGCTGGCTCCTGGTTGGTAGGAGGGCAGGCCTCCACATTTTCGATGCATGCCGATATTCCCTTGGTGCCTGCAAGTCTGGCCTATTACTATCCCGATTTTGACAGTCTGGTGTCAGTAAATACCTTGAACCTGGGAGTTAATGGAGGATATTCGCAAACCTGGGTGTTACGCAGATACCTGTATTTTAATGCCACGTTAATTGTTGGGTTATCGCTGCAGTCGGCAACGGCTCAGGATCTGAATGGCTCGGAATTACTGGGCGAGGTGCATGTGTCGGGCAAATCGCACCTGCGCATGTCATTGGGTTACAACAAGGCTACCAGTTACGCGGGAATTATGTTGGTGGTCGACAATTCGCGGGTGCGCAGCGAATCCAATTCCGATTTACTTTATAAGTACGGGAAGGTACGTTTGTTTTACGGGGTGCATTTTTAAGCAGATTGTTTTAGCCTGGCCGAGGAGAGTGCGACACGCTTTTTTGGAGTGGTTATGCAGATCTGATTTTATATTAGACGCGAAATGTTAAAAGCCCACCGGACTTTTGGACAGCATAGTTGCAGTTGGGAGTTATTTTGATTCCATATCCCGAAGTCCCTGGTAGTAAACGGTTAAAAATGAAGAAAGCTTGCAGTAGCAGTGCAAGCTTTCGGGAAATATGGGTCAAATCGTTAGGGTTAACTGGGCACTAATTTAGGCATTCTATTTTTACCTGCAAGAAATTGTTAATAAAAAAGAACGAAATGGTGACGTGTTGATGCAACAATTCCCGGTTTAAAGCGTTTGCACAGCGCTCCGTATACGGATCAACCGGTTTAACAATTCGTTAACCTGATCCAAGGGCAGCATATTGGCTCCATCGGAGAGCGCCCGGGAGGGTTGGGGATGAGTTTCCATGAAAATTCCGTCTACGCCTACTGCAATTCCGGCCCGGGCAATAGTCTCTATCATATCCGGCCGGCCTCCGGTAACACCCCCGCTGGTGTTGGGTTGTTGCAGGGAGTGGGTTATGTCCAGAATGACCGGGAAACCCGTTTTCTGCATTTCCGGAATACCCCGGTAATCCACCACAATGTCGCCATACCCAAACATGGTTCCCCGGTCGGTTAGCATGACATTGGAATTTCCGGCATCCACCACTTTTTGGGCAGCAAATTGCATAGACGAAGGAGCCAGAAACTGACCTTTTTTAATATTCACTATTTTCCCGGTTTGTGCCGCAGCCACCAGCAGGTCGGTCTGGCGGCACAGAAAAGCAGGGATCTGCAGTATGTCCACGTACTCGGCAGCCATAGCGGCTTCGTCAGCAGCATGAATGTCGGTAACCACGGGAATACCAAATTTTTCCTTCACATCAGCTAAAATTTGCAAGGCTTTTTCATCACCGATACCGGCAAATGAATCCAGACGCGAACGGTTGGCTTTCCGGTACGAGCCCTTAAAAACAAAGGGTATTTGTAATTCGGTGGTTATTCGATGGAGCGTTTCGGCCACTTCGAAACACAATTCGCGGCTTTCTACCACGCAAGGGCCTGCCAGCAGAAAGAAGCGGTCGGAGCGAAGGGTATCCAGGGTCATCATTCTAGTGTTCTTTTTTTATGGGGTGAAGATAGAAGATCGTAAGCGAAAGTTCAAAT
>QKEH01000078.1 GCA_003252385.1 Bacteroidota bacterium | reverse complement strand
GTTTCCCTGAATTGTCTTTTGCATCAACGATCTCGAAATATTCAAGTATCTCGGATGGAAAAAAGTGCTTTAAAATATCCTCAGTTTTCATTTGGGTAAGTTAGTTCAAAAATCTTTTACCCCACCTCATTTCTCCGGTGAGCCAACACATCCATGGAATGCCATTTGCGAATATGTGCCAATTCGTGTTCAAGTACACCCTGCATGCCGGGCTGCCCCAAATGCACCGGGGAAATAAAAAGAAGGTTGAAGAAAGTAAAAGGCGCCAATTTCCCTGGTACCATAACCGCCCGGGTACCACGGACAGTTGTTTTAGGAAACCGGATATAGAAAAATACCAATTTGCTCAATCCCGAAGATAAGCGCAAGGCAAACCAGCACCCACCGGCTCCGTATATCCAGGCCAGCCAGTGTAAGGGGTTTCGAGTGGTTGGGATACCGGGCTGCAACTGCTTGCCCAGCTGCACCACCTCCAGTAAAAACGATTTTCCGGGAGGTATCGCCGGAACGGGAAAAGACGGTATCAACGGAAACATCGAGGAAGCCAGCATGCCGGTCAGCAGATAGGCACGTGCCCATTCGGGGCGGGACTGTTTCCGCAGAAAAAGTACATACACCAAATAGTACACAGCCAGCAGCACTCCCGACTGGATAAAGTAGCCCATCATAGCGCGTCCTCCTGGTCTTTCTTCTGATCAACCTGCGTTTGCAACAGCGCAATAATTTCTTCCATTTCCTGAATGGATAACTGATTTTGATTTGAAAAAAAGGATACCAGGTTTTTGTACGACTTTGCAAAAAACCGGTCTACAAAGCCTTTCATAAAATTACGTGTGTACATTTCTTTGGTCAGCAACGGGTAGTACCGGTGACTCTTCCCAAAGGCTTCGTAACTTACAAATCCCTTCTTTTCCAAAATGCGAACGATGGTGGATACGGTATTGTAAGCCGGTTTGGGATGGGGCAGCTCATCGATCATTTCGTTGACAAACGCCTGTTTGAGTTGCCAAAGTACTTGCATCACCTGTTCTTCGGCTTTGGTCAGTTCCTTCATTTCAAACTAAGTATTTAGTTAATGAGGCAAGTATACAACTAATAATTTAGTTTATCAACTAAATTATTAGTTTTTATCGTCTTAAAATGTAACAAACTGATCAAGAGTACATTATCGCCACCATAACGTGGTAGCAGAAGTCTCCGAAGGAGATAGCCTGAGTTCCTGTCCTATTTGAGGAGTGCAAACGGGAACCTGACAATCATGAGCTTTCTGAATAAATCGTTCGGCCGGCTCGGTCCAGCTGTGAAAGGCCAGGTTAAACTTTCCCCAGTGAATGGGAAGCGCCTGCTTCGCACCCAGATCGACTGCAGCCTGTACGCTTTCTTCGGGGAGCATGTGTATGTGCGGCCAGTATTCGCTGTAAGCGCCACATTCGAGCAAGGCCAGGTCGAAGTTGCCATACCGGGTGCCAATTTGTTTGAAATGGTCGCTGTACCCGCTGTCGCCAGAGAAAAAAACCTTACCCGCAGGCGATTGGATCACCCAGGAACACCATAAGGTGGAATTATCCTGTTTGCGGCGCCCCGAAAAGTGTTGCGCGGGAGTAGCCGTACAGGTCAAGCCATTGGGCAATGCTTCCTCTTGCCACCAATCGAACTCCCGTATCCGTTCCGAAGGAATCCCCCAGTGCTCCAGGTGCGCTTTCACCCCCAGGGGAACCAGAAAAAGAGGAACCTCAGAATAGTATTGGATCAGAGTGCGGTGATCCAGGTGGTCGAAATGATCGTGCGAAATCAGGATGATATCCGGATAGGGCAAATCCTCCGGAACGATAGGCTCGCTGTAGCTAAAGGGTTTTGGGCCAATGAAGGATACCGGTGAGGCTCTCCGGGCAAATACCGGATCGGTTAACAGAGTTGCCCCTGACATGCGGATAAGTACACTGGAATGCCCCAGCCAAATAACGGATATCGGGCTACGACCTTCTTCCGAAAAACGGGGCTGTACGGAGGGTAAAACTTCAAGGGGCTTACGTCCCTGCCGATCCTTGCGGGCAGCTCGCAGCAATTTGCCATACGACCGTGGGAGCATTACAGGCACTTCGTGCTGGTTGTGAAATTTTCCGTTGAAAAATAGGGCCTTTCGGGCTTTCGCTTGCAGATCTGCCGCCCGGGTTTTCTTACCAAATTGAGGCGCTAAAAATACGAAGCCATTTATCAGGACAAGGGTCCCAATACCAATAAATACTGCATACATCATCTTTCGTTTCTTTTCTTTTTTCATTATTAAATTACCTGCCGGAAATCACCATCCAAATTCACTATGCCTTGTTCTACCCTCTCCCTCAGATCCGTAAGCAGCTCTTGTTTCGAATAGAACATACCCACTTTCGGGGGATATGGGGGGGTATTACCTGTCAGCCATTATGTAACTGCATCCATCATGCGCATGGTCCAAAGAGCATCTTCGAGGGAGCATGGATTGGATGCTTCGCCCCGGAAGTAGCGCACCACATCGGCAATCATAGGCTGTTGCACGTGTTCCGGATAGGGAAGTTCCCAACTTTCTTCGCCGCCGGCTCCCACATAGCGTAACACCGGATTACGGAAAAAGGCAAATTCCAATCTGCCGGTATCACCATACACTACGCATCGATCCTCCACCGCGGTTTCGTGTGCATGAAATGACCACTCTCCGTTACATGCCACACCATTGGAAAAAACCATTTGCAACTGATTGTAGTCGGGTGCTGCATAAGCGCAGCTCTGATTCAGGGAAAAACCATGCAGAAACTGAGGCTCCCCAAAAAGCCAGTACAGCATATCGAGTTGATGCGGAGCCAGGTCGTGGAACAAGCCTCCACCGGACAACCGGGGATCCACGCGCCAGCCAGGATCGGAACCGAGGATGGCCGGCTTTTGCGCCGATTGAAACAAACGCAAGGATACATGACGAGGCGTTCCAATGGCTCCGGCTTCCAAGAGTTCTTTTACCTTCAGAAAAAGAGGCAATCGCCGTCGATAGTGCGCCACACTAACCGGAACCCCGTACCGTTGCGAGGCTTCTATCAGTTGCTCGCAGCCGGCTGCATTCAGTGCCACCGGTTTTTCAAGATACACCGCTTTACCCTTTTTCATCGCTTCCACTGCATACTCCACATGAAAGGCCGGAGGGGTGGCAATGTAAATGGCATTCACGTCCGCATGGTTCAGTAAATCGGCAGCCCGATGATAGTATTCGGCAACCTGGTGCCGAAGTGCGTAATCCCGGGCCTTTTCCGGTGTACGGCGCATAACGGCAAGCAGTTCAGAATGCGGTACTTTGGCGAAAGCCGGCCCACTCTTCTTCTCGCATACATTTCCTACTCCTAGAATCCCCCAGCGAATTTTGTCCGGTACTACCGTCATGCTGTGTAAAAATTTCCGTATTCGATTGCAAAACTAATCACCATGGGTAAAGAACAAGTAACGAATCGGTAAAGTTTTCTATTTCGGCGGTAAATGCCCCGGTAATGCATTCGGATGAGTTGTATAAAAAACAAGGGTGCCCGGTACCGGGCACCCTGATTGCGATTCACTTTAAATAATGTGCCATCTAGTTTTGGTTGGATCTAACGTGTATCCTTAACGCAACCATTAATTCCATTTATAAGAAAAAAGTAACATGGTTGAGTACATTTTTTTTTAAAAAAACTCCATCCTCAGTTTTACAACACGGAATATTGAATGATGGATACTCTTTATTCCCCTTCTTACGATTACTGCTATTATCCTCCGCCAACCAGCATCAGAAACCGCATGGATATGAGATTCCCGCATGGGTCAAACACTTTGTATTTTTTTTGGATCACGTGACGCATGGGGTTTGCTAAGAAAACCATGCGGTAGTATGGAATTGAACTGGCGGTTTATTCTAAACTTCGGGTTGCTGCCCCCCCCCTTCAGCAGTTCACTAAACAGGTAGTTGGTTGTCGAATCTATCCGTAAAACCTCTTAAATGGTAAGCCCAATGGTTCGGCAGTCCGACAAAACACTTTGATAATGGCGTACCAATCTAAAATA
>QKEH01000047.1 GCA_003252385.1 Bacteroidota bacterium | reverse complement strand
TACAACAAGCTACGCCAATTTTACGCACAGAACCCAACCACCGCCGAATTGAATCTCACACAAATACCGGAAATTAAAACCATTTTGCCAGATATCACCATCAACAAAGGGGCACTAAACGACTTTGCTCCCAAAGACAGGAAAACGGTGTTACTGGTTAACCAGAGTATGCTCTCGCAGATACTCACCTATCAGGGAAAACCTGCGCTCCTGTTGGTCAAGGAGGCAGAAGGAAATATGATCCTTCCGGTGGATCTGGTTTTCGAACAAATTTACCAAGCCCTGTTGTCGGCAAGAACTGAAACTGCTGTTGCCGAACGAGTTGCCCAATTAAAAAACATCTATAAGTTTGAAATCAATACGCTGAATGCCGACAAATTCCGATATCAGGAAACAAATAAATAACCAAACTTGCTCCCGGGGAATAACCTGATTTCAGGTTCGCAACATAATGATGTTGAAACAGCCCCTATTTAAACGACCTATTACCTTCGAGTTGAATGAGATACAGTTTATTGTCGGTATCCTCATTGCCTAAAACTTGCTCCTTACGCGGCGAAACAAACTTACGTTGTATACCCAAGTTCAAAAGTTGCCATAACCGCCTCGGGAGAGTTAAGAAACAAAGGATGCTGTAATATTCCGGCATACATCGTGAAGAACGAATTGCCCGCGCGCAGGAAGCCCTGGATGCAGTAGGTTTAAAAAACCGCATGCACCATAAACCTTCCGAACTATCGGGTGGCCAACATCAACGTGCAGCCATTGCCCGAGCCTTGGTGAACAAACCTTCCATACTACTGGCCGATGAACCCACCGGCAACCTGGACTCCAAAACCACCCGGGAAATTATGGCATTGCTTAACGCACTGAACGAAGGTGGCAACACCATCATCCTGGTCACCCACGAAGATGATGTGGCAGCTGCCACCAAACGCACCATTACCCTGTTGGATGGCAATATTGAGCAGGACATTCTCAACTAAACGAACCACCTGCTCCCAAAGGGGCTAATTGCTTTCCGCTTATTTAACCCCTCTCTAAATAAGCCGTATCGTTCCACTGTTTCCGAAATCCCCGGAACGAAAGTTTTTTATATTCTCCACAGCTCACTACTTTTGTGTATCCCAATACGCAACTACCGAAACATTTTCTCACTGGCACGATGTACCATGTTTTAAATTTATTTGTATGAGGTCTATTAAACTACTGGCATGTATTGCTGTACCAATGCTCATTCTGTTCCTTCCTACAGAATTGTTTCCGGTAACCGGCTTAACCGTTATTGAAAAGCGGGTGATTGCCCTTTTTGTTATGGCCGCGCTTTTCTGGGTGCTGGAGCCCATCCCTATTTATGCCACATCGGTGTTGATTATTGTGTTGGAACTCATCATGCTTTCCGACAATGGTTTGCTGATATTTCGAAATCCGGGAAAAGCCGAAGGCTTTGGCGAACTACTCGATTACAAAGCCATATTTGCCACCTTCGCTTCCCCCATCATTCTGCTTTTTCTGGGTGGCTTCTTTCTGGCCATGGCCGCTACCAAGTTCCGTCTCGATCAGAACCTTGCCCGCATAATGCTAAAGCCCTTTGGCAACAAGCCCAAAAACGTCATGTTGGGTCTTATGATAATAACCGCTGTATTCTCCATGTTCATGAGCAATACCGCCACTACTGCCATGATGCTTTCCATTCTGGCTCCCGTGCTCGCACTGTTCCCGGCCGGGGATCGTGGAAAAACAGCCTTGGCTTTAAGTATTCCACTGGCCGCTAATATTGGAGGTATTGGTACTCCTATTGGCACTCCGCCCAACGCCATTGCCCTCAAATACCTCACAGGTGACCAAGCTATAAGCTTCGGCCAATGGATGAGCTTTGGCATCCCCTATGTAGTAATTATGCTGCTCATTGGTTGGATACTCCTTTCGGCCTGGTATCCGGCAGCCACCACATCTATCCGGCTCGATATTAAAAGTTCTTTCATAAAGTCCGGTAAAGCGCGTATCGTATACATTACCTTCATTGGCACCATACTTCTCTGGCTTACCGATTTTATTCACGGTATGAATTCGTATGTAATTGCCATGATCCCCGTGGCCGTTTTTATAACCACCGGAATCATTACCAAAGACGACCTGAAGAAAATAAGCTGGGATGTACTCTGGCTGGTTTCCGGAGGTATAGCCCTGGGACTGGCTATGGAAAAAAGCGGACTGGCCAGAAACCTGGTAAACAGCATCCCCTTTGCTTCCTATTCGCCCTATATTATTGTGGCAGGATCCTCACTCCTTACCCTGATTATGGCCAACTTTATGTCGCATACTGCAACCGCTAACCTGCTCATGCCCATTCTGGCGGCATTGGGCACCTCCGTGGGCAACCTGACCGGTATGGGAGGGGTTACCACCCTGATCCTGACCGCCACCATGGCTGCCTCGCTGGGTATGTCGTTACCTATCAGCACCCCGCCCAATGCCCTGGCTCATGGTACCGGTGCGGTAAGCACATCCAACATGGCACGCGTGGGTGTAGTTATTGGCCTGGTTGGATTGGTGATCGCTTTCCTTACTATTTATATCCTGCGTTTGGTTAACTTTATTTAAAAACATTGCCAGTATCCCCTGCACATATCGACCCAGACATTGTTCAACGGCTATGGGCCAAGTACTTTCAGCCCTCAGCCAGGGAACTGGTTCTTGAGAAAGGTGAATTTCTCCTGCGCCAGAATCAGCAAAACAAGCGGCTTTTCCTGGTGTTAACCGGCGAGGTTGCTGGTTTTCTGGAGTCCGAATCGGGCAACCGACACGAGATGTTTCGCTCCGCGCAAAAAATGTTCGTGGGGGTGCACAGTTTCTTTTCGGAAAGCTTTTCGGCCTATGCCGATGTAATTGCCCTGCAGAGAAGCACCCTGAGCTATATCGAGTACGATAGCTTTACCCAAAGCGAACAACATACCCTGATCGAAGACTTTGCACCGGTTATTGTGCACGAACTTTCGGCACGCCAGCGTTTTACACAAAACATGATGCTGGCCAAGGAATCGGCTCTAAAGAAACTCTACCTGACGGAAAAATATGCCTCACTGGGACAGATGGCCGCAGGGTTGGCTCATGAATTAAACAATGCCATTGGAGTGATCAATGGCAACTCGGAATGGATTGCCAACGAAGTGTACGAGTACTTTCGGAATACCGAAATTGAAACCATTTTCAGCTACTTCGACCGGGGTTTTAAGACCGGGCAAACCCTTTCGAGTCAGGAGGTTCGCCAAAAAACCCGCCAAATGACCGAGCGCCACAAAATGCCCGCCGGAGCGGCACGCAAATTGGCTCAGATCGATTTCGACGCCCACAAACTTTCGCAGTTTTCGGGGGTAATGGATCTGGACGAAATAACCGACCGAATGCATCACTTCTGGGAAATGGGCGTAGCCATTCACGATATTCTGCTGGCCTCTAAACATGCCGTGCACGTGTTGCAGTCGATCAAACAATTGAGTGTTTCGGACCAGGAGCGTTCCTTACTAAATATAAACACTACTCTTACCGAAGCCCTTACCCTGTTGCGTAATGCCACGCGGGTTGTGAATGTGGATTTCAGACCGGGTGATCTCCCTGAATTGCATGCCAACCACGGCGAACTGGTGCAAATGTGGGTGAATATTATTAAGAATGCCTGCGAAAGCATGAGCGGTGCGCAAACCGAAAATCCTACCCTTTTTATTGAAACTGGCAGGAAACGGAACGCCGTGTGGGTTAAAATTGCCAACAACGGCCCTTGCATTCCCAAAGAATTCCTGCAACAGGTCTTCCAACCCAATTTCACCACCAAAAAAGACGGTTTGTCTTTTGGCCTGGGTCTGGGCCTGGCTATTGTGCAACGCCTGGTGGATAGCTACAACGGGCGTATCGAGGTAAAAAGTGTTCCGGGAAATACCGCCTTTGAAATACGAATTCCAATAAATTTAACCTAGTGCCAAAAACGACACATTATGGATCAATTGTATATTGTTTATGTCGACGATCAACGCGAAATACTTTCAACCCTGGAAAAAGATCTGAAATTATTTGAGGCACATGTTCGTCTGGAAGCCTGCGAATCGGCTAGTGAAGCCATGCAGCTCATCGACGAATTGGATCGTGCCGGCGACCATCTGGCCGTATTGATTTCGGATCATATTATGCCTGGCCAGAGCGGTATTGATTTTCTGACGGCTATTAATAATGATGGCCGGTTTTTTACTACCAAAAAGGTATTGCTTACCGGCCAGGCCACCCACAAGGATACCATACTGGCCATTAACAACGCCCGCATTGAGAAATACATCGAAAAACCCTGGAAATCGAAGGAATTTACGGAGTCCATTCAACAGCTGCTCACCCAATTTATCGTAGCCAACGGAATCGATTATACAGCCTATCAGGCTATTGTACATCAACCTACCCTGTGGGCCTACCTGCAAAAAAACACTTAAAAGTTTTTTACGCTCTGAGTAGTTGGCATGCCGAACAATGAACTGATTATTGATTTTTCATACCCTGAAATGTTATGAACTGATTATAAAAATAAATGAATCAACAACCGAAAAAAAACAATACCATAGGCTGTTGTGGGATTGATTGTGGATTATGTCCCCGATATATTTCAAAGAGTAAGTCTGCCTGTCCTGGTTGTGGAGCTGCAGATTTTTTTAGTAAGCATCCATCCTGCGGTTTTTTAACTTGCTGTGCCAAAAATCATGGATTAGAGGTTTGCTCTGAATGTGATGATTTTCCATGCAAACGATTTGATACGGAAAAACAAGGTTTTGATTCCTTTGTAACCCACAGAAAAGTATTCCATAATCACGAACTGATTAGGAAAATAGGTTTGAACCAATTTCTTATTGAACAGAAACAGCGGATTGATATATTGGATTATCTGATGGATAATTTTGATGCGGGGCGATCGAAGAGTTTCTTTTGCCAGACTTGCACATTGCTTCCCATAGAAAACTTGACTGAGATTTACCGAGAGAGCAAAGTAATTGATCATTCACTTGGTATTACCGATAAAAATCGAGTGATAAAGGGTTTGATCCTAAAAATATCGGACGGATTGGAAATTGATTTGAAACTGAGGAGGAAATCATGAACGACTACACAACACCGAATAAAAATACTGGCAGGATCAGTAGTGAATCCAAAGGGTGTAATCCGCTTACACCATCTTGCAACTTGATAGTAATGTGCAACGTAATTGGCTACCATTCTTATACTAACCTTGTAAGCATAACGGCTGATTGATCAGCCACCTCCTTTCCGAAAAAAAGGACAACTTGGTTTATTTCGACCGGAAGAGGAGGGCTGAAAGGGTTTGTACCCACTTCCACTTGAATGCCAAGCGAAATGCAAAACAAGGCCTTTGGGAACGCCAGGTACAACAGAAATCTTCTTTTACAATTCGTACACCTTTTTGTTATTTATTGAATGGTTCATTTCCTGGGCCAAATTGTCTACCAACTTCCTCATCCGATCTATTTCCCCGGTATTGTCCGAGGTAATGTTGTCATGGCCCAGTTTATCCAACTCGTGGAACACAAAGGCTACCGTAAGCTTTTCGATGTCCTGTGCCGGTTGGTAGGCACTCTCCTTCAGATTACGTGTAATGGTTTCGGAAATTATATGGGCATCCTGTAATTCGTAAAGGATATCGCGTAGTAAGCGCACCGATAGATCAAGTTTATTGGACAATTGCTCGGCGGTTTCGGCAGGCTGGCTGTTCTTAAAGTTCAATACAATTTCCTTCAACAGTAAGATGGTAACGGTTCGCTTCATATGGTTGCTGATGGAAAACGATTCCGATTCAGCTTCATAATGTTCCACATTCTGATTGGCAAAAGCCACCTCGGCGCCAAACAATACAATGAGCCAGCTCAGTTGCATCCAGATCAAAAAGAGCGGCAGGGCAGCAAAACTCCCGTAAATTGCGCCATAGCTGGTTAGCATACCCTGAAAATAGAAGTACCCCCACTGTAAAATTTGAAACATGGTACCGGCAATAATACCCCCAATAAGAGCCGAACCAAACTTCACTTTGGTATTGGGCATAATGATGTATAGCAGGGTAAATACCATCCAGATGAGCAGGTATGAGATAAAACCTACCATGTAACCTAAAACAGGCCCGAAATACCCCAATAAGGGAAACACCTCGCTGCTGCTCTGAATTTGCTCCGAAAGAAAAATGGTGGTACTACTGGAAACAAAAAGAAGGATAGGAGTGACCACCACCAACGAAATATAGTCGCTCATTTTTCGTGAAATCACACGCGACTTTTTAATTTGCCAGATATCGTTGAAGGAACTTTCAATATTACCGAGCAATTTCATCACCGACCACAGCAACATGACTATACCCACACCGGCAATCAGCCCTCCTTTAATATGACTCAGATAGCGGTCTACGAAGGTCATGATCCACTCCAGCACCTGTTGCTGTCCGGTAAAGCTTTTCAGAAGCTCTTCCTTCAGATAGGACTCAAATCCAAAGCCTTTGGCAATTCCAAAAACCATGGCTACAATGGGAACAATAGACAAAGTGGCATAGTAAGTAAGTGCTGAAGCCCTAAGTTGCACCTTGTCTTCGGAAAAGCCCTTAAAGGCCATAGCGAAGATTCGTACCTGTCGGATCAGAGGAAGATATTTTCCTTTAAACGATTTTAAGGGGCGCTTTAATAGTTCGTTCGAAATCAAATCTTTAACAGACCATGCCATACTACTGCCATTTTGTTGAATTGTTTATAAATATATGATTTTAACAGTAATTGCAACCGGCATTCTTTTAATTTTACGATCCTATTCTACCCAACAGTAATGGAGCATGGCAGATACCGTCAATTTATCCGGAAAGAAACTACTGGTAGTTGAGGATGATAACATGAATTTTATTTATATCTCGCAGTTGCTGCGCCTCACGGGAGGACAGGTAGACCGGGCGATTAACGGAAAACAGGCTGTCGAACTGGCACGCAACAACACGTACGATGTCATTCTGATGGATATCCAACTACCGGACATTACCGGCTACGATGTAACCCGCGAAATTCGAAGCCACAATACCTCTACGCCTATTATTGCCCAAACCGCAAATCGTAATCCGGAAGAAAACGATGCCTGCATGGAGGCCGGCTGTACCGATTTGCTCATTAAACCATTCACCCTATCCGAGTTTTCCCGGGTTCTTTCCCGCTACTGCTGCTAAAGCTTCGAAACAGATCTTTCCTTTTCAGCTTTTTATTCGAAAATCGTTGTACGGATTCTTCGGGTCTCAGATATTCCACCGCCTCTTGCTTTACAGACAGCGGCTTCTCCACCAACTGTTCAACCCGAATTCCTTTTTTGTTTAATGCCATAATCTCCCTGACCCGGTCGACCGGAACCGGAATAAGTTGATTCGCATGACTATCGGCCATGGAGTAGTACATAATCCGTTGTAACGAATCTGTTTTTTGATGAAAAGCTGTACCCGTTGTGGTCTCCAATTCCAATAATTTGACTGGTATATCTTGTTTGGCCTCCAGATAAGTATTCAACTCGTAGCTCAGGCAACATTTCAATTTTCCACATTGACCGGCCAGTTTCTGAGCATTGGTGGGTAAATCCTGCACACTGGCACTTTCCATGGATACGGTCTGAAAATTACTCTTCCAACTTGAACAGCAAAGTTCCCTGCCACAAGAACCAATCCCTCCAACCATACCAGCTTCCTGTCTAACACCAATCTGCTTCATCTCCACACGCACGCGAAATTCCTGTGCCAAAGCCCGGATAAGCACTCTAAAATCGACCCGGTTTTCCGCTATATAATAAAAGGTAGCTTTGGTATTATCACCCTGAAACTCAACATCGCTTAGTTTCATGGAAAGCCCCAATTCCGAAATCAGTACCCGGCTTCTTTGAAGTACCGTATGTTCCCGGCTCATAGCCGTCCTATAAACTTCCCGATCGTGCCGTGTGGCTTTGCGGTAAATGATCGGTAATTGATTTACAGGCTTCTCCCCCTTCTTCCTCTTCCATTGCACCCAAGCCAGACGACGGGTTAACGAAACCATTCCAATATCGTGCCCCTGCGAAGTTTGCACAGCCACCAAATCGCCTTTTACCAGTGCACACTGGTGGCTGTTGCGATAGAAACCTTTACGGGTATTTTTAAATTGAATTTCAACCACCTGGCTATCGTTATCCAAGTAAGTTTCCGGCACTAACCAATTGGAAGTGGTAAGTTTGGTTGTTTCTCGCAAAGATTCAGATTCCTGATCGGCTTTACGGACAATTGAACTCCTGCAGGAACAGGCTGAGCAACTCATGTAATTTTTATTTAGTCTTATTCTATTTTGTAAAAATAAAACTTCCCGGGCTTTATTGCAAACCTATCTGCATTACCATGTCACAAATTCAGTTCTGTGCTAAAAAAATCCGATGCGCGATTGATTTCCCAAAACCAGCCTAACTGTAATACACTGACATTCTACCACATAACAGCTCTAAAACCTGTATAACAAAACCATAATACGCAACAGAACAGATGACCCGCCCGCCGACAGGACTCTTTCCTGTAAGGTTCACGGAAGTGATCTATCTTTTTTGAGGATTGTGCAACCCTCGGATTGTTAATAACGTAAATTGTTGCATAGTACAATAAGTGCTATTTTCATATCAGGGTTTACTTAGTTTTAGGTTTTTATGAGTTTAGGTTTTTAATAACACATTGTTTAGGCAGGAAAAGGTCTTCGTTCGGAGACCTTTTCTTGTTTAAGGTATTCCCGACAAATCGATTTCACCAGTAACCCTGCTTCTCCCAATTACGAGCAAGCAATTGAATAATCATTTTTTTATCAGATAGTTAAGGATGTTTCTAGGCAATTCCCAGTATATCCAGGATACCAGAAATTACATTCTCGAATTGCCAACAAGTGCTATTGATCCTATTCGATGGAACGCCACCTGACCACATGAATTACATTCGATGTCCTCGGGTTTGGCTAGTTGATTAAAGCAATACAATAAACGATTACTGGAACAGCCCACACTGTACCCACCCCATTTTTAGGGTGTTGTACAGGATGGCTTAGGCACCTTTAGTTGGCCGAGGTTTCCCTTTATGCTCGCCTTTACCCTTGGATCCAGATTTCCCCTTTCGACGCTGAAAATTACCCTTTCCGCCAGATCGGCTTTTACGGAAACCTTTTGGGTTCCACTCCGGACTTTCGCCCAATTCTTCGGGCACCTTAAGTTTGAGGATCGAATCCTCAATCAGCTCTTCGATACGATGAAATTTAAACATATCATCGGTATTGACCAGGGTAAGAGCTACTCCCGTTTTATCGGCGCGTGCGGTGCGACCCACGCGGTGAACATAATCTTCAGCATCGTGGGGAACATCAAAATTAATCACCAGGTTAATGTCCTTGATGTCGATTCCACGGCTCATTACATCGGTAGCTACCAATACCCTAATGCTGCGGGCCTTAAATTGCGACAGCACCTCTTCCCGCTCCTTCTGCTCCAAATCGGAGGATATGCCCGCTATACGTTCGCCTTTACGCTGCAGAGCACGAGCAATCTCGCCAACATTCTTCTTGGTGGAGCTAAAAATAATAATACTCTGATAATCCGGTTTATCGGCAATTAGCGAGCGTATCAGTGGAATTTTCTGTTCGTTATGTGCCAGATAAACTGCTTGTAACACTCCTTCTGCGGGTTTCGAGATGGCTGTACTAATCTCACTGGGCTCGTTTAAAATCTCCTTAGCCAGGTTCCTGATTTTATTGGCCATTGTTGCACTGAACATAAGCGTTTGGCGGCTCTTGGGCAGGAAGGATACAATTTTCATCAGATCCTCGTAGAACCCAATGTCCAACATCCGATCGGCTTCGTCGAGTATCAGGTGCTGAAGGTTGTCAAGTTTCACATAGCCCATGTTCAGGTGCGAAATCAGTTTTCCGGGAGTGGCCACTACAATTTCGGCACCTTCCATTAACACTTTTTTCTCCTGATCCCAGGTGGAACCATCGCCACCCCCGTAAATCGCTATCGAACTCACCGGCACAAAATAGGCGAAGCCCTGTACCTGTTGTTCAATTTGAATGGCCAACTCGCGGGTAGGAACAATAACCAGGGTATTTACCCCTTCGGCATTGCGTTCCTGGGTCATGAGCCTGTGGAGAACGGGAAGTAAAAATGCTGCCGACTTGCCGGTGCCTGTTTGCGCACAGGCTATCAGATCGCGGCCAGACAATATTTCGGGGATAGCCTGAACCTGAATGGGGGTAGCTTTTTCAAACCCCATATACGATATGGCTTCCAGTAACTGTTCGTTTAAACCGAATTCTTCGAATTGCATACAATGATTGTTAACCCGAGGAACTAACTACACCGCATCGGTGGCGTTAACTCCGTGGCAGTTCTTATATTTTTTACCACTTCCACAAGGACAGGGATCGTTTCGCCCCACCTTTTTCTCGACCCTAACCGGCTGAGTGCGTTGTGGCGGCTTTTGTCCCGGAGCGGTACTGCGCCCCTGGTTGAACGAAGACCCAAATTCCGTTTTACTGGCGTGCATGTTGCTCATGTCGGTACGGCGGGGTTGTTGGCCCTGGCGCACCTGACTGGGATCCTGCAGCGGTATCTGTCCTTTCATCAGAATGCTCACCACTTCTTTATTAACCGTGTCGAGCATGTTTTTAAAGAGCTCAAACGATTCGAACTTATAAACTAAAAGAGGATCTTTTTGTTCGTAGGTAGCATTCTGAACCGATTGCTTCAGCTCATCCAGCTCCCGGAGGTGTTCTTTCCAGTTCTCATCGATAGTGGCCAGGGTAAGCGACTTTTCGTACGAACGGATCAACTCCTCGCAATGGTTATTGTAATTCTTTTCCAGGTTGGTTACAATGTGGTACACCTTCATTCCATCGGTAATAGGTACCAGTATATTTTCGTACGACTTAGCCTGGTGCTCGAATACCTCCCGAATGATGGGTTCGGCGTGCTTGCGAATGGCTTCGGTTTTTCGTTTGTAGGCCTCCCTCACACTTCGGTATAGGGTTTCAGACATTTCATTGGCACGAATTCGTGTAAAGTCATCTTCCGAAACCGGATTCGAAATGGACAGCAGGCGCATTACCTCAAAGTTGAATGCTTCGTAATCACCCGAACCATAGAATTGTTCCACCAGGCTTTCGCACACATCAAACATCATGTTGGCAATATCTACCTGTATGCGGTCGCCATAAAGGGCATTGCGCCGTCTGGTATAGATCACCTCCCGCTGCGAGTTCATTACATCGTCGAACTCCAGCAGTCGTTTCCGGATACCGAAGTTGTTTTCTTCCACCTTCTTCTGGGCCCGCTCAATCGACTTGGTAATCATACTGTGTTGAATCACTTCGCCCTCTTTCAATCCCATGCGATCCATGAGGGAGGCAATCCGGTCCGAACCGAACAGGCGCATCAAATCGTCTTCGAGAGACACGTAAAACTGAGACGAACCCACGTCGCCCTGGCGGCCTGCCCGTCCGCGTAGCTGACGGTCTACCCGGCGCGACTCGTGCCGCTCAGTGCCAATAATGGCCAAACCACCTGCCTCTTTCACCTCGTTGGAAAGCTTAATATCGGTTCCCCTACCTGCCATGTTGGTGGCAATGGTAACAGTGCCCGACTTACCGGCTTCGGCAACAATATCGGCTTCGCGCTGATGCAACTTGGCATTCAGTACGTTGTGCTTGATCCCCTTCATTTTAAGCATACGGCTTAATAATTCCGAAATCTCCACCGAGGTGGTACCTACCAGCACCGGACGGCCATTTTTGACCAAATCGACAATCTCGTCGGAAACGGCATTGTATTTTTCGCGCTTGGTGCGGTAAATCAAATCTTCGCGGTCGTCGCGGGATATTGGCCGGTTGGTGGGTATTACCACCACATCCAGCTTGTAAATATTCCATAGCTCGCCGGCTTCGGTTTCGGCGGTACCGGTCATCCCGGCCAATTTATGATACATCCGGAAATAATTCTGCAAGGTGATGGTGGCAT
Organism: Bacteroidota bacterium; assembly: GCA_003252385.1. Lineage (GTDB taxonomy): Bacteria > Bacteroidota > Bacteroidia > Bacteroidales > UBA10428 > UBA10428. The sequence goes on along the minus strand of QKEH01000047.1, from coordinate 3,341 downwards.
AGGTTTGGGTGGCCGCTTCCACTTTTACATTCTCCTTGGCTTCGATAGCCTGATGCAAACCATCGGAATAGCGACGCCCCTCCATAATACGGCCGGTTTGCTCGTCTACAATCTTCACCTTATTGTCCATTACCACGTATTCCACATCTTTTTCGAACATGGTATAAGCTTTCAACAACTGATGTACGGTGTGGATACGTTCCGATTTTACGGCATAGTCCTGGATCAGCTTGTCCTTACGCTCCACCAGCTCTTCTTCGGTAAGGTTCTGGCGTTCCAACTCGGCCACTTCGGTACCAATATCGGGCATCACAAAAAAGTGGGGGTCATCGCCCGACCCGGTAATGGTTTCGACCCCTTTATCGGTCAAATCCACGCTATTCAGCTTTTCATCGATGACAAAGAACAGGTCGTCGGTAACTTTGTTCATGTTTTTGTTGTTCTCCTGCATATAGAAGTTTTCGGTCTTCAAGAGCAGAGCCTTATTACCTTCCTCGCTGAGAAATTTGATCAGTGCTTTGTTTTTGGGCAACCCTTTAAATGCCTGCAGAAGCTTAAATCCGCCTTCTTCCTTTTTGCCTTCGGCAATCAGTTTTTTAGCCTCCGACAGGAAACCGGTAACCAGCTTACGTTGCTCATTGGCAAGCTGAGACACCCGCGCTTTGTAATTTTCGAATTCCTGGTGTTCGCCACGGGGCACAGGCCCGGAAATAATAAGCGGAGTACGTGCATCATCAATTAAAACCGAGTCGACCTCATCGACAATGGAATAATGGTGCTTTCGCTGTACCAGGTCCTGGGGACTTTGCGACATGTTATCGCGCAGGTAGTCGAAACCAAATTCGTTGTTGGTTCCAAAGGTAATATCGGACTGGTACGCTTTGCGCCGGTTGGAGGAATTGGGCTGGTGTTTATCGATGCAATCGACCGACAAGCCATGGAATTCGTACAAGGGTCCCATCCATTCCGAGTCGCGCTTGGCCAGGTAATCGTTCACCGTTACCACATGCACTCCTTTGCCTGCCAAGGCATTCAGGAATACAGGAAGTGTGGCAACCAGGGTTTTGCCCTCGCCGGTAGCCATCTCGGCTATTTTACCCTGATGCAATACAATGCCACCAATAAGTTGCACGTCGTAATGAACCATATCCCAGGTAATTTCGTTACCTCCGGCCATCCACTTGTTGGAATACCGGGCTTTATTACCGTCAATGGTCACACTGTCGCGTGTTGCCGCCAGATTTCTGTCGAAATCGTTTGCTTCCACTTCGAGATAGCTGTCATTGGCAAAACGCCGCGCGGTTTCCTTAACCAGGGCAAAGGCTTGGGGAAGAATGGTATTCAACACCTCTTCCAGCTTATCGTTTATCCCCTTCTCAATCTCATCCACCTCGGAAAAGAGCGCCTGCTTTTGTTCCATATCCAGTTGCGGATCCTCTGCCTGCAGTTTCAGTTCCTTAATTTTTTTGTCTTCCTCTTTAATAGAATCGGCAATACGCTGTTTAAGTCCCTGCGATTTAGCCCTTAACTGATCGTTTGACAAATTTTGCAACTGGGCAAATTCCGCCCTGATCATGTCAACTATTGGGAGAATTTCCTTTATATCGCGGTCGGATTTATTCCCGAAAAATTTGCTCAAAATATTTATAAATAGACTCATCACCATGTATTTTTGAAGTGCAACAAAATTAATGGAATTATTCAGAATGCCTAAATTTTATTGCCTTGCCAAAGCAGGACAAATGCTTGCCGAAACGTAACAGGTTGTATATATACATAATAGCAGGTAAGGTGATTGCGAGTAGTGCAATTTTGGAGTGAATTGCGATGGATCGGACACCAAATGAAATAATCCGAATACTACAAGAGGAATATCCAAAGAACAGAGAACGTGTAATTGAACTGGAATTTGTCTTCAGCATATTGATTACGTGGGGACAACCATTCTGTCAGTGCTATCGGATTGAATTGGTCTGTGGCTATGCAAACCTTATCTTGATATCTATGAAAATTGAATTTATAAAATCACTGGCCATTTTTTCGATCATCCAAATTTGCATCTGGGCATTCTTTTTATTGAAATCAAAAAAAGCCCATAAAGAGCAGCGTCACTTTCTGATCCAGCTTACCGTGATTTTTACCCTGTTTATTATGGGTATAATTTTTCAAGTATTTGGGCGTAACAAGCTCTCGCAATATATGATCAATGTTAGCAATTCAACAGTACTCTTGGTTTTACCCTTATTTTACCACTTCCTTAAAGTGGTAAAAAATGAGCAGGAAAGCTCTAATCCGTTAGGCTGGCAATTGCTGCCGTTTACTGTTTTCTTTGTTCTTGGTTTGACCATCAGGAAAATTTTAGAATGTCATTTTCTCAGTTACCATGTCTATGCAGTGGCACTTATCATTACCTTCTATTTGCAGTGTATTTATTATTTTATTAGTATTCACCGCATGTCTGGCAAACGTTTGTTCTCATTTTCGAGGATTACGGACAGTCATCATATTTCAACCTATAGTTGGCTAAAGCCGTTTCTAACCAGCTTTTCCATACTGATATTTTTAAAGACTAGTATTTTCATAGTCTGGAATGTTTTCCAATTGAAGACAATCTGTGTTTTCTTGTGTACCGCCTTTCTAATAACCTCATTTGCTTTGATCAATTTACTAATTCTATTTGCCCTGCTGCGCAAGGAAAGGATTTTAACGCTCAGGAAATACGAGAGTATCTCGTTGAATAAAAACGAGATCGACTTCTTGTACGAGAAGATAATCCATGAATTACAATTTAATAAGGGATATCGAAATCCGCTAATAAATCTAGGTATTCTCTCCAAAAAGACAGGAATTCCAACTAACCGAATTTCTATGATTATCAATGAAAAGTCAGGCAAGAATTTCAATGAACTCATTAATGCGTACCGTATAGATGAAGCCAAACAAATGCTCATCGACAATCAAAATAACACCAACATTCTTGATATAGCATTTGAGGTTGGATATAATTCGAAGTCGACTTTTAATACCGCTTTTAAAAAAATAATTGGTGTTACCCCAAGCGAGTATCGGCAAAATAACGTTTAAGGCTAATTTTCTCTTTCTAATTGGTTCGGAATTATTATTTCGCACCCAGAACCTGCATGTTTCCTGCACATTTGCATTCATGTTAAACACAATTTATTGTCACATTTAAACGCAAAAACATGAAAGCTTATTTGAAAAGTGCAATTATTGCAGTGTCGGTCTTCCTATCCTTTAACCTGTGCGCCCAAACTGCCAGTGATACAGCTGGCTTTGAAAGAGCAGCGTTAGATTATATAAATGGCTGGTATTCCGGAAAT
>QKEH01000026.1 GCA_003252385.1 Bacteroidota bacterium | reverse complement strand
TTTCAGCGTCGGTTTTGCTCACGAAAATAGCTAAAAAACAACAAACCGGTTCAGGTTTTTCCTTTGTTTCCCTGCTCTTGTCGGTTAGGGGTTTTACGGGTTCCTTTCACCGGAATGGTATAGCGAACATACTCAAAGGAGTCTATTCCCCATTCATTTTGGGATGCTCTTTACGGAAGGTCTTTGTCATTTCAACAATCTGTAAAATGATATTTAAAATTTGAAAACCCCTTCTTATTCAAATAATCAAAAACAGGTTTTTAGAGGTGCCCCCTATAATTCCCGCTGTTTTATACAAAGTGTATTTTGAGAAAGACGATCTCTCCGTTCAAAAACGCACGCACAACTTTGGGAAAGGACTCTACTTTCCTGAATATACCAGTATGAAACGGATGCGGTGCAACGTCCTTGTCCCGATCTTCGGCGGTTCCGTTGCTAAACGTAACTTCTATTCACTTTGGAGGAGCTCCCTTCTACAACATACCCAGCTCCAACAGGGCTTCCTCGCTCATCATGCTCTGATCCCAGGGAGGGTCGAACACCAGGGTAACGGTACATTCGCTTACGGCATCGAGCATTTCGGTTTTGGCTTTTACCTCCAGCAGAATTTGGTCGGCAATGGGGCAGTTGGGTGCGGTAAGGGTCATTACAATTTCCACCTTGCCTTCCTCGCCTGGATTAATCTCGTAGATCAGGCCCAAATCGTAGATATTCACCGGGATCTCCGGGTCGAAAATCGACTTCATTACCTGTACAATGTCGGTTTCGAGTTGAAGTAAGGAGTTGTGTTCTTTTTGTGATTCGCTCATGGCTTTTGTTTAATGGTAAATGGTGTTCCGTAAGGGATGGGGACATTTTTCCCGCATGTTTGTTAGCGGGCACCGGAGCCGTTGCTGGTGCACTGGTGAACGCCCCATAAATGAGTGGCACCGGTACAACAGGCTACCCGCACCTTATCCCATGCTCTCTCGTGCCTGGTAGGCAATGGCATACAGGCGCATTTGCCGGATCATAGACACCAGCCCGTTGGCTCGTGTGGGCGACAGGTTCTGTTTCAATCCTATCCGGTCGATAAATTCCAGTTCGGCACTTATAATTTCCTCCGGGCTGCGATTCGACAGTACCCGAATAAGCAGGGCAATGATCCCCTTGGTAATAATGGCATCGCTATCGGCGGTAAACACTACCTTGCCGCCCACAAAGTCGGCGTTGAGCCATACCCGGCTCTGGCAGCCTTGTATGAGGTTTTGCTGGTTCTTCTGCGATTCGTCAATCAGCGGTAATCCGTTGGCAAGTTCAATCAGGTAGTTGTACCGATCCATCCAATCGTCGAACACCTCAAATTCGTTCGCTATTTGTTCTTGTATTTCTTCTATGCTGGTCACCTAATACTGTATTAACAATTTATTACTACTTAAGTTTCTCTGCCTGCAGGTTGAAATTTCCACTTCAATCAAAGCCATCGTTTCAGGAACCGGTAAGAAGTATCTCACTTGCTTAAAACTTAAAGCATCCCACTTTGCTCCTGAATCAATCACAGCAACGTGCGGTCGAATAGCCTACCCGTATCTTGAGTTTTTGCTTTCACGATACAAAAGTACACAAATACCCCCAGACTTATAAGGATTTAAGCAAACATCGTCTTGATCTGCCGAATGGCTTTGCAAAGATAGTCGATCTCTTCCCGGGTATTGTACAGAGCCAGCGAAGCCCTAAGGGTACCGGTAATTCCAAAGTGCTGCATCACCGGCTGGGCACAGTGGGTACCCACCCGAACAGCAATACCCATTTTGTCGAAAATCATACCGGCGTCGAGCATGTGTATGGTACCAATGTGGAAGGATAGTATGGAAGCCTTATCCGGAGCCGTTCCAAACAGACGTATATCTCCTTCTTCTTCCAGTTTTTGCATACCGTAGTGGAGGAGGTCCTGTTCATAGGCGGCAATGCGATCCATGCCAATGGCCGTAAGATAATCCAGAGCCGCCGCCATACCCACCGCGCCAATGTAGTTGGTGGTACCGGCTTCGAACTTATAGGGGAGTTCGTTATAGGTGGTTTTTTCGAAGGTTACCACATCCACCATGTCGCCCCCGCCCTGATAGGGAGGAAGCTCCTCCAGTAGTTTTTCTTTACCGTACACCACGCCAATACCGGTGGGCCCATAAATTTTATGTCCGGAGAATACCAGATAATCAGCATCCAGAGCCTGCACATCAATAGCAGCATGCTGAATGGACTGGGCGGCATCAATTACCACCTGCACGCCACGGGTATGCGCCATGGCAATAATCTCCTTAATGGGATTAATGGTACCCAGGGTATTGGAAATATGGGCTACAGACAAAATCCTGGTTCTGGGTGTGAAAAGGCCGGGAAGCATATCCATTTGCAATACCCCCCGGTCGTCGAAAGGAATCACTTTCAGGATGGCACCTTTGCGTTCACAAAGCATCTGCCAGGGTACAATATTGGCATGGTGTTCCATTTCGGAAACGATGATTTCATCGCCTGCCGAAATGTATTTCTCTCCCAAGGAAAAGGACAGCAGGTTCAACGACCCGGTAGTACCACTGGTAAAAACAATTTCCCGGCTCTCCCGGGCATTAATAAAGCGTCGCACGGTTTCGCGTGCGGCCTCGTACTCGTTGGTAGCCTGGTCGCTCAGGTAGTGTACCCCCCGGTGTATGCTGCTGTTGGTTTTTTCGTAATAGCGCTGCACCACATCAATTACCGGGCGGGGCTTCTGAGTAGTGGCTCCGTTATCGAAGTAAACCAAAGGTTTGTTATACACCTTTTGCGAAAGTACCGGAAAATCGGCGCGTATTTGAGTAATATCGAATTCTGCCATGAAGTCTGTTTTGCCATTCTACCGGCCTGCTGCCGTCCATAAAGTTGGATGCTTTTGACCGGATATCGGATCTTAGTTTCGGTGCACCTTACAATTTTCGCAATGTGCCAACTCGCCCCGTAATCGTTTTTCTACCATTTCATTCATCCGCTCGCGCAGGGGTTCCAGTTTTATATTACTGATCACCTCATCGGCAAAGGCGTACATAAGCAGGTGTTTGGCTTCCTTGTAGCCAATACCCCGTGCCTGTAAATAGAAAAGTGCATCGGTATCTATTTGACCCACGGTAGCGCCGTGGCTGCATTTTACATCATCGTTATAGATCTCCAGCTGCGGTTTGGTATTCATCCGGGCAGTTTTCGAATGCAGAATGTTATTATTCCGCTGAAATGCTTCGGTTTTTACAGCTCCTTTATCCACCAAAATACGTCCGTTGAAGGCTCCCGTAGCATTTGCATCCAGAATACCTTTGTACAACTGGTCGCTGAAACCATGGTCACTGGCATGATGAACGTGCGTAAAGGTAGCCACATGTTGGTTGTCGTCGGCAAAGAAAATGCCATAGGTGCGGTTCTGTGCCCCCCGGCCATCCAGCTTTGCAAAGAGGTTGTTTCGTATTAATCCGCCGTGTAGCGAAAGGGTATTAAGCGAAAAGTTGCTGTATGCCTGCTGGTACACAAAGGTGTTTGATAGTTGCGACGACTTGCTGTTCTCGTTCTGCATGCGCACCATATCGAGTACGGCATTTTCGCCCACATACACTTCGGTAAGCGAATTGGTAATGAAGCTGCGTTCGCACAGGGTATGGTCGCATACCAGAACTGAGGCCTGCGAACCGGCTTCGGCCACAATCAGATTCCGGCGGGTAACCCGCAGGTTCTGGAGCGAATAGCCTACATTAATAATCTGAATGGGTTTCTCCAGCCGAACATTTTTAGGCAGGTAAATGAAAATCCCATCCTGGGCAAAGAGGGTGTTCAGCGCCGCCAGACTATCTTTCGAAGTATCGGCATACTGAGCGTAATGCCGGTTCACCAAATCGGGGTAGTCGAAGGATGCTTTGGCCAGGCTGCTGATGATCACCCCATCGGGCAAGGCACCCTTGGGGTGGGTTTCGTGACAGAAACCATTCAGTACCAAGGCTGTGTGGGTATCCAGCGTCGGAATATCGCAACGAAACAGATCCCTCATATCCACCTGGAAAGGTGCCGGAGCAATCTCGTGGGAGTATTCGCCTTTGAGGTAGCCCATCAGATCGGTATAGCGGTAATTCTCGTGTTTGCGCGTGGGAATGCCCTGCCGGGTAAAATCGGCCAGTGCGTGTTCGCGGTG
>QKEH01000066.1 GCA_003252385.1 Bacteroidota bacterium | reverse complement strand
CGGGTTTTCGGACCTCGTCCGCGGAACTACAGTTTCAAGTTAAATAAGAAACTTAAGCAGCTGGCACGTTACTCGGCTCTGGCTATCAAAGCTAAAACCGAAGCAATTCAAGTGGTGGAAGATTTCCAGTTTGAAGTTCCAAAAACCAAGGAATTCCTGGGTTTGCTTAACAACTTGAAAATAAACGATAAAAAGTCGGTTCTCGTGTTGAGCGAGCCAAATAAAAACATATATTTGTCCTCTCGAAATTTGCAGGGAGCTAGTGTTGTAACTATTTCTGAATTAAATACTTACAACATAATGAAAGCTTCAAAACTAATCTTTGTCGAGAGTTCACTTGAGAACCTTCAAAAGGAAGATAACTAGAAAGTAGCTGACAATGAATATTTTATTGAAGCCTATAGTAACTGAAAAGATGACTGCGCAGGGCGAGAACCTGAACCGGTTCGGATTTATTGTGGACAAGAGTGCCAATAAAATCCAAATTAAAGCCGCAGTCGAAGAAATGTACGGCGTAAATGTGGTAGATGTAAATACCCTCATTTATTCCGGAAAAAAGAAATCCCGCTTTACGCGTACCGGCCAAATTGCCGGACGTACAAAGTCTTTTAAAAAGGCAATTGTAACCATAGCGGAAGGAGATACAATTGATTTTTATAGCAATATCTAATCAATATGGCAGTTAGAAAATTAAAACCTGTTACCCCAGGTCAGCGACATAAAATAATTGGCACCTTCGACGAGATCACTACGTCTGTACCGGAGAAGTCGTTATTGAAACCTATCAAAAAGACAGGTGGTCGTAACAATACCGGTAAAATGACCATGCGTTATATCGGTGGTGGACACAAAAGAAGATATAGAGTAATCGATTTTCTTCGTGACAAAGAAGGAATGAGTGCAACCGTTCAGTCGATTGAGTACGACCCAAACCGGACCTCGCTGATCGCTTTGGTTACGTACGAAGATGGCGAAAAACGCTACATTCTTTGCCCTAATGGACTTAAAGTCGGTCAGGTAATTGTTTCCGGAGAAGGTGTAGCCCCCGAAGTAGGTAACACGCTTACCTTGGCAGAGATTCCCCTGGGAACCCTGATACACAACATCGAATTACGTCCCGGACAAGGCGGTATTATGGCGCGGAGCGCTGGATCATACGCTCAGTTAACATCCCGCGATGGAAGGTACGCTATTTTAAAATTACCTTCAGGCGAATCGCGCATGATCTTAACTACTTGTAAAGCTACGATTGGAACGGTTTCCAACTCCGATCATCAACTGGAACGTTCCGGTAAAGCAGGGCGCGAACGTTGGTTAGGACGTCGTCCAAGGGTTCGCGGGGTAGCTATGAACCCGGTTGATCACCCAATGGGTGGTGGTGAAGGACGCGCTTCCGGAGGACACCCTCGTTCACGCAAAGGTATGCCGGCTAAAGGCTTCAAAACCCGTGCGAAGAAGAACGAATCGAATAAATATATTGTAGAAAGAAGAAAATCAAAAAAATAAGAAACTATGAGTCGCTCGTTAAAAAAAGGACCTTTTATCGACTTTAAGTTAGAAAAAAGAGTTTTGGAGATGAATGAGTCGAATAAGAAGCAGGTAATTAAAACCTGGTCACGACGTTCGTTAATCTCTCCCGATTTTGTAGGGCATACAATAGCTGTTCACAATGGAAACAAGTTTATTCCGGTCTATGTTACAGAAAACATGGTTGGACACAAACTGGGAGAATTTTCTCCAACCCGTCAGTTTAGAGGCCACGGAGGTAAACAGAAGTAATCATTGTCAATAAAGGACAAAAAGTAATTCGAAAATGGGAGCACGTAAAAGAAATAGAGCCGATCAACTCAAAGAAGCACGTAAGAGCAGCTACACAGCAATCCTGCGTAATTGCCCTACTTCACCACGTAAAATGCGTTTGTTAGCCGATCTGATTCGGGGCGTGGAAGTGAGTAAGGCTTTAGACCTGTTAAAATTTAATCCAAAGGAAGCATCAAATCGTTTAGAGAAATTGGTTCTTTCAGCCATCGCTAACTGGCAGGCTAAAAACGAGAATGTGCGTTTGGAAGAAAGCAAACTTGTTGTAAAAGAAGTGTACGTAGAGCAATCGCGTACCCTAAAGAGAATCCAGCCTGCACCTCAGGGTCGCGCTTATAGGGTTCGTAAACGCTCAAACCACGTTACCGTGGTATTGGGAAGCGCTACACCACAAGTAGAAAAAGTTCAAGTAACCGAAGAAACAACAAATTAATAGCCAATTAATGGGACAGAAAGTTAATCCTATAAGCAACAGGTTAGGTATCATCAAAGGATGGGACTCTAACTGGTATGGTGGAAAAAACTATGCAGACAAGATAGTAGAAGACGAACGTATCCGTAACTATCTCAATGCACGTCTTGCAAAAGCCAGTATTTCAAAAATTATCATAGAGCGCACACTGAAGCTCATCACGGTAACTGTGAACACCGCTCGCCCCGGAATTATTATCGGTAAAGGCGGACAGGAAGTGGATAAACTGAAAGAAGAGCTTAAAAAGATTACCAACAAGGAAGTACAAATAAACATCTTTGAGGTAAAACGTCCCGAATTGGATGCAACCATTGTTGCTAATAACATTGCACGTCAACTGGAAGGGCGTATCTCTTACCGCCGAGCAATTAAAATGGCAATTGCTTCGACCATGCGTATGGGAGCCGAAGGCATTAAGGTGATGATTTCCGGACGTATTGGAGGAGCTGAGATGGCTCGATCTGAAATGTACAAAGAAGGAAGAACTCCGCTACATACCCTGCGTTCCAATATTGACTACGCCCTGGGTGAAGCACATACTAAGGTTGGTGTGATCGGGATTAAGGTTTGGATCTGTCGTGGTGAGGTGTACGGAAAAGTGGATTTGTCGCCCAACGTGGGAGCAAGCAAAGCCAGCAATGCTGCCGCTCCAGCTCCAAAAAAAGCCGGAAACTTCAAGAAAAGAAGAAAATAGACATAGCGTAGTGCTAATAAGATAATTTTAGAGAGATGTTACAACCGAAGAAAACGAAATACAGAAGGAGACAAAAAGGCCGCATGAAGGGGAATGCCCAGCGCGGACATCAGTTGTCTTTCGGATCTTTTGGAATTAAAGCATTGGAATGCCAATGGATCACCGGTCGTCAGATCGAAGCAGCCCGTCAGGCAATCACCCGTTACATGAAACGGGAAGGACAAATTTGGATTCGTATTTTCCCCGACAAACCTATCACCAAGAAACCTGCCGAAGTTCGTATGGGTAAAGGTAAAGGTGCTCCGGAAGGTTTTGTTGCACCGGTAACTCCCGGAAGAATTTTATTCGAAGTGGAAGGTGTACCCATTGAAATTGCAAAAGAAGCATTGCGTCTGGGAGCTCAGAAAATGCCGGTAACTACCAAGTTTGTTGTACGTCGTGATTACGTTTAATATTTAACGGAACCAAAATGAAAGCCTCAGAATTAAAGGAACTTACAATAAAAGAAATCCAGGAGAAGATTGAGAACGAAGAGAAACTGCTGAGCAAGCAAAAACTCAACCACGCGGTATCACCCCTCGACAATCCCCAGGTAATTAAAGTAACACGACGCAATCTGGCACGTTTGAAAACGGTGTTACGCCAAAAACAATTAAGTGAAACAAGTAACGATTAACAATATCCAATGGAAACGAGAAATCTTAGAAAAGAACGTATTGGTGTTGTTGTCAGCAATAATATGGAAAAGTCCATTGTAATTGCCGTAAAACGGAAAGAGAAACACCCCATCTACGGTAAGTTCGTGAACAAGACCACCAAGCTGATGGCTCACGATGAAAAAAACGAGTGCAACATTGGTGACACTGTTCGTATAATGGAAACTCGTCCGCTAAGCAAAAGCAAATGTTGGAGATTAGTTGAAATTATTGAAAGAGCTAAATAGTCATGATACAACAAGAAAGCAGAATGGCAGTTGCCGACAATAGTGGAGCTAAAGAAGTTCTTTGTATCCGGGTATTGGGAGGTACAGGAAAACGATATGCTACCGTTGGCGATAAAATTGTAGTAGCCGTAAAAAATGCAATTCCTTCCGGAGACGTAAAAAAAGGTACAGTAAGCAAAGCAGTAGTAGTACGTACCAAAAAAGAAGTACGTAGAGCCGACGGTTCATATATCCGTTTCGATGATAATGCTGTGGTGCTACTTAATAATGCGGGCGAAATTCGCGGAACACGTATCTTTGGTCCGGTAGCACGCGAGCTTCGCGATAAGTATATGAAAATTGTATCACTGGCACCTGAGGTACTTTAATAAGAATTGGCTATGCAAAAGAAATTACATATTAAAAAAGGCGACACGGTGTTTGTAAACACCGGGGAGTATAAAGGCCAAACAGGGCGCGTTTTGGAAGTTAACCGCAAAAGCAACCGGGCAATTGTGGAAGGTATCAACATCATCTCAAAGCATACCAAACCCAACGCTCAATTCCCCGAAGGTGGCATCCAAAAAAAGGAAGCACCTATTCATATTTCGAACCTGATGCTTACAGATCCTACCTCTGGCGAAGCCACTCGAATTGGTCGAAAACTTAATGACAAAGGTAAATTAGTACGGTATTCAAAAAAATCAGGAGAGGAGATCAAGTAATGGCTTTCGAACCTAATCTTAAAAAGAAATATAAGGAAGAAATTATTTCGGCCTTAACTAAAGAGTTCGGCTACAAAAGCGTGATGCAGGTGCCGAAACTTGAAAAAATAATCATTAATCAGGGTGTGGGTCAAGCTGTAGCTGACAAGAAACTGATTGATGTTGCTCAGGAAGAAGTATCGCAAATTGCTGGTCAGAAGGCCATACTTACCATGTCGAAAAAGGATATTTCCAATTTCAAATTGCGCAAGAAAATGCCAATTGGAGTTAAAGTTACCTTGCGTCGGGAACGTATGTACGAGTTTCTGGAGCGTCTGGTGTGTGTTGCACTGCCCCGTATCCGCGATTTCAAAGGTATCAATGCCAAGCTGGATGGAAGAGGAAACTATACTCTGGGTATTACCGAGCAAATTATCTTCCCTGAAATTGACATTGACAAAATCAGCAAGTTGTTAGGTATGGAGATCACCTTTGTAACTTCTGCCGGAAGCGATGAGGAGGCACTGGCTTTACTTCGTGAATTTGGACTACCATTTAAAAATATAAAAAAGAGCTAGCAGTATGGCTAAAGAATCAATGAAGGCGCGCGAGGTCAAACGTGAAAAACTCGCTGCCAAATTTGCCGAAAAACGCGAAAAACTCAAAGCAGAAGGCGACTATGTAGGTTTAAGCCGACTGCCCAGAAATTCGAATCCCATCCGTCAGCACAACCGTTGCAAATTGACCGGCCGTCCTAAAGGATACATGCGTCAGTTTGGAATAAGCCGGATTACCTTCCGGGAGATGGCATCGTCCGGACTAATTCCTGGAGTTAAAAAAGCCAGCTGGTAGTATAAATAGCAAACAGATATCGATAATAAAATAGTTATGACTGATCCAATAGCAGATTATTTAACACGAGTGCGGAACGCCATTATGGCCAAACATCGTGTAGTTGAGGTTCCCGCCTCCAATATTAAAAGGGACATTACGAAAATCCTTTTCGAAAAAGGGTACATTCTCAATTATAAATTTGAGGAAAATGGCCCACAAGGTAACATTAAGATTGCCTTGAAATACAACCCGGAAACGAAACACCCTGCCATTAAAAGCATTGAGCGCGCCAGTAAACCCGGTTTGCGTAAATATGCAGGAAGTAAGGAATTACCCCGGGTTTTAAACGGTCTTGGAATAGCAATTATTTCGACCTCGCAAGGTGTTATGACCGATAAGGAAGCCCGTGAAAAGGGAATTGGCGGCGAAGTAATATGTTACGTTTACTAAACTAGGAGAAAGAGATGTCAAGAATTGGAAAATTACCCATATCGATACCCGGTGGAGTTACTGTTAGTGTTGCAAAAGACAATACAGTTACCATAAAAGGGCCAAAAGGTGAATTGTCGCAAAAAGTGGACGCCGATCTTCAGGTGAAAGTAGAAAATAATATTCTGGAAGTTGCCCGCCCAACTGAACAAAAGCGTCATAAAGCCATGCACGGTTTATACCGCGCCTTACTTCAAAACATGGTTATAGGAGTTTCGCAAGGATACACCATTCAGCAGGAGCTGGTTGGGGTAGGTTACAAAGCCGAAGCCAAAGGTCAAATCCTGGAGATGAGCCTTGGATATTCACACGATATTCACTTGCAGATACCTAAAGAAGTTAAGGTTGAAGCCAAAACAGAACGTCGAAGCAATCCGATTATAACATTGACCTGTGCCGATAAACAACTGATTGGACAGGTAGCAGCTAAAATACGTTCGTTACGTGCACCTGAACCTTACAAAGGAAAAGGTATTAAATATGTAGGCGAACAATTACGCAAGAAAGCAGGAAAATCTGCAAGTGTATAATTCATAATATTCAATTGAGATGGCTTTAACAAAGCAGCAACGCAGAATACGAATCAAACACAGGATTCGGAAAAAATTAAGTGGAAATGCACAAGCACCACGCTTAACCGTATTCCGCAGCAATAAGCAGATATATGTACAGGTGATCGATGACGTGAATGGAAAAACGCTGAGCGCTGCATCATCACTGGATAAAGATATTGCCGCACAAACCGGTATTAACAAAGTGGAACAAGCGAAACTGGTTGGTAAACTGGCCGCTGAAAAAACCATTGCCGCCGGTATTAAGGAAGTGGTATTCGACAGAAACGGTTATTTATATCACGGCAGAATTAAGGCTCTTGCTGAGGCTGCCAGAGAAGCAGGACTTAAAATATAAGCAATTATGGCTACTACTATCAGAAAAGTAAAAACAACCGATTTAGAATTAAAAGATAGGTTGGTTAGCATCCAACGGGTTACCAAAGTTACAAAAGGTGGACGTACCTTCAGCTTCTCGGCAATTGTTGTAGTGGGTAACGAAAATGGCATTGTAGGTTATGGCTTAGGTAAAGCAAGCGAAGTTACCACCGCCATTGCCAAAGGGGTGGAAGATGCAAAAAAGAACCTTATCAAGGTACCCGTGTTGCATGGCACTATACCTCATGAACAAGTGAGCAAATTCGGCGGTGCTAACATTCTGCTTAAGCCTGCATCAAACGGTACCGGTGTTAAAGCCGGTGGTGCGATGCGTGCTGTGCTGGAAAGTGTGGGTATAACCGATGTTTTGGCTAAATCAAAAGGTTCTTCCAACCCCCACAACCTGGTTAAAGCTACTTTTGCGGCTTTACTGGAGCTGCGCGATCCGTACACCGTTGCACAACATCGCGGAGTAAGCATGGATAAAGTTTTTAATGGCTAACCGATAGAAAATTCAGAAATGGCTAAAATAAAAGTAACACAAACCCGGAGCCGGATTGGAAGTACACTTCGTCAAAAAAGAACTCTGGATGCTCTGGGGCTCACCAAAATGGGCAATCCTAAAGTACACGAAGACACTCCTGTAATTATGGGAATGGTAAGAAAGGTAGCCCACCTGGTTAAAGTTGAAAAAGTATAAAGCATTAATATTACTGTAAATGGAACTAAATAATTTACAACCCGCTAGTGGATCGGTAAAAACCCGGAAGAGAATTGGCCGTGGCCAGGGATCTGGAAAGGGTGGAACATCAACCCGTGGTCATAAAGGTGCCAAATCGCGTTCAGGATATTCTCGCAAGATCGGTTTTGAAGGTGGTCAAATGCCTCTGCAACGCCGTCTTCCTAAATTTGGATTCAAGAACGTTAACCGTGTAGAATATAAAGGAATTAATATCTCCAGTCTTCAGACTCTGGCGGAGAGTAAAAACCTTTCTGAAATTACCCCGGCTGTTCTGGTAGAGGCTGGATTGGCCTCTAAAAACGACTTGATCAAAATATTGGGTAACGGTGAATTGAAAGCTAAGTTAAATGTAAAAGCAAGCGCTTTCTCGAAATCTGCTGTTGAAGCAATTGAAAAATTACAGGGAACTGTAGAAAAAATATAATTTCATGAAGAAATTTATCGAGACTCTCAAAAACATCTATAAGATTGAAGATTTACGAGTCCGTATTTTGTATACGCTCGGCATTCTGTTAATCTATCGTCTGGGTTCAAAGGTGGTGCTTCCTGGGGTTAATCCTATGGAACTTGCCGAATTGCAAGCGAAAACTTCACAGGGTGTTCTGGGTATACTCGATATGTTCTCCGGAGGGGCATTCTCATCGGCATCCATCTTTGCCTTAGGAATTATGCCCTATATCTCGGCATCCATTGTAATTCAGCTTTTAGGAATTGCAGTGCCTTACTTCCAACGGTTACAGCGCGAAGGCGAGAGTGGCAGAAGAAAAATGAACCAAATAACCCGGTACCTGACTGTTCTTATTCTGATTATTCAGGCTCCTACTTATCTGACACAAATTCCTGAAGCGGCACGTGTATTGCCCGGAATATTTTTCAATCTGTCATCCATCATTATCCTTACAACCGGAACCATGTTTGTAATGTGGTTAGGCGAGCGGATAACTGATAAAGGTGTTGGGAATGGTATTTCGCTGCTTATTATGATTGGAATTATTGCACGGATGCCCTTTGCACTTTTCGGCGAATTTGCTGCACGAATGGATAAAGCAGGAGGTGGTTTGGTGGCATTCCTTCTAGAAATTGTGTTCCTGTTCCTGGTATTTGTAGTGAGTATTTTATTAGTACAAGGTACACGTCGCATACCCGTGCAATACGCTAAAAGAATTGTAGGAAACAAACAATATGGCGGAGTTCGGCAGTACATTCCAATTAAAGTGAATGCCGCCGGGGTAATGCCTATCATTTTTGCACAAGCGATTATGTTCCTGCCTTTGTCGTTTGCCCGCTACGGTGGCGAAGGAGTTAGTGGATTTGTAAGTATTTTTACTAACTTTAGCGGCTTTGGATATAACTTTATATTTGGGTTGTTAATTGTGGTATTCACCTATTTCTACACGGCGATTACCATTAACCCACAACGTATGGCTGAAGATATCCGTAAAAACGGAGGATTCATACCCGGGGTTAAGCCTGGCAAAAAGACGGTCGAATTTTTGGATAACGTACTTTCAAAAATTACGTTACCGGGATCTATATTTCTGGCATTTGTGGCTATTATGCCCGCCTTTGCCCGGATGGCTGGCGTAACTCAGGGGTTTGCACAATTCTATGGAGGTACGTCGCTTTTAATTCTTGTAGGGGTAGTTTTAGACACTCTACAACAAATTGAAAGCCATCTTCTTATGCGTCATTACGACGGGCTGATGAAATCGGGCCGCGTAAAAGGCAGAGCAGGTGGTGTAGCTTCCATTTAGGGGAGCATATTGAAATAAAGTTCTTTGATGATTAATATACGCACGGCAGAGGAGATAGCGCTTATTCGTGAAAGTAACATTTTGGTATCTAAGACATTGGCAGAGGTAGCCAAGAAGATAGAACCGGGTGTTGAAACGAAAAAGCTGGATGCTCTAGCTGAGCAATTCATACGAGATAACGGGGGTATTCCCGGATTTCTCGGCTACCATGGTTTCCCAAGTACCTTGTGTATTTCGGTGAATAACCAGGTGGTGCACGGAATTCCTTCGAACTATAAGGTTAAAGAAGGTGATGTGCTATCTGTGGATTGCGGAGTTTTAAAAAACGGCTATTACGGCGATTCTGCCTATACTTTTGCTGTGGGTGAGATTACCAGTGCGGATAAAGAATTACTGCGTGTAACCAAAGAGTCCTTGTATAAAGGAATCGAAATGGCCCGGGCAGGTAATCGAACAGGAGATATTGGTTTCGCTGTACAAAGTCATTGCGAAAATGCTGGTTACTCTGTTGTTCGTGAATTGGTTGGGCACGGTTTGGGAAAACATCTGCATGAAGCACCTGAAGTTCCCAACTACGGACGAAGGGGTAAAGGTATCATGCTGAAGGAAGGAATGGTGATCTGCATCGAACCTATGATTAATATGGGTCGAAAGGAGATTGTTCAAGAGGATGATGGTTGGACCATTCGAACAGCCGATCAAAAAACTTCGGCCCATTTCGAACTGGCAGTCGCGATTCAAAAAGGAGAGGCCGAAATTCTCTCCACTTTTGAATACATTGAACAAGTAATAGGATTAAACGAATAAGTATGGCAAAACAGTCATCAATTGAACAGGATGGTCTTATAAAGGAAGCACTCTCGAATGCTATGTTTCGGGTGGAGCTGGAGAACGGACACGTTATTACAGCTCACATTTCGGGAAAGATGCGAATGCACTATATTAAAATATTACCCGGCGATAAGGTTAAGATTGAAATGTCGCCCTACGATTTAACAAAAGGAAGAATTACTTACAGGTATAAATAAAAAATTATGAAGGTTAGAGCATCCATTAAAAAACGTTCAGAGGACGATGTAATCGTCAAAAGAAAGGGACGCTTGTATGTGATCAATAAAAAGAATCCCAAAAACAAACAGCGTCAGGGTTAAAACTGAAATTATTAAAAGAATATTATATGGCTAGAATAGTTGGTGTCGATTTACCAAAGAATAAGCGGGGAGAAATAGGTCTTACCTACATCTATGGTATTGGCAGAAGTACTGCTCAAAAAATCCTGAATGACGCAGGAATTGATTGCAATATCAAAGTTCAGGAATGGACCGATGATCAGATTGCAAAAATTCGTGAGCTAATTAATGAACGGTACAAAGTGGAAGGCGAACTTCGTTCGACCGTACAGTTAAATATCAAGCGATTAATGGACATTGGTTGCTACCGCGGAATTCGTCACCGTATTGGGTTACCGGTTCGGGGTCAAAGTACAAAGAACAACGCACGTACTCGTAAAGGCCGTAAGAAAACTGTTGCAAATAAAAAGAAAGCTACAAAATAATTAATATAGTAAAATGGCTAAGAAGACTAAAACTACCAGGAAAAAGGTTGTAAAAGTTGATCCGGTTGGTCAGGCGCATATTCATGCATCATTCAACAATATTATCATCTCATTAACCAACGCTCAAGGACAGGTTATATCCTGGGCATCAGCAGGTAAAATGGGGTTCCGGGGGTCAAAAAAGAATACTCCGTATGCCGCCCAGCTGGCAGCTCAGGATTGTGCTAAAGTAGCATTCGAATCAGGTTTGCGTAAAGTAAAAGTTTTCGTAAAAGGTCCTGGTTCTGGTAGGGAATCTGCAATTCGCACTTTGCATACCAATGGTATAGAGGTGAGCGAAATTGTTGACGTAACACCGCTGCCACACAATGGTTGTCGGCCTCCTAAACGTCGCAGAGTATAATTTCACCAACGTAGAATTTAATTCATTTAGATAAATGGCTAGATATAGAGGACCACAGACAAAAATAGCACGTAAGTTTGGCGATGCTATCTTTGGAGCTGATAAAAACTTTGAGCGTAGAAACTACCCTCCCGGATTCCACGGAGCAAGTAAAAAGCGTCGTAAAACATCGGAATACGGTTTGCAATTGAAAGAAAAACAGAAGGCAAAATATACCTACGGTGTGTTGGAACGTCAGTTCGCCAACCTGTTTAAAAAAGCACAGGCAAGTAAAGGAGTAACCGGTGAGGTACTGTTGCAATTGTTGGAGTCGCGTTTGGATAATGTAGTTTACCGGTTGGGCATTGCTCCAAGCCGTCAGGCTGCACGGCAAATTGTAACACACCGTCATATCACCGTAAACGGCGAAGTAGTAAATATCCCTTCTTACCTGTTACGTAATGGAGATATCATTGGAGTACGCGAAAAGTCGAAATCGCTCGAGGTGATCACTGATTCGCTATCCAGCCGTAGAAACTCCTCATCCTGGTTAGAGTGGGATGGTGCTCAATTATTGGGAAAATTCATGAACGCCCCTGAGCGTGCTGAGATTCCTGAAAATATCAAAGAACAACTGATCGTTGAACTTTACTCGAAATAATCCAAACACAATAATATTTCTTTTATGGCAATTCTAGCTTTCCAGAAACCGGATAAAGTAATTATGCTGGAATCGGACGATAAGAAAGGAAAATTCGAATTTCGTCCGCTTGAACCGGGATATGGTATCACTGTAGGTAATGCACTCCGTCGAATACTGTTATCATCTCTTGAGGGGTATGCAATAACTACAATTAAAATTGAAGGAGTTGAACATGAATATGCTTCGATAACCGGGGTTCAGGAAGATATTACCGATGTTATTCTAAACCTGAAACAGGTACGCTTCAAAAAACTTATTGAAGATGTGGATCATGAGCGGATTATGGTATCCATTAGCAATAAGGAAGTATTCAAAGCCGGCGACCTGAATAAATACCTGAATGGTTTCGAAGTGTTAAATCCTGAGCTGGAGATCTGTCATATGGAATCATCCGTGGAACTGCAGATGGAGCTGAGCATCAATAAAGGAAGAGGGTATATTCCTGCAGAGGAAAATAAGCCTTTGGATGCTGAGTTTGGATTGATACCCATCGATGCAATTTTCACGCCCATCAAAAACGTAAGTTTCTCCATTGAAAATTACCGGGTTGAGCAAAAAACGGATTATGAAAAACTGCTTCTCGATATTGAAACCGACGGATCCATTCACCCCAAAGATGCGTTGAAGGAAGCTGCCAAAATTCTGATCTATCACTTCATGTTATTTTCCGACGAGAAAATAACCTTGGACAACGACAAACAATCGGCCAATGAAGAGTTTGATGAAGAAGTACTTCATATGCGTCAGTTGCTGAAAACCAAGCTGGTAGACCTTGATTTGTCGGTACGGGCTCTGAACTGCCTAAAGGCTGCTGAAGTGGAAACACTCGGTGATCTGGTAAAATTTAATAAGAACGATCTTCTGAAATTCAGAAACTTTGGTAAAAAATCGCTTACCGAATTGGACGAACTGTTAGAGAACCTGAATCTGAACTTCGGAATGGATATAACAAAGTACAAACTGGATAAAGACTAACCATTCGGGAAAGTATCCCGGGATTAATAGAAATTAGAAGATGCGACACAGAAAGAGTTTTAATCATCTTGGCCGTCAAACTGGACACCGCAAGGCTATGTTAGCCAATATGGCTTCATCGTTGATACTACATAAGCGTATACAAACCACTACCGCCAAAGCAAAGGCGCTGAAAATATTCGTTGAACCGCTGATCACTAAATCTAAAGACGATTCAACCCACTCACGCCGGGTGGTTTTCTCTTACCTTCAGGATAAAGATGCAGTTACAGAATTGTTTCGCGAGGTATCACCTAAAATTGGGGATCGTCCCGGAGGTTATACCCGAATTCTGAAAACCGGTGCCCGTTTGGGCGACAATGCCGACATGTGTATCATTGAATTGGTCGATTACAACGAAAACCTTTTGGCAGCAAAACAAGAGTCGGAAGATAAATCGGGAAAACGACGCAGAAGAGGAAGCAAGAAGAAAGCTGAAGTTGCTGCAGGAGCTGTAGCAACTGAAGTGGAAGCTGTTGCTGAAGTAAAAACCGAAGAAGTAGAAGCTAAAAAGGAAGAAAACCCGGATTCTGACGAGTCCAAAGATGCCTAATAATCTTGGCTGCTTCATTATAAAATACAAAAGGGATGATTTGCATTCAGCAAGTGATCCCTTTTTTTCATCATACTAATCATACTAAAAACTCAAGAATAATGGGACAAATTGCAAATGTACATGCACGTGAGATTCTGGATTCACGTGGAAATCCAACAATTGAAGTGGAAGTAACACTGGCCAGCGGATTTATTGGTCGTGCTGCCGTGCCATCTGGTGCATCCACCGGAGAGAATGAAGCCATTGAGCTTCGCGACGGCGATAAAAAACGCTATTTGGGAAAAGGTGTTTTAAAAGCTGTGGATAACGTTAACAACATTATTGCAAAAGAAATTATTGGAATGAGTGCTTTGGATCAAGTAGCTATTGACCGCATGATGCTTGATTTGGATGGCACAAAAACCAAGAGCAAACTGGGTGCTAATGCTATTCTGGGCGTTTCTCTGGCCGTAGCCAAAGCCGCAGCTGAGTACCATGGTATGCCTTTGTACCGTTACATTGGCGGAACCAATACAAAAACCCTTCCCGTGCCTATGATGAATATCATCAATGGAGGTTCGCATTCGGATGCTCCTATTGCTTTCCAGGAGTTCATGATTCGTCCGGTAGGAGCCGAGTCGTTCCGCGAAGGTTTGCGTATGGGTGCTGAGGTTTTCCATGCTCTTAAAAAAGTTTTACACGATCGAAACCTAAGCACTGCTGTAGGCGATGAGGGTGGTTTTGCCCCCACTTTGGATGGTACCGAAGATGCATTGGACTCGATCCTGAAGGCCATAACATTGGCTGGTTACAAACCCGGACGTAAGTCGGAAGGTGGACAGGTGAGTATTGCATTAGATTGTGCATCATCCGAATTTTATGAAAACGGCAAATACAACTACGCTAAATTCGAAGGAAAAGATGGTGCCGTTCGCTCATCCGAAGAACAAGCTGCCTATCTGGCAGAGCTTATCAGCAAATATCCGATTGATTCTATCGAAGACGGCATGGACGAAAACGACTGGACCGGATGGAAGTTGTTAACCGATAAAATTGGCTCTAAATGTCAATTGGTAGGCGATGACCTGTTTGTAACCAACGTGGAATTCCTGAAAAAAGGTATCGAAATGGGTTGTGCTAATTCCATTCTGATTAAAGTGAACCAAATTGGTACTTTAACCGAAACTCTGGATGCCATCGAGATGGCACACCGTGCTGGTTATACTTCTGTAACATCGCACCGCTCCGGCGAAACCGAAGATGCTACTATTGCTGACATTGCCGTGGCAACCAATTCAGGTCAGATCAAAACCGGTTCATTGAGCCGTTCCGATCGGATGGCTAAATACAACCAATTACTTCGCATTGAGGAAGAATTGGGTGATTCTGCTATTTATGGTTTCTAACAGGTGAAATAACCTGAAAATAGGATAGTATATACAGGAAGGGGTGGCAGTAGTCACCCTTTTTTGTTTGTGCGCCCGGCAGGGCGCTGATACCTGGAGGTGCAAGTCCTCTATACGCCCGGTAAGGGGAAGTATTAGTCGAAGGCAAGATTAATGTTGCGAGGCATTGGCTGAAGGAAGCCTTAGACAAAGCATTGGTTCGACGTACAGAAATTGCATTAGGCTGGTATATTGGGCAAGACGACATGCACCGCTAAAGCCCCATACTTACACGGAAGATATCTTAGTAGATGCAACGGACATAAGTGTGAGGTGTTAGCGCATTACCCGGGGAGGTTTTTAAACCTGTCAACGACTACGAACATTGCGAGATGTATGGAAGGGTTTAAAGAAGTCAGCCGAGGCCATAGTAGCTTCTAACGATTAAGGAGTGAAGGGCTGAACCTAAGATTAAAGATAGGATACATTAGTTGTAAAATGGAAGTAGTAGCAGAAAAGCGGG
>QKEH01000156.1 GCA_003252385.1 Bacteroidota bacterium | reverse complement strand
CGCCATGCACGAAAAAACCTTTCAAAAACTGCTCAAAGGATTGCGCGCCATTCCCACCTTGGAAAAGGTGGCCATCTGGGGAATTGGTGAACCCCTCACCCATCCACAAATCACCCAGATGATCCGGGCTGTAAAAGAACTGGGAGTTCAAACCGAACTCATCACCAATGCCATGTTGCTGGAAGATGAAGTAGCCCGGGCGTTGATTGAAGCGGGACTGGATACCCTGGTAGTTTCCATCGACAGCACATCGCAATTGCAATTCTCCCAAATACGTACCGGCTCCGACCTGAACAGTGTGCTGAGCAATGTGCGCCGGCTGAACCAGTTAAAAGTATTAATGAACCGTTCCAATCCCGAAGTGGGTATCGAGTTCACCGCCATGAAGAAAAACCTGGGCGAGCTGTCTAAAATCAGGGAACTCGCCGGAAACATCGACGCCAGCTTCATTATTGTTACCAACGTGTTGCCGTATGCCGAAGACCACAAGGATCAGATTCTCTACTCCCTTTCGGCCAGCAACCGCTACCAACAGCCCCGTTCCAAATGGAACCCTGAAATTATGCTCCCCCGCATCGATGTTCGTCCGGAACACATCCAGGCCCTGGGCAAAATCAGTTTCGAAGCCCTTAGCTTTGGCTTCGATCCGTACGTAAATCGAAATTACAATGGCCTGTGCCCCTTTGTGGAGCGAGGTGCTATTGCCATTACATACGATGGGGAGCTTAGCCCCTGTGTTCCCCTGATGCATACCTACGATTGTTACATTCTGGGCAAGGCCAAACGGTTTGTTAAGCACTCCTTCGGAAACATCCACCAATCCACCCCTCAGGAAATATGGGATTCGGAAGCCTACCGGATCTTCCGGAAAAAACTCATCGATGGGGTATTTTCGCCCTGTATCGAATGCGGTGGCTGCGACCTTTCCGAATCGAACCTGGAAGATTGTTACGGCAACCTCCACCCCACCTGCGGCGACTGTTTGTGGGCCAAAGGCGTGATTCAGTGTCCGTAAATTACGGGCGTACCGCCGGAAGTTTTAGGAACGTTATGGGTACAACCACCGGTAAATGAAGTAAATTTGCTCGTACACCAACACCAAAAAAATGATACTCACCACCACCGAAACCATCCCCAATAAGGAGATCGTTGAAATACTGGGCATTGCCCGTGGAAGCACCGTTCGGGCACGCAACATTGGCCGCGATATTTTCGCAGGGCTGAAAAATATTGTGGGCGGCGAAATTGAGGAATACACCCGTCTGCAAGCCGAATCCCGCGAACAGGCCATGCAGCGTATGATGGACGATGCACAAAAACTCGGAGCCGATGCCATCATAAACATCCGGTTTGCCACTTCGGTAATTATGCAGGGTGCTTCCGAGATGCTGGCTTACGGAACCGCCGTTAAAATTCGCTGACCGTGGAATCGATGGGCAAAATCCTGGCCGGGATCTATGGAGTCTTTGCAGCCGTATGCCTGGTGCTGCTGGTGTATCTGATCGTACGCCGGCTGCGCATCCGCAAACGGGAACAATTCGAACGACGCGGCAATTAATTGTACTTTGCGGCACACAAGAATTCCGCATGGCAGGCTCCAATTCGTCAACCGGCAGACAGACTTTCGCAAAACAGTATGTAGCCCTTTTAAAAACGGTCTGACGCACGGAACTATGCCATGCATCAGATCGTAGTAAATGCCCCGGCAAACTGCGCCGAATTGTTTCCAGTTTCTTCTTTAAAACCTGCCACCGGATTGTGCCCGTGCTTCCGGTCTTTAACCAGCAGCGGGGTTACCGGTGCCTTCGATTTCGAATTGAAAATTATATCGTGCCCCAGGCATAAACCCATCATAATGTTCAATTCCGTGTGCCGGTCTTCGAGATATTTAGCTTGTCCTGCCGGATTGCAGGACGTGCCTTTATACCCTTCCACCAGGGCATTAAAAGGCACCCGGCCGTATTTGCAATTGACCTTTTCCACCCGAAAGCCTTCCTGCACCAGCAAGTTTTCCAACTGATCGGCTTCTTTGTTGAAGGTAGTGCAATTGGCAATGCCCAGGGTTTTCAACCCGGCTTCCCGAGCATAAGCTACAATCTCATTCACCCGGTCGATGCGGGGATTTAGCGAGTCCTCGGCAATTTTTAAAATGGCCTTATCTTCCTCGCTGTACAGGGCGGTAAAATCTTGAGTATCCATAGGATAATGTATTAATTCAAAACTTTTTTAAAGAAATCGGTTTCGGTAATTACCCCCACCGGCAGATGGTTGCGATCGCGAATCAACACCTTGTACACCTGGTTGTCGCGCATGGCCTGCGATATCATTTCCAACGAATCGCCTTCGTCAAAAACCAGCATGGGCTTAAGGGCTACCTCCGCAATGCTGCGGGTAATATCGTTACTGGTATTCACCAGGTGATCGAACAAATTCCGGGTATTGAGTATCCCAACCGGAGCTTCTTCTCTGTTGGTTACCACCAGCGAATGGATGTGTTCCTCCTCAATCAACGTAATGGCCTCGGCAATGGTTTTTTCCTGATTCAGAAGAAATACTCCCCGACGCATCAGATCGGCGGCTACATCGGGTGGTGCCTGGCCAAAAATACGGTCGGTAAATTTTACGTACCAGGCACCTGCCTGCACCTGTATAATGTAAGCCACGGCAATGATGAGGGCAATTTCGGAACCTTGTTCACCAAAAACCGTCATGGCAATGGCCAGAGCGATGGACAGGTTTCGCATGGCACTGCCGTATACCAGTGCAATGCCTTCGGCCCGTTTAAAAAACCACTTGCCTGCCAAAGTACTCAAACCAAAATTGGCTCCGTAGAGTAGCACCAGGGGCAGCGCATACTTCAGCAATAATGCCGGATGTGCCAGTATGGCTTGCGATTTTAACGCCATAGCCACAAACACAATGCTCAGCACACCAATGGTTGAGATGGGTGGAAAAACGGGTTTGATATCCTTTTGATACCGGGCCTGCCCATATTTCTTCACCAGCAGTTGCTGCGTAGCATACCCGGCCAGCATGGGCAAAAATACGACCCCGGCAATTTGCTGAAACACCT
The DNA here is from genome assembly GCA_003252385.1 of Bacteroidota bacterium. GTDB lineage: Bacteria > Bacteroidota > Bacteroidia > Bacteroidales > UBA10428 > UBA10428. The sequence continues at coordinate 10,004 of QKEH01000156.1, read as the reverse complement.
TTAAAAGCGGAATGGCCACCTGTGCCCCCAATAAAAGCTGCAAATAAAACGGAGTAAGCACCGACCCCAGAATCAGTCCAATCACGGTCATTTTAACCGCCGCAATCATATTGCCTTTGGCAAAGCCGGTCCACGAAATGGTCATTCCCGAGGTAGGCAGCAGTGCAGTGAGCAACAATCCCAACTGCACCAGCGGCTGCCCGGGAAAAAACACTTTTCCCAGTCCAAAGCCCAGAAACGGAATGACACTTGCACCCGGGTATCGCCCCGCGTAAAAATTTTGCGAATATTAAGGTTCACCATCATGGGGTATACCATAACAAAAGTGAGTGGCAGAATGGTTGATTTCAACGCATGGGCATCGAACCAGGCTCCGAAAGCCAAGCCCAATAACATAAACGCAGGGATGCTCCAGATCAGGCGCTTTTGTAAAAATTGTAAGAGTGTCATATATATTTTAATCTAAGTTACCCGATTGTTCCATCCAATATTATGCGAATCATTTCCTGAACTGACATCAGGCAGCCCATAAGATAGGGGATCAGAATTTCTTCGCTGGTTTGTTGTGGGACGCCCACATAGAGATTGATCTTGAAAGCGGAGAACCAACGGATGATCCGGGGATCAATCCAATGGGTTATCAGGTCGATAATTTGATGTACGGCAGTCCATTCCCGCAGAAAAAAACATCCTGTGGCAAACCGGTTTCCGCAAATGAGGAACCCACTCGCCCCATCGCCACATCGAACAGTTGGAAGTGGGTATTTCGACCTGCGTTTTCGCTTATGCGGCCATCGTGTATGGTAACCGCCACTCGTCGTATGGCTCTGCAATTTCTATCCATCTGTTTATTTTCACGCGGGCTCCTTTTGCTCAGCTTTATCTGTTTGACGGTTCGGGCCACTCGCTTTCAACGACTCAAAACGCCCTCTCCACAAGGTTTTTGATGGAACTTTTCACAAACCGAAAATATCCATGTGCTAGTGCAACAAAGGTAGAGGGATACCCCCGGCGGGGCAACGAAAGGACATTGCACTTTTCGTGGGCCGGATATGAAATAATGCACTGTTTTTACTGCAATAGTACAGCCCTCCTTCTGAAACCGGGTGTAGCACACCCTTTCGAACGAAACCTGGTGCCCTGGCTGTGCAAGTGGAACCGAGGCCGTTTTTACTGTTTGTCTTCCTTGTGCAGGGCAGCTTCCTGCATTATTTTAAATGCCATTTGAACCTTAGCCTCCTGTGGCTGTTCGGAATCGATCCAATGGATGGGGGTTCCCTCCCGTTCCATTTTCCGGAACCAGGTCATTTGCCGCTTGGCAAACTGATGAATGGCTACATTTAACTTGTCGAACAGGGTGTCGTAGTCCAGTTCCCCCAGCAGGTATTGGGTGATAAACTTATATTCCAGACCATAGTAAATTAGATCTTCCGGCGTAATTCCTTCGCGAAGCAGAGCACTTACTTCATCAATCATTCCTTCCCCGAGGCGGCTGCGGAGCCGACGGGTAATGCGCTCCCGGCGAATCTCACGGGGGCAATGCATGCCCAGGTACAGGGTCTCAAAACGCGGATAGTCAGTAGCCTCCTGAGGGTGGGTCAGGTAGTACTCTTCTATTTCGATGGCGCGAACGGCACGCTTCACCGTATCGGTATCGGTTTGATTGTGAAGCTTCTTGTATTGGGAGAGCAGGGTTTCAAGTTCCTCCAGGCACTTTCCTGCCAGGCGGTCGCGCAAGGGCTGGTTCACCGGTACCGATATCAGCCGGTAACCCTTGGTCACTGCCTCGATATACAATCCGGTTCCACCACAAAGAATTACCTGCTTATTGCGCGTTCGAATATCGGTATAGGCTTTCAGAAAGTCCTTTTGATACTCGTACACATTGTATTTATAGCCGGGTTCGTGAAGATCAATCAGATGGAAAGGAATGCATTGATCCCCCACCTGGTAATCGGCATAATCCTTTCCGGTGCCTAAATCCATACGCCGATAGATTTGCCGCGAATCGGCGCTGATGATTTCAGCGCCCAGACGAGCTGCCAGTGCCGCAGCAAAACCGGTTTTACCGGTGGCCGTTGGCCCCAGCACAACCAGCAACGGGTACGTAGTGCTAGTGTTCCCCACGAATTGGTCTATTGTGTTTCCACAAAAATACGTTTACTTTGCAAATCGCGAAACGATTCTGCTTTACCATGGCCAATAAGATTGATATACGCAACCGAAAAGCCTCACACGATTACGAATTTATTGAGAAATACACGGCCGGCATTGTGCTGTCCGGTACCGAAATAAAAAGTATCCGTATGGGAAAGGCTAGTATAGTGGATACTTTCTGCTATTTCAAGAGCAGCGAATTGTGGGTGCGCAACATGCACATATCAGAGTATGTTAACCGGGGGTACAGCAACCACATCCCCGACTGGGACCGAAAACTGCTGCTGAACCGCAAGGAACTTAAAAAACTGGAACGCAAAACCAAGGAAAGGGGTTTTACGATAGTAGCCACGAGCCTGTTTATTGCCGATAATGGTTATGCCAAATTGAACATTGCCCTGGCCCGAGGCAAGAAAGAATACGACAAACGGGAGGATATTAAAAAGCGGGACACCATGCGGCAACACGACCGCAGAATGAAACTGTGACCGTAAAGCAGTTGAGCCCGCTTAGCAAGCTCGAAGAGATGACCAGGAAATTGCGGGGGTGCGGTTACCGGATTTTATGTACGTTGTTCCCGATGGTCCGGTATCTGCCGATGCTCAATTTTGATGGTGTAATCGAAATCCATCCAAAAATGCACGCCAAATGGGAAGATGAACAATATACCTTGGATCTCCCCCCAATGATAGTGTCACTTTGCTTAACTCTTCCCGGAATCAATCATAAAATGGCTGCCCCGTTCAAGCGGCAAAAACCCTCCGTGTAGCAAATGAGTGCCGCTTGTGCTCAGTTGTTACAGATTGATATACTTCTTAAGATTTTTTACATACGACTCAAAAGCTTTTATGCCTTTATCCGTAATGGACAACATCGTATTGGGGTAGTTGTTTTTAAACGATTTTTCAACTTTTATATACCCGGACTCCTGTAGTTTCTTTATTTGAATGCTAATATTTCCTGCTGCCGCTCTGGTTTCTTCTTTGATAAAAGTAAACTCAACTTTTTCAGAGGATACAAGCATAGAAATAATGGCTAAACGTAACTGCGAATGTAACAAAGGGTCTAAATCTTCATACATAATGCTATTCTTTAGCTGATTTTAAAAAGTACCCGGGTATCAAATAACCACAAATTATAGAAAGACCAACAACCAATGCCATATATTCATTTAATAGAAAGGTTGTTGCGACACTGCCTGCAAAAAATGTGATACCTCCCAACACCAGCGGTCTGAATTTTACCAGTAATCCGGATAGTGTGGTAGCAATACCTGCAATTAATAACATGATTGGCGGCGGCGCAATCTCCAGTTTAATACAAATTAGTGTAGCCACAAGGAATGAAATACCACTTACTGTCCATAGTTTTTTAATGTAACCATCCAAATGGCTAAATACAATCTTGGCCCGATCTATATTCCGCGAAACATAATATTGGATGATAAAACCCATAACAATAAATAAGGCCCAGTTTCCCAAACTATATAGCCCCATTAAGCTGTATGTTTCTTTATTGTGCAAAACCATTAAAATGAAAAAATTAGAAAAACTTGCAAGTGCCAAAACCCAGCCCCAAAGAAGAAAGCGTTTAGCATGTTCCTTATAATTTATTTTATAATTAGCGATAGCACGGTCAATGATTTTAAGGCTATCTTCGGGAGATAAATTAGTGTTTTCCATAGTAGTGGTTGTTAATTTATTTAAGTCGATACAAATATAATCTAGTTTATTTTATTAACCTAATAAAATTGATCATTTTTGCTGAGCCGGGTTTTTTATTCGGAAATCACTACCACAACTCTGTTTGCAGATTAGTATACTTCTTCAGGTCTCTTACATCCGATTTCAAAGCTTTAATACCAGAAATCCACTCGCAGATAAATGCTGCTGCTTCTTTTATAGCTGAAGTCTCTTTCCATGATTTTGCAGCTCGGTTTTTGAAATGCAAAATATAGCTTTAGAAAGTGTAAACTATGCCCCTATAACTTTGTAACGGATGTCACGATATCGAACCGTGCCCTTACAAACTTCCACCATTACCGAATAGGATTTCCGGCATGCATCGAGCTGCAAATACAAAAATCCGCTACGGAAAGCAGTTATTGGGCGATATCCTCGGAACTCAGGTTCGATTCAAAGTCGAAGAAGGTATCAATGGCATCCAGAATCTCGTCGAATGAGATGTAGCCGTCACCATCGCTATCCACATTCCGGAATTTTTCGGGAATATCCTGTGCGGTAAGCTGGCGGTAGCTACTGTACGACTCGGGGGTGCGCAAATACAACGGAACATCGCGCCGATCCACCGCCGACGACATATCCAGCCGGGCAATCAAATCCTCTTCCGACATTTCCACGCCACGGTCGTCCACATAGGCGCCATACCGCGAATGGGGTTCGTCGTCCTGGAAATTGGGAATTCCATCATAATCGTCGTCGAACGGACATCCGGTGGTATCGGTGGCAACACCAAACGGGGTGTTGGGGCACTGATCCCAGCCGTCCATATAACCATCGTTATCGTCATCGCCAATAAGGGTAAGATCAAGATCCACATCGGCAAAGAGTTTTTGCATGGCCAGGGTCTTCTTGCTGGAAAACAAATCGAGATGGATGGAGGCGTAAGTAAATAGGAAGTTGTCTTTGCCTTTTTTTCCAATGACTCCCGAGGTGTTTTCGCTGCTCACATGGTCAATCAGGTCGGTAAACACAAAATGGTACGATGCCCCCACCCGGAATAACACCCGGTTGCTTACCCAAAAATCCAGACCTGCATCTACCGGAATGGAAAAGGTATATTCCGGATAACTTCCCATACCCCAGTCGGCATCGCGCAGGCTGGTTTCGTACTTTCCATCGAGCTCCAGGGTACGTAATCCCGGATTGGCCGCATTAGCCGGTGAGTAGGGCATATTCCGTATGGAACCGTCGGCCCAGTAATGGTAGCGAACCTCTTCGTTATTGATGGTGGTAAAACTGTCCACTTTGGAATTGAAGGTCATCATTTCGAAGCCCACCGACACAAAAGGGTGTACGCTGCGGTAGGTTTTATAAAAGTTGTCGAAATCGTAGTTGATGTTGATACCAAAAAGCAGCAGATCGGTTTTAAAATTCAGGTTACGCGTCAAATCCGAAGCGCTGCGTTCGTGGCCGGAAAGCGACCCATACATGGCATAGAAGTTGGCTCGCAGGTACTGATTGTTATCCACAAAGGTAGCTACATTCACTTTATATCCGGGAGTACCCATCAAAGGGCTTTGATCGGGATCGTGGACTTCGCCATAGAAATTAAACATCCCTATCCCAAAACCCATTACGGGTTTGTATACCGGGTTCAGGTTATCCACTTCCTGATACAGCAAGTCCTCAATATCGCCCTGTCCCAGCAACCAGGCAGGTATTCCCATCAGCAGGGCGATCAGACAGATTTTTAGTTTTCCGGTCATCCGTAATTCCATTCAATAGGGTTTAATTGGTTGCCATTTATCGGTACCATTGCTGGTTGGCATCCATCAGGGCTTCCTGTACCGTTATGCGTATACCACCGTTGTAGGCCGATACAAAGGCATCGCCAATGGGGGTGGTATTCCAGATATGTACCCGGTAATCCCGAGCTTCCTTATATTCCTTAAAAGAACCTACGGAGTATTTTAGCCATCCTTCGTGGGTTTCCTTGCGTACTTCCTTATCCAGTTTATACTTTTTAAAATACCGGGGGATGTTCACACTCTGATGCCCGGCGGCCAGTTGCACCCGGTAGTAAATCCCGTCTTCGGGTTCAATAGCATAGGCTTTGTTATTGCGCAATTCTTTTAACGAAGGCTTCTTCTCGCGGGGCGATGTTTGAGCTTGGGTTTTTGTTTGGCTTTGATCCGGGGGGCTAGTAACAGTTTTAGTGGTTTCCCGGGTGGTTTTAATTTCCTTTACCACTTCCTCTGCCACCAAATCGCGGGTTTCCTGAACCGGAGTTTTCACCTCCGGCACTTTCACGACCTGTGCCATTTGCGGCATAGCAGCTGACGCCAGAACCACGGGAAGTTGTTCGGCCGATACCGAAGCGAGGTCGAAATCGGTTTGTTTTATATCGAGGCTGACCGTTTCTTCCCCTTCGAGATAAGAAAACTTTCCTTTCATAAAAGGTGCTTCCGCATCCGGATTCTTCGGAACCAAGCGGTAGGTTACCGTAAAATAGGGATCCGATGGCAGGTTCATCCACAGGAATTTGGCCTTGTCGCCTTTTACGGTGAATATGGATTCCCTCGGATCCACATTCTCTGCGGTATATCCCTCGGGGATCAATTCTTCAATTTTCGCAAATTTTTGCTTTTCCTCCTTATTTACCAGCAGGTGCACCAGGTAACCGTTTCCTCCGGGGTCTTTCACCGGCTGCTGGCGTATACAGGCCATTTGCTGCCCGGCACCGGCAGGCGTTATGTACGGGATTACCAGCTTTTCGTAATCGTTAATGTCTACAATCAGCGAGGGATCAATATTGGGTGAAGGCTGTATGATAATGGGCAGGCTGGCAATGTTCACCGATTTGCGTTCGTTCTGATCGATGTAGGAAAATTTGCCGTTGATGGTGAAACTTCCCTTCAGCCTTTCATCGGCTTTCATTTTGTACACCACGGTAAAACTGCTCTGTGCCGGCATGCGCAACCAAATGAAGCGCACGCGTTTTTCTTCGAAGGTAAAATCGGCATTGGACGACATGTACGAAGTGGCTTTTAACCCGGCCGGAAAGGTTTGCTGCAGCCGGGAAAAGCTTTCCAGATCACCCTTCTGAACGTTCACCTTAACCTCAAACTCGGTGCCGGCAACTACCATATCGGGAGCTTCCACTATCAGGCTCACCTGCGACTGAAACAAGCTCCCTACCGATAAGGCGAAGACCAAACTCAACAGGGGTAGCAGTAGTCTATACATCAGTATAAAGAATTAACAATCAATAAATTTATCCAATAATGTGTTCCCTTACAAAGAAGCAGTTACCGTAATTCACTGTAAATTTATATTATCGTCCTTAAATACAACTATTTACCCCTGTTAATTTCTTTTTCTTAAAAGTTCGGGCTCAACAAGTATTTGCTATAGAACTGATCGATAATCTTAACCGCCTCTTCGGCCGAATCTACCACAGCAAACAACTCCATATCTTCCGGCGAAATATTCTTCTCGCCCTGAAGCATGGTTTCCTTGATCCAGGTCACCAGACCGTCCCAGTATGCCTTACCAACCAACACAATGGGAAACTTCCCGATTTTTTCAGTCTGAATCAGGGTGAGGGATTCAAAAAGTTCGTCGAGGGTGCCAAACCCCCCGGGCAGAACAATAAATCCCTGGGCGTATTTCATGAACATTACTTTGCGGACAAAAAAATGATCGAAAGTGATGAGTTTATCCGAGTCGATAAACAGGTTGGGCTCCTGCTCAAAGGGCAAATCGATATTAATACCTACCGAACTTCCCTTGCCGCGCTTGGCACCCAGGTTACCGGCTTCCATAATGCCGGGGCCGCCACCGGTTATTACCCCATAGCCCAGCTGGGTAAGCTGAAAAGCAATCTCTTCGGCCAGTTTAAAATAGCGGGTCCCGGGTTCGGTACGTGCACTCCCGAATATGGATACGCAGGGGCCTATTCTCGCCAGCTTTTCAAAACCTTCCACAAATTCCGACATAATTTTAAATATCTTCCAGCTGTCGGCCGTCTTAATTTCATTCCAGTTTTTCTTACTAAACGCCTGTATGATTTTATCGTCGCTCATAATGAAATTTTTTTAGTGCTCTTTTGCAGTTGTAAATCCATGAATTTCAACTCATGGGCTCCATGATGCCCTCACACTGCCAACTGCAGGATGGCAGAGCTTTGGGGCGCATGAAGTTAGACAAAATAAAACGTTTACCAAACCCAAAGTGTTCCACAGAAAATACACGTTGACGGGCTGTTTCACGCCACCCGTCCGGACTTCCTGACACGACCAAAATACGCACTCCCGGAGGTGTTTTATGGTTCCTCCCATAGTTCCGGCACTCCCCCGAAGAACAGTTGCGGTCTTTATTTGCTATTCCTGATGCCCCGGTGCTACGATACCCATTTGCTGCATAAGCAGCAGCGCATTCATTTTGGTGGTTACCCCGTTGCGCAGCTTGTAGTCCCCGGTCGATTTCGATTTCGAAACACAGGTTGCGCACCCGCCCGGGATACTGCTGTTCCAGTTTGGTCAGCTCCAGATCGTGCGTGGCAATGATTCCCGTTCCCTGCCGGGCAAGAATCTGCTCCATCACTGCCCGGGAGCCTTTTTGTTTATCGGTTGAATTGGTTCCTTTCAGGATCTCGTCCAGCAGGATAAAAAGGGCTTCCCCGTTGCGCAGGCAATCCAACAACTCTTTCAGCCGTTTGAGCTCGGCGTAAAAATACGACTCGTGCTTGTTCAGCGAATCGCTGGTTCGCATGCTGCTGTATAGTTTTGTGGGTTTCCATACCAGCGAGGCAGCGCAAACCGGAGCCCCGGCCATAGCCAAAACTATATTGGAAGCCACGGTACGCAAAAAGGTACTTTTTCCGGCCATATTGGCACCGGTAATCAGTACAAAATCGCCCGGCCGCTCCAAACGGAAATCGTTGTACACCCGGTCGGCAGGGGAGATCAACAGGTGACCCATCCGAGAGGCCGTCAACACCTCTTGCTCTGAAAATTCCGGGTAGGTCAATTCCGGTTGGTTAAATGCCAGGTTGGCCAGGCTGACCAGTGCGTCGAAGCGCGCCAGCGCAGCTATCCAGGCTTCGAAAGATGAAGAACCGGTCTTTCGCCAGTGTTCCAAACGAAGCAGGCACTGCATATCCCATAGCAGCAACCCCTCCAGAAAAAGCGCCACCAGTACGTTCAGCCGATTGTCGAAAGCGGCAACAATACGCGCCAAGCTCTGTATGGAATGCGATGCTGCCTGTTCGCCTCGGGTAAGTTCATTATGGATTTCTGTAAGCAACGGACTTTGGAAAGAAGAGTTTTCAATTACTTGAAACATTCCCTGGTATTTATAAAGCAGGCTCTGGCGTTTGGCTAATATGGCATGTTCGGCCGACGTTTGTCGAAACTGCAGCCCCACCCAAAGCAACTGTACCATAAATAACAGTATCGCTACCGAACGTAAGGGTGGAAAAAAAAGAGCCATAATCACACACAGCACCGTAAGTGCAGGGAGTACCCGCAAGACCAGCCGGTATCCCCTTCGATGAAGGTAAACGAAGGGTTGGTTCATCCATTGTCGGAGCACATCTAAATCGGACTGTGCATCAGGGTCATTCCGGCTGCCCGGAACTCCTGTCCCAATTCCGGCCTAGTCGCCAGTTCCTGCACCGCCAGCTGTCGCTGCCGGATTTGTTCGGTATCGAGTGTTTCGGTATGAAAAAGCCGGGCCAGCAGCTGCTTACCCTCGCAGGTTACCGTGCGAGCCACAAACTGAAATACCGATCCATTGCCAAACAGATCCATATCGTAACTGAAAGCATGGTTGGTATTCATGTATTCCTGTCCAGGATCAAACGCGGTGTAATCGTATTCCAGGCTGCGCAGTTCCTGCTGGTTAATCCATTGCAGATGTCGGAGCCTTTCCTGTTGCCTTTTGAGCTTCTGGCTTCGGGTAACCAGAAAAAGAAAAAGCACCAGCAATACGGTTGTTACAGCCAGTCCTGATACAAGCCCGGCCGGAATCAGTACAAATACGGATGGAAAAAGAACCAAAAAAACCAGCAGTCGCGCTGCTCCCGTCCATCGTACCAGGTTGCGCAGCTTATGTGCCTGTTGGGTCAGCTCCCGGAGCCGCAGGGTATAAAAAGTGTTTGGA
>QKEH01000079.1 GCA_003252385.1 Bacteroidota bacterium | reverse complement strand
GGTTTATCCGAAGCGGGCAGGTAGGGGCTATAGTTGCTCAGGTGGATGTCGTTTTCTTCGGAAGCCATGGATTGGTGCATGACTTCGGCCAGTTTACTGGTTTTAAAAAGTCCTTTATTCAGGTCGACTCCAAAGTCGATGTTTTTCTTGGTTGAATAAACCACATAGCCGGTGTTGGGATCAATAAGATACAGATCGTAGGCTTTTAATGCATTCAACGCGTTAAGTAGTTCCGGATGATGTTTCAGGTGATAGGTTGCATAGGTCGATGGGTCATCGGCCTGAGTATACTTATATCTCTCATCGTACTCCTTGGGGTTTTGGGCAAGAAAAACATGCTGTGCAATAAGTGTGCGATCGTCGCGGGGGAAATAGGATTCAATGAGATCGGCACTTAATGGGGAGTGTGATTTTACCTGGTTGGAGTAGTAGCTTTGAAGTTCTTTCTTAATTTCAGCTTTTCGACCACCGTATAAGAGTTGGTCGTGTTCGGTATCAATGGATTTGAATGCAGTAATAAAATCCAAGGAAGCACGCCTGATTTCGGAAGAATTGGCCAGTTTGGTTGCCTCGTTTTCGAAATCCTGAAAGCTCAGGTTTAATTCGGAAGCTTTAATGTACCCGATATGCTCCAGATAATCGCCAGTGGTGTTTAACAGCGATCTACGTAAAGATTGAAGGCCAAGGGTTGAATAAAATGCTGCCAAAAAAAGTAGCAGAACAAGTACAAGGCTGATGAGCTTTGCTGCAATACTAAAATTCCGGGGATCTATTTTATCGAAAAATTTTTTGTTTACATGCTCCATGTCAGGCACTTTATGCAGTTATAATTTCCGATCAATGGTCATTCCGAACCAATTGAAAATATATGAGATCAATTTAGCAAAAAAAAACGGCATTTGGTTCATAGATTATTCACAACCAAATCTGTCGGTTATTTTTTGTCGTTTCGCTACGTGATACCATACTATATTTGCCAAACTTATACTTTACGAAGGAAAACCCGGACATGGATTCATAATGCTCATACAATCTGTTATTGGTGAGTATGTTCTGTATTGAAAACGAGTGGAATAACACGTCTCATTGGCAAGTTGGGCTCGGGCAGAACTGGGATAGATGGCTGAAGGTGATAATCAGATTGACCCCGATGTTGTTTGCCTGCTTTCATGCTATGTACTGCCGGAGTTCTTCAGAACGAGAAATGGAATGTGTAAAACACAAAAAATGAAATCTTCCATGCGTCGAAATATTGCTTTATTGACCCTGATCAAGCTGTGCAAGTGGTTCATGCTTTATATGCCGGTGGTGAAGCTGTATTATGCCGAAAACCAACTTGATGATTTTGATTTGTTTTGGCTGCATGCGGTGTATTCTGGGGTGATTTTTCTGGTGGAAATCCCTTCGGGATACCTGGCAGACCGATGGGGACGAGTGCGGAGTATTCGGATAGGCCTGCTTTTTGGGCTGGCTGGTTTTACGGCTTATGCTTTTGGAACCGGGGTTTGGGGGTTTTTGGTGGCTGAAATTGCTCTGGGAGTGGGAGAGGCTTTTATTTCGGGATCCGATTCGGCTTTGCTCTACGATAGCCTGTTGCAACAGAATCGACAGGATCGCTACCTGCAATTGGAAGGTCGCATTACCGGTATGGGTAATTTTGCCGAAGCAGCAGCCGGCCTTACCGTAACTCTTTTGGCATTTTCCGAGATAAGGAATTACTACGTGGTTCAAAGCGTGTTGCTGGGGGCGGCTTTTATTCTGGCTCTGGGGTTGGTGGAACCTGTTTTGCACAGTCACCGCAGCGAGGTTAATGCGCAATCTATCCTTCACATTGTACGCCATACTTTGTGGCACAACCGAACCTTAAGCCGCTATGTGTTTTTTTCGTCAATTGTTGGATTTGCCAGTCTTGCCATGGCCTGGTTTGCGCAAATTTTCATCTACGATGCTGGTGTGCTGTACAGCTATTTTGGTATTATTTGGGCCGTTTTGAATGGCATGGTAGCTTTGGGTTCCATGAATTCGCACCGTATCGATCGATGGTGGGGCAATAGGTTATGCCTGTATTACATTCTGGCATTTTTATCTGGCGGATACCTTCTGGCGGCCTATACCATTTCTCCGGTTGGCATAGTCTGCTTGTTGGTTTTCTATTTTGTTAGGGGAACGGCACACCCCATACTGAAGGACCGGATTAATCAGCATACTCATTCACAGGTAAGGGCAACGGTGCTTTCGGTTCGCAGCTTAATTATACGATTGCTGTTTGCTGTCCTGGGGCCCCTTCTGGGGGTGCTTACGGAACGTATCAGTTTGTCGTTTGCGTTATTGCTGGCAGGAATATCTATTCTTGTTTCCGGAACTGTGGTGTTGTTTTTGATGCACCGGAGTTCCAGGTCGGCTGCTTCCGGAAAAGTTGTATTTTAGTCACTTCAATCCAATAGTATGTCTGTTATACAAGCTCTAAAACCGGCCTGGTATCGAACGATTCTTTTTGGTTTGGCCATTCTGTTGTATGGTAACAGTTGCTGGAACCGGTATGCCCTCGATGATGCCTTGGTAATAACGGAGAATGTTTACGTTCAGCAGGGTGTCAAGGGAATCCCATCTTTGTTGGCTAATGAGGGGTTTGCAGGGTTTTTCAAGGTGAAGAAAAACCTGGTGGACGGAGGAAGGTACAGACCGCTTTCGTTGGTTACTTTTGCCGTAGAGCATCAGTTTTTCGGCAACAATCCGCATATTTCACATGGGATAAACACCTTGTTGTTTGCGCTGTTGAGTTTGCTTCTTTATGGCTGCTTTCAAAGAGTCTTGTGTGTGTTAGGTCATGTAGAAGCATCTCATGGAATGGCTTTTTGGGCGGCATTGCTGTTTACTGTTCATCCGGTGCATACCGAAGTGGTAGCCAATATTAAAGGGCGCGATGAGTTGTTGTCGGTACTGTTTCTGTGCGCCTCCTTTAAGGTGCTTATTGGGGAGGTAACACCTTTAAAATGGTGGCGGTTGGCCCTGAGTGCTTTTTTGTTCTTTCTGGCTTTACTGTCCAAAGAACATGCGGTAATGCTCGTGCCTCTTCTGGCGGTTGTATTCATGATGCAGCAAGAACGAAGGCCAGTCCGTACCACGATGGTGCAAATAGGAGCATTAGCTTTGGTGCTGGCCGGATACCTGTATTTGCGGGGGAAGGCTCTTGGTGGTGTACAGGCCGGGGCACTCCCCGAACTAATGAACGATCCTTATCTTTGGGCTGCCCACGGGGAAAAACTCCCGACTGTAGTGTACATCCTGTGGCGCTATCTGAAACTGTTGTTGCTGCCACACCCGCTAACCTACGATTACTATCCGTTTCATATACCTTATCAGTCGTGGAGTAGTTTCGGGGTCTGGTTATCAATGGGCATATATGTTGCACTGGTTGGTTTTTTGCTGTGGAGCATAAGGAAGCACCGTGTGGTGGGTTTTGGTTTGGCGTGGTACCTGATTACTTTGCTTCCAATGACCAACTTGTTGGTGAATATCGGCTCGTTTATGAACGAGCGCTTTCTTTTTCTTCCTTCGGCTGGTGCAATGCTTGCTTTGGCGTATGGTGTGTGGCAATTCTTAAAATGGAGACGAAAGACCGTGGTAGCTGTGGTATTGGGGGTGGTGATTGTGGTATTTTCCTGCAAAACCTTCATCCGAAATATGCAATGGAAAGATAATTACACCCTGTTTACCCACGATGTTCGAGTGTCGGAGGGGAGTGCCAAGGCCAACTGCACTGCTGGAGGAGCACTTTACGAGCGGGCTTTGGCAACAACTATCCCCAATGAGCGCGATTCGCTTTTTCGGCAGTCGCTGCACTATTTGAACTGTGCGGTGGCCATTTACCCCGAATATGTAGATGCTTTGCTATTGTTGGGCAATGTATATTACGAGTATCAACGGGATATTTCAAGTGCAGGGCGGTGTTATCGGAAAATCCTGGAGCGTTCGCCCGGCTATGAATTGGCCTTTTCCAATTACAAAAAAGTAGCAATGCGCCACAATCAACCTTTGGAAAAACGAGATGGGCTGCGGTACCTGTATGCGCTTCAGCCCACCGATTTTGATCTGAATTATGAGTTGGGGATCACCTACGGTAAAATTTTGGGAAATAACGACAGTGCTCTGGTGTATCTAAGGAAGGCGGTCGATCTTCGTCCCGGGAGCCATTCGGCACTTCGCGATTTAGGCGTGGCGTATGCTCTGGGAGGGCAATATAGCGCATCGTTGCCTTGTTTTGTCCGAGCCGACAGTTTGCAGCCCAATAATCGCGAAAATCTGATTAACCTGGGAATGACCTATCACAATTTGGGAGAAACCCGACTTGCCATGGATTGTTTTAAACGAGCCGAAATGCTCGATAAACCGGTGAAGTAACCGGTTCTGTATAACCACCGGAGAAAACCGGTGCCAGATTATTCGTGCTGTTGCCCACAATAAACATTCAGATTTTTCAGACAGCCTATACATTTTATTACGCTTAATAACCCGATCATCTAACAAACTCCAGCATGTATTCGCCCATAATACCCTTTTACAAACAAGATGACCGATGGATGGTAAAGTCGGAAAACTGTTATGTTTTTGATTCCGATCACAAACGGTACGTTGATTTTGAATCGGGCGATTGGTCTGCCAATATGGGGCATTCGAATCCACTGATTAACCAACGCATCAAACAGCAGGTCGACAAACTTATTCATGACGGATTGCACTTTCGAAATACGGAGTCGGAGCAATTGTCTGTTAAATTACTGGACAAACTAGGGTTGCAGGGAGGTCAGAGCGTGTTTCTGAATTCCGGTTCGGAAGCTGTAAATCTCGGAATTGCCATAGCCCAAAAACTCACCCGCAGGAATAAAGTGCTGAAACAGGATTGCTCCTATTTAGCCGCTTATGGGGCTGGGCAGCAGGTGGAATCGAATAGCGATTTAGTAAGTATTCCAATCAACACCATCGAGGCAATTTCGAATATTAATTTTCGAGAAATTGCTGTTTTTGTCTTTGAACCCGGGAATTCATCAGGATTAATCCGATATCCCCATGCTGATTTTATAGCTGCAGTAGCATCCGAAATTAAGAAGCACGATGGATTATTGATGGCCAATGAGGTAACAACCGGCTTTGGACGAACCGGTAAATGGTTTGGGTTTCAGCATTACGATTACAGTCCCGATATCGTATCGGTTGGGAAAGCGTTAGGGAATGGCTATCCCATAAGTGGTGTTGCTATTTCTTCCCGAATTTCGGAATGGTTTTTAAAAGCGCCGTTTCGGTATGCTCAATCGCATCAGAATGATGCTTTAGGTTGTGCTATTGGAATGGAAGTGATAGATACCATTGAAAAATACGATTTTATAAAAGAAGCTTCGGTGAAAGGCGCGTACTTCAAACAAAAACTGCTTGAATTACAACACAAGTATAACGCGATAGCCGAAATACGGGCCAGGGGTTTAATGATTGCGTTAGAGTTTAGGACAAATGGCTTTACGGACCGGATGTATTCTCACCTTCTGGAGAATGGTATTTTAGTGGGCTGTAAAGAGAATACCCTGCGTTTTATGCCGCCAATACCCATTCCAATACCGGAAATCGATAATTTGATCAACACCATGGATGGCCTGTTGGTGCAGGAACAAGATGCAAATGCCTATTTATAAAAGGTTGAAATGCATTTCCATCTTAAAGTAAGGCAGTGCTGCGTCATCGACCATTTGCAGCATGGGGCTAACCAGTTTAAAATCCATACGATCGTAAAGGGGCTTGGCGATAGGAGTAGCATCCAACCAAATAAATTCCAAACGTTGTTCTTTGGCTGAATGAATCAGGTGACTGACCAGTTGCCTGCCGTAGCCTTTCTTCTGATAATCGGGATGAACGTAGACACCGCCCAGCTCGTTACCCACAACAAATCCGGTTCCCAGTATTTCCCCATAACCATGCAGGGCAGCCATATATCCGGCACGATAACGTCTTTGGACTTCTTCGAAGGAATGGTAATCCAGAAAGTACTGAACTACCTTATCGGGGTAGATGGCCGGGTAACATTTCTCAATAGTAAGGTGTATCAACCGGGTGATATTCAGGAGTTCTGACTCCCGTGCCTGTTGAATTACGGCCCCGGAAATGTCAGGCACCTTCCATTTCTCCTTTTTCGGCAGGCCGGAAGCGTATGGCCTGGTTGCCATATTTCAGTACGATCAGCATAACCGCTATACCGCCAAATACTATATAAATCAGGTTGGTGGCGGTGTGGGCAATGAGCGCAAAAATACTGCCTTCGGCTTTTGGAATCCCATACAGAACAAGGGTTTCAATAACCATAAAATGCCAGGGTCCAATACCTCCCTGAATGGGCGCCAGCATGGCCAGTCCGCCCATCAGGAATACTACCATTCCGGTGCGTACCGAGAGATGGGCAGTGGGTTCGTAGGCCAGGAAAACCACGTATAGCATTACCAGCCACATGAGAAAGATAAAAGCCGTATGTCCGAGGAACAACCATTTGTTTTTCATGTGAACAATGGATTTTATGCCTTCCATAAAGTGGTCTTTCAGTTCGCTGAGTTTGCCTTTGTGAGACGATCTTTTCAGGTGCCGTTTAACATACAATAAGGCTCCGGCCACTGCTGCCAAAATAGCAACCATAATCGCGATATTCCCTGGGGCAACCAAGCTGTGCAGCTTTTCAAGCATCCGCGGGTGCTGATGGAAAAATTCTGTCACCACATCGAGGTTCGAGGTAAATATAATAACTGCAAGCACAAAGAGCATTACGGTATCCGCAAGGCGTTCAATAAAAACAGTGCCCACCAATTTGGCAAGAGGGATTTTGTCGGTTCGCGACAGCACGGTGCAGCGAGCTACCTCGCCGGCGCGGGGAACAATCAGATTAACAAAGTACAATACTAAAACCGACAGAAATGTGTTGTAGGTAGATGGCTGGTAACCCAGTGGCTTCATGAGCATTTTCCAGCGTATAGCCCGCGAGAGTTGGGAAAGCAACCCAAAAATCACGGATAGAATCAGCCAGGGGTAGGTAAGGTTCTTCAAGGCATCAACCAGTTCCGACCATTCAATTTTGCGATATAGCAGCCAAAAAATAAAAAGACCTATGCCCAAAAAAATCAGGTACTTAGTCGTATTAACAACAATCTTTTTCATAACTGAGAGAAAAATAGACGCCTTTGAATATTGAAGTAAACAGCGGACAAAACTAAGGAAATCTTGTGGTAATCGTGTATATTAATTCGCTGAAAACATATTTTTTATGCCAATTCTTGTTAAAAGTTGGCTACTTGTCTGTTGGTGTCTTTTTTTCGGAACCTTCTGCAGTAGCGAATTACAGGCCCGCTCCCATGTACTGAGGAATCTTTCCTGTAAAAGCAGTGTGCTGAACCGGGAAGTGCAGTATCATATCATGTTACCCGATGGCTATGATTCCGGTAATTTTTGTTATCCGGTAGTTTTTCTGCTTCATGGGTTTAATGGCAACCGGAACAATTGGCTGGACGAAGGGAACATTCAAAAAAGTATCGACAGTCTGGAGCAGGCCGGCACGATCCAACCCCGGATTTATGTGTTACCTGACGGCTACAATTCGTATTATATCAACAATTATAATCAGCGGATGCGCTATGCCGATTTCTTTCTGAACGAATTTGTGCCAGCAATAGATAGTGCGTACCGGATTTGTTCAGGAGCCAGTCAACATGCACTGATGGGTTTGTCTATGGGCGGATACGGTAGTATTATTCTGGCTTTGCTTGCCCCTGATAAATTTGGTACAGTGGTCGCCCTTAGTCCTGCGGTACGCACCCGTGAGCAATACGATCAACTGTCGCAGGCCAGTTACGACACCCATTTCCGGGAGGTATTCGGACCTGTGAAACCGAACGAAACTCGTATTACGGAGCATTGGTTGTTTTATTCGCCCTATTTCAGGTTAAAACCACCGGCATCCGTTGCATATCGGCAATTAAACTGGAATATTCTTTGTGGGCAAAGCGATACCCTGCTTTCTTCCAGCGAAGCGTTTAGTGAATTATTGAGCAAAAACGGCATTGCCCATACCTTTATTTCCGATCCGGGAGGGCATACTTGGGTGTATTGGAGGAAGGCTGCAGCGCAGGGCTTACAGCTCATCGAATTCCATACCGGAGGGAGTGGTAAAAAATAGTACGAGAAGCCTTTTTGGGCAGTTTTTTGTATGACTCCCTGGTCCTCTGCTTATGTCGTGCTTCTCAGAATATCTTTTGGAGGGTTATTGCTCCTTTTGGATAAAAGGCTTGCCCGATTTTAAAATTTCCTTGCCTGCCAATTCGTTTAGGATGATGGTGAACATCATGTACCAGGCTGAAAGGGCGCAGATAATAAGTACGTAAGCCGCAACAGTATTGAATACGGGAGCTCCAAAGTGACCCAGATCCAGCAGGATAAAACCCAGCAGCAGGGTGGAGAAAGTTACCGTCATGGCTTTGTGAATGAACAGCGAACCTACCCAGAACATGGCTGTAATTAAGGTCCAACCCAGCAGGAAATAACCTACATCGGTAGTGCTCGAAACGAAAACTCCTTTTTCGTTAAGGAACCACAAAATGACCAGGCTAATCCAGAAGGCGCCATAGCTGGTGAAGGCAGCGAAACCGAAGTTGTTACCGGTTTTTTGTTCCATAAGCCCGGCCATCAGCTGGGCGCCGCCACCAAAAATTAATCCCAGTGCAACTACAGGGCCCAGTGAGCACAGCCCCAGGTTGTGCATCTGTAAAAGTAAGGTGGTTAATCCGAAGCCTGCCAAGCCTACAACGGCAGGGTTTCCTAATTTCATGTTGTTCATGTACCAGTGAATTAAATTTTTGAAGCCGCAAAAGTAATATAATTGTGTATACATGCTACACCCGGACACTAGTTTATGTACGCATTGTGAATTTCTGTATAAAAGGGTTCAACCACATATCCTGATCTTTTTTTTGGGGAGTAATTGGCAAATGGAAAGGGCTCAGGTTAATAAATTACTACATTTGTCGGCACAAAATCGAGGATGAATATTGGATTCAGATCTTTATTAATGCATTGACATTCAGTAATATAAACTATTATTTACAAATACAGCAATGATACACCCCAACACTGCAGTGCAATTTATAAGCGATGATATGGGCCATGGAGTAGTTGCCACCCGGTTACTACCTGCAGGAACCATTACCTGGGCATTGGACAAGTTCGACCGGGTGTTTCACCCCGATGAAGTGCAGGCTCTCGAGCCGGTGTATCGATCCGTTCTGGAAACCTACTGTTTTAGAAATAAAATGGGTCATTGGGTGTTCTGTTGGGATCATGGCCGGTATGTTAATCACAGTTTCAATCCCAACTGTCTTTCGACCGCGTATGGTTTTGAAATTGCTATTCGCGATATTTTGCCCGGAGAGCAGTTGACCAACGATTATGGCAACTTAAATATTATTGAACCGTTTAGCGGTATCGACGAAGGTACCCGCCGCAAAACCGTTTACCCCGATGACCTGTTGCGTTATCACGCGGAATGGGATACCCAAATTCAGGAGGTTTTTCATCGTATTGTAGGGGTGGAACAACCCTTAAAGGAGGTTTTGTCTGCAGCTACCTGGGAGAAGGTCGAAAACATTGTTCAAGGTAAGGATGCGCTGGAATCGGTTCGGAATAATTATTACGACAGCAGTGTGATACGCAACTAATTTATTCAAAGGGTTGCCTGTTCGGTTCCGGCATGCGTGATTCATTCCTTATCGAATGGTCTGATTGCTTGAAAAAACAGAAAGCCCCCTGATGTGTCAGGGGGCTTTCTGTTTTTTGCGGTTTAGTTAGTTTACAATGGCTCGCAGTACCTGTATTCGATCGTCCAAAACCAGGTGGATAATGTATATCCCACTCCTCAAATAGTTGATGTTAAGTGTATTGGTGCCGGCTTCAACTTCGCGTTGTTCAAATAAGGTGCCATTGAGGTTCAATACGCGCAGAGTGGCATGTTCGTCAACTACCAGGTTAAAGGTGCCATCGGACGGATTGGGGTAAAGAAACGCTTGATTCTTCTCGTCTGAAACGGTTTCCAGCAAGCTGG
This sequence comes from Bacteroidota bacterium, assembly GCA_003252385.1. Taxonomy (GTDB): domain Bacteria; phylum Bacteroidota; class Bacteroidia; order Bacteroidales; family UBA10428; genus UBA10428. The sequence continues at coordinate 39,772 of QKEH01000079.1, read as the reverse complement.
GAGGGATTATTACCTGCAGGCTGTTCGATGCAGCCGACTGTCCGCTTGGGTCGACATACTTGGCTACAATTTGATAAGTATAAGTGCCGCCATCCAAATGATTATCCTGAAAGGATGTACTGGTTGAGGTGCCAATGTTGCTTCCGTTTCGATAGATCATATAGTAGGTCAGTGTTTTTTTATCCAGCGGAAGAATACTGGTCTTCGATGGCATAGTAAGCGTCGAACGGGACTTGGAAACCGCTATTTGAGAGCTAACGGGTGTGTTGGTCGTGCCCTGTTTGTCTGTAATGGTTCCTAATAGCACATCGTCCAGTACAACCACATCGTTGTCATTGCCCACAACATGAAATGAAATTTGAATACTCTGCCCGGCATAGTCAGCAAGTGAAATGCGGGTGCGGTACCAGGTAGCATTGTCCCAAACCCCTATATTATCGCACGACCATATCGTAGTCCAGGAACTGCCTCCGTTGGTGGATACTTCAACGGTTATTTCTCCATTATCGTTGGGGGATACAAACCAGGTATAGCTGGAGTACCAGTAGAACTGTAGGGACTGCCCGGCTTCAATGGTAAAAGTATTCGAGGTTAGACGGGTATTGATGTTATACCCCCAGTCAACTATCGCCGAATAGGTGCCCGAATAGGCATCGTTTTCAGTGTGCCAGTATGGAATCCCACCATTATCCCCTGGCGTACCGGTTCCTTCGTTTATACCGTCCCATGCTAATAGATCATTGGATTCAAAGCCATCAAAGAATAGGGTGTCGCTTGCTGTAATTTCGCCTATGGAGGACCAGGATAGGTTTACATTTCGCACATTGCTAATGCTTGCTGTTAAGAGCACAGGTGCCTGAACGGAATCTAGTACAATGGTATTGTGAGCGGAATTGTTTTCGGTGTTCTGATCGTCAGTAACGGTAAGCACGGTGGTGGCGTTATAGGAATTGTGCGGAATTTGGACTTCGGGAAATTCTAGGTACGTGCATTCGTGGGTAGCTAAACTTCCCGACCAGTTCATGGAAACTCCAGACAGCCCGGTTAATTGGTATTGCACCTGTGCCGAGGTTAACGTTTCGGTACCCAGATTGCACAGGTATACCGCAGGGGTTATAATGGAACTATCGTTCAAAGTTGAATCGATGGTGAACAGTAAGGCCGAAACAGAGGCGTCTATGGCCAGAATGGAAGGATCGAAGCCATCCAGAGTAAGCACTCCGGTATTGGAAGGATCCAGCCAATTACTCAGTTTGGTGGAGCTGGTGTTTCCTCCGGACCAGGATGCAGCCAGCTTACCGTAGTAGTCGGGTTGCAGCACATCGCAGGCTGCATAGCCTCCATGCAGCTGTCCGATAATGCGAAAATCGCTATCAAATAGCGGCGAACCGGATGAGCCACCTTCGGTGGTGGTCCCATCGCTCCATGCTCCAACCCGCCAATGGTTAGCGCCATCGCCGGTTTCTCCCAGGTAACTCGAGGTGGTTACCCCCTGGTTAACCCAGCTGATCTTCTTCACATCCCCATCGGGGTGGTGGATGCACCAGCATTTACCGGATATCGAGGTTAGCGGGCTCCGGTTCCAACCGGCATAGTATACATTATAGTCCAGCGGAGGCGTGTCGTTCAGTTCCAGAAGCCAAAAATCAGAATTCTCGTATTTGGCCCGGGTAGTAGCTCCGGAAATTGAATTATAGGAGGGAGAAGAGGTGGCATTAGAACAGGTTTCGCTTTGCCAGTTGAACCAGTAAGCCAAAGTGGACGGATCCACCGGATTGTCATATTGGTCGTACGAGCAATGGTTGGCGGTTAAAAAATACGGTGTGCCATTATTGGAAGTATTGTTAATAAGGGCACCAGTGCAGAAACCGTTTCCGCCGGTAACCAGCATGGCCACCGAGCGGATCTGATCCCGGATGGGATCGCCTTGTGAACAGGCTGCATTGACATTGCAACTTCCTGATGTATTCAGTCCTTTGGCATAGTCGGAAGCACTTCGGTAGCCGTGTGTTACCCTCCATAAATTGATTTCCCCATTAAATTCCACCCCGGCGGGTTCGTAGTATTCAATGGTTAGCGATTCTCCGGGAATGGGAACGGTAGCCAGATATCCGTGATTCTGGTTGTTCCTGGAGTCAAACTTTCCCAAAACGACCGAATGGTCGCTGTTGTAAATGAACATTTCGGCTCCTTCGGGCAGATGGAATCGGTTAAAGGTTAGGTTGAGGGTAAGGGCTCCCTGGCTAGAAACAGTCAGGCGCCACAAACGCCCTCCATCGGTCAGGTTGTTCCAAACCCCTGAATTATTCGGATTGTAATCCACATACAAATTTTCACCAAAACGCCAGGGTTGATCCTTTAGCTCGTCGTTGTAGGCATCTTCCTTCAGAAGTGCCGCCACATCCACTTTGGGCATGGTATTAACCGGTACGGCACTGAGCAGGGCTGCCTTGTTGGGGCTAAAGCTCTTAGGGGTGCCACCAAAGCTAATCTGGCTGAAAACCGGGTTTAGCACGGAGGTAGCAAGCAGGAATAACAGAATAATCGGGAGTTTCTTCATGGGTAGCGATATTTATCAAAGTCTTATATTAACACGATGGCTTGAAATTTTAAGGTTCAGCTACCGCATAACATCTACTGTGAATATACTGAATTCCTTTTAGTAATTCAGCATAGGCTCGTAATTCTGTATAAGATCAGAAAAAAGGTGTCTGGCTTCTGAAAACATTGGGCTCCTGAGGAAAAATGGATTTGGGCGCGAAGGGCACCTATGTTACTGAAATGCCGATAACGCTTAGTGTTACGGGTTGCACCATATACTGGATCTTTACCCGGTATATGGTTCGAATGGGATATACAGCCTGGTTGCGGAACGCACTGCAGAGTGAACTACGTTTGGAGACAAGACTTCCATCGTGAACCCATATGTGTGGGTTGCCAAGAAAAGAAGGAAAATAAAATCTGTGTTTTATTTTTTGGCAAGCAGCCAAACAAAAAGCAAGGGAATAACAAAAAGTTTAATCTCCAGGGGTGCCATTGAAGAAATGCGGGAAATGCTGTAAGCGATGGGTGCTATCTGGCTTTCGATATGAAAACCACCCTTGTAGGCAAGGGACAGAAAGGCCGATCCGGTAAAAAGGTACTGCACCCCGCTGTATGAAAAACCAAGGATTTGCAAGGCTTGCGCCCAAATGGAAATGGTAACCGCATGTTTAAGTTTATTGAGCAAGGCGTAGCCTGCATAGGCAACTCCGACAAAGAGTGCCAGGCCCAGTAAGTAGAGTGGAAGCATTTCGGGAACCTTAATGGCTTTGGGAATGCTGAATGCAAGGAGTATGGCTCCAAATATGCCGGTAATGAGCTGGTAGAGTCCAATAAGTTTCTCTTTCATACGATCGTAAGTTTTTCGTGCAGTAAAGGTAGGTGATTCTAAGGGAAAATAACAGGCTATTCGAAGAAAAGCAGTATGGTAGCAGTTGGTTGCAAGAATATTCAAGGCAATAAAAACCCCGAACCATTTTGGCCCGGGGTTTACTATGTAAACTGGATTAAATTTCTATTTTTTCTTCTTTCCAGAAACCTGCCCCTGTTGTTTGGCAATGAGTTCCAGACGTTGTTGAAACTTTGATTTTTTAACCGGTTTGCTCTTGCGGGTTTCCAGTTTCTTCAGGAGGGCTTCCTCGTCAATAAACTGGTTAAAGAGCAGGTTTTGGCCAATGGTAATCATGTTCGCCAGGAAGTAGTAATAGGTTAATCCGGACGAAAACTTGTTCAGCATAAACATAAACATTACCGGCATAATGTACATCATGGTTTGCATACCTGGCATTTGCTGATTGCTCATATTACCCTGATTGGTGAATTTCATGCTGATAATGGTCGAAACAGTCATTAACAGGGTGAACAAGCTGATGTGATTGCCGAAGGTGTTACTAATTAAAGGTATATAGGCGTTCCATTCCAGGATAGCATCGTAGGTCGAAAGGTCGGTGGCCCAAAGGAAACTTTGCTGGCGAAGTTCAATCGACGTTGGGAAAAAGCGGAACAAGGCAAACAGAATGGGCATTTGAAGGAGCATCGGCAGGCAGCCTCCCAGCGGGCTTACCCCTACTTTTTTATACAACGCCATGGTGGCTTGTTGGCGTTCCATGGCTTTTTCCTGAGGTATCTTTTTATTGATTTCATCAATCTGGGGCTTAAGCACCTTCATCTTGGCTGTCGACATGTACGACTTAAAGGTTAGGGGTAGCAGGAACAGCTTAATGATAATGGTCATAATCAGGATAATGATCCCGTAATTGGAGATGAATTTACTCAGGAAAGCAAACAGGTTGATTACCACTACCTGGTTGATCCACTTGATGATATTGCGACCAACGGTAACCAAATCTTCCAGTTGTTTGTCTCCATATTCCTTTTTCAACAGCTTGTACTGGTTGGGTCCAAAGAAGAAACTCATGGGGATTTCATGGTGCGCGCCGGCTTGGTAGGGTAATCCAATTACGGATTTGAATTGCTTCAAATACTTACTACTCTCTGATTTTGACAGCATTTCCATGTTGGCATCCAGGAATGGGGTCTTAGACATGAGAACGCTGGAGAAGAATTGATCTTTATAAGCAATCCACTCCACACGGGTTTGCAGATTCTCTGATTGCACTTCTTTTTTAGAGCGTGCCTTCATGAAGTCGACATCGTCTTCAAAGGGCTTGTAGTAAAGTGATGTGTACTGCATTTCGTTGGTACGGCCTTTTTCCTGTTGGGGCGAAGAAATCATCCAGTTCAGGTCGATAACCCCTGTGCGCTGGGTGGTGAGGTCTTCCATGCCCTGAAAAACAATGTTCAGGTCGACCTGGTATTTGCCCGGTGCCAGTGTGTATTGATATTCAATGTATTTATCGGGACCCGCTGTATAGCGTAAGGCTATTTTTTGTTCCGACTGTTCTGCTGCCACAGTTGGTGCATCGGTATTGGCCTTAAAATAAAGCGAACCCGAATTGGTAGGCCGGTTATTTACATAAAAGGTAAGTTCAAATGCACTGGAGTCGCTGTCGAAAAGTGTCACCGGAAGCGAGTCGTAGGTGTGGTATTTTTTCAGCTCCACAGAACAGGGGCGTCCGCCTTGTTCCGAAAGACACAGACGAATCAGGTCGTTTTCCAGGGTGATAGTGCGGTATTTAATCGAATCTGCCGCAGTGGTGGAGGCAGTGTCGGCGGACTTTTGATTGGTTTCGGACTGTATGGCTTGTAACTCTGTTTGTGCCTTTGCGAGTTCAATTTGCTGAACAAGGGCTATTGAATCGTTGTAGCGTTTTTGGCGGGCGATTTCTTCCTCGGAAGGTTTGTTTACAATGCCCCATACTACAAAGATTCCTGCAATGAGTACAATGCCAATGATCGAATTTCTATCCATGTTATCGGTGTTGTGACTAAAAAATTATGATAAAGTTGCTTTAATAAAATTGATGAAAAGCGGGTGCGGGTCAATAACCGTGCTGCGATATTCGGGGTGAAATTGAACCCCGACAAACCATTTGTGCTTTGGAATTTCCATGATTTCCACCAGGTTGGTGTCGGGATTGGTTCCAACGGCTCTCATGCCGGCTTTTTCAAAATCTTCCAAAAATCGATCGTTAAATTCGAAACGGTGGCGGTGACGTTCCTCAATACATTCCTGGCCATAGGCTTCGAATGCCTTGGAATCTTTTTTGAGCTTACAGGGGTAAGCACCCAAACGCATAGTGCCTCCTTTCTCGGTAATGCCCTTTTGTTCTTCCATAATGTCGATTACCGGGTAGGGGGTTTTGGGGTACATCTCGGTAGAATGCGCTTTGTCGAGATGCACTACATTTCGGGCAAATTCAATTACCGCACATTGTAGCCCCAGACAAATACCCAAAAAAGGAATGTTATTTTCGCGGGCATATTGAACTGCCAGTATTTTTCCTTCGATACCCCGTTCGCCAAATCCGGGAGCTACCAGTATCCCATCGGCACCTTCGAGATTGGCTTTTACATTTTCGCTATCGACATCTTCGGAGTGTATGTAACGGATATTTACTTTGCATTCGTTCATGGCTCCGGCATGAATAATTGCTTCATTAATCGACTTGTAGGAGTCGGCTAGTTCTACGTATTTTCCAACCAAAGCAATATTAACCTCTCGTTTGGGATTCTTGAGTTTGGTGAGAAATGTTTTCCAGGGCTCCAGACTGGGAGTTCCTTTGTAGGGCAGGTTCAGTTTTTTCAGAACCGTTGTGTCCAGTTTTTCATCCTGCATCAGAATGGGAACCTCGTAAATGGTCGATACATCAATGGATTGCACCACGGCATCGTTATCCACGTTACAGAAGGACGCTACTTTCCGGCGAATTTCGTCCGAAAGGTCGTGTTCAGTACGCAGTACCAGTATGTCGGGTTGAATTCCGTTTTCGAGCAGTTCTTTAACCGAGTGCTGGGTGGGTTTGGTTTTTAATTCGCCCGAGGCAGCCAGGTAGGGTACCAGGGTAAGGTGTATGTATACCACATTGCTGGAACCCAACTCCCACTTTAACTGGCGTACTGCTTCAATAAACGGAAGCGATTCAATATCGCCCACAGTACCTCCAATTTCGGTAATTACTACATCGAGTTTGTGTTTGGTTCCCAACAGAAGGATACGTCTTTTAATTTCGTCGGTAATGTGAGGAATCACCTGAACGGTCTTTCCCAGGTAATCGCCACGGCGTTCTTTGTTAATTACAGCTTGGTATATACCGCCGGTAGTAACATTGTTGGCCTGGGATGTGGGTACACCCAAAAAACGTTCGTAATGCCCCAGGTCGAGGTCGGTTTCGGCGCCATCGTGGGTAACATAGCACTCGCCATGCTCATAGGGATTCAGGGTTCCGGGATCCACATTGATATAGGGATCCAGTTTCTGGATGGTTACTTTAAACCCCCTGGCTTGCAGAAGTTTGGCTAAGGAGGCCGATATAATGCCTTTTCCCAGTGATGAGGTAACACCACCCGTAACAAATATGTATTTTGTATTCGACAAAACTTGGAAAATTTTAGTTTGCGCAAAAGTAATAATTAACGCCGACAATTGAAGAAAAGAATCCCGGAAAGGTTCATTTTTATGGCATCGGCCGCTTCGATACGGGGCCGGTTGATAGGCCCGGTACCGGCTCCGGGTACTTGAGAGTCGTAAGGGAATGGAGTTTGTTAGTAACGGCCGAGGATCCTTTTTGCCGCTGAAGACCTGGATAGTGGTGCAAAGGGTAAGGAGGTTTAGGATAATAGGGTATGCGACTTCTCCTTTACAGGATAATCCGGTTGTAATGTATTGTTTAACTAGGAAGCAATAGGTAGGAAGTGATACGGAGGAGTGAATGTTTTCTGGGATTTGTGAACTCAATTGGCTCGTAAAAGAAAAGGCCGCCTCTTTCGAAGCGACCCTTTCCACATCAGACAGTATGTGAGATTCTTGTTTTCTAGTTGTAAACTCCTTCTCCGTGTTCGTACACATCCAAACCTTCTTCTTCAATACGTTTTGAAACACGCAATCCGTTAGTGGCTTTCAGTACTTTGAACAGAATGAAACCGGTTGCAAAAGCCCACAGGCCAATGGATACAACCCCTACAGTTTGTACGCCCAGCTGTTTGAATCCACCTCCGTAGAGTACGCCTCCGTCGGTTGCGAAAACACCAACCAGTAAGGTTCCCAGAGCACCGCATACACCGTGTACCGAAATGGCACCTACGGGGTCGTCAATTTTTAGGGTTTGGTCGATGAATTCAACCGAGAATACCAAGACAATACCGGCAATAACCCCTATGGCTAAGGCACCCAGTGGGCTTACGGCAGCACAACCTGCAGTAATGGCAACCAGACCGGCCAAAGCACCGTTCAAAGAGAGCGACAAAGTGGGGCGTTTGTAACGAGCCCAGGCTGTAAGCATAGCGGCTATAGCACCTCCCGCAGCAGCCAGGTTAGTGGTCAGAGCCACTTTTGCAATATTCGATGTACTTCCTCCGGTGGCTGAAAGTTCTGATCCTGGGTTGAAACCGAACCAGCCAAACCATAGGATGAATACCCCTAAGGCACCGATTGTAAGGTTGTGACCGGGAATCGCTTTGGCTTTTCCATCAACGTATTTGCCCAGGCGTGGCCCTAGTATCATGGCTCCGGCAAGACCAATCCATCCACCAACAGAGTGAACAATGGTAGATCCGGCAAAGTCGATGAAGCCCATTTTTGATAACCAGCCTCCACCCCAGGTCCAGTGGCCTGATACCGGATAAATGAGAACGGTAATTACTAAACTAAATACCAGATACGCATTGAACTTGGTACGCTCTGCCATTGCTCCGGATACGATTGTTGCTGATGTGGCAGCAAATACTGTTTGGAACATAATGTCGGAAAAGTCAGAGTATCCTGCGCCATAGCTATCTTCACCAGGGTTGAAGAATGCCATGCTGAAATCGCCAAAGAGGGCATTTCCTGTTCCGTACATAATGGAGTAGCCAATCAGCCAGTAACTAACCGATCCGATAGCATAGTCCATGAAGTTTTTCATCAGGATGTTGCCGGTATTTTTAGCGCGGGTAAAACCTGCTTCTACCATGGCAAATCCGGGCTGCATAAACATTACCAGGAATGTGGCTACCAACAGCCATACGTTGTTTATTGATACATCTAATCCCACTACAGCTTCTGTAACACTGGGGATTGTTGTTGCTATTTCTTCCATAATTATTGATTTATCAGATTGACACGTTGATTAGTTTATTCTTGTCCTTCCAGGTACAGGCTCTTGTCGCCTTTATCTCCGGTACGTATGCGATAGGCATCTACAATGTCAGAGATAAAGATTTTCCCATCACCTACTTCTCCTGTTTTGGCTGATTCAAGAATGGCTTTGATGGCAGGGTCTAAATATTTCTCACGACAATAGAAGGTGATAAACATACGCTCAATCGTGCTGGTGTCGTATTTAATTCCCCGGTAAACGCGAGCTTCGGTGGCTTTACCTATACCGCGCACTTCCCAGAAAGAGAAGAATTCAATTCCGGCTTGGTTTAAAGCAATTTTCACCTCTTCGAATTTACTTTTCCGAATGATAGCTTCAATTTTCTTCATGATTAATGTCTTTATAGTAATTACACGCTTTTGCTGGTAAATAGGATGCAGGGGCTGGTTGGTTTGGTTTTAAGATCGATTGTAAACCGCTTAGAACGATACGCCTGCAGTGATAAAGAAACCTCCTGTTGAGGGGTTCAGGGTAACCGAAGCACTCAACGGCAGTGCGAATTTGTCGGTAATTTCAATGTCTTTGGAGGTTCCTACGGTAATATTACAAATGGTAAAGTCATCGTCTTCGGCGACATAGGCTCCATTGCCTGCGCCTACTGCTAGGCTTACGTTTTTGAAAGAATAACCGGCTTCAATGTAAATGTCAGCATCTTCTCCAAACGATGTTGCGTCTGAGCCTTCTACAGCTTCCATGGCTTCTACAGCAGGGATAATCTCGTTGCCAACAATCATGGCGTTACTTCCCGGTATGGCTGGAGAGGCAACAACTTTAGCTGATCCTGGATACAACAAATATGCGCCCATTAATGAGAATCCTCCAATTTCGTAGCTGATGCTGGGTTCCAGGAAGTGGTTTACACTGTTTACGTAATCGCCACCGAAGTAGTAGTCGGTAAGGGTAATGCCTAAACCAAAGTCGAAGCTATAACCTAAGTAAAGGTCCATCTCTAAAGCTTCTTCGGAACCGGCACTGGCAGAACCCCAAGCTCCCAATGACAGGCCGCCAACACCCATTTCAACCCAAGGTTGGAAGGCGGGGCCTGAGCCAAATTTGGAACCACGCCAGATATAGCTGGTGTACATGTCAAAGCCTCCGTCAATAGACACAGCGGAAGTTTCCTCCTCTTGGGCGAAAATGCTTATTGGTGCAATAAATGCTCCTGCCATGGCAGTTAGCACGAGTGTTTTGAAATTTTTCATAGCGATAATTATTAAGTTATTAATTGATTGACACTGCAAATATATATAAAAAATTGATATAACCTATCAAAAAATAAGGTAGGAAACATAAAAAACATAAAAAAGAAACTTTAACCCTGCTTAAAATAGGGGGGTGAAAGACAAAAAAACAGATAATGCTTAAATATTCTAATGTCGCAATGCCGATATTCTTCGAAGAAAGGATGAAAAGTGAAGTTGTGTTTAGTTAATTAGGGGGGAGTGGAGGAAAAGGGAGTTTTTCTGCAATAAAAGGGAAAGAATTGGGGGGTAACTTTTTGGGATCGCAGGCAAGTTGATGTAAATACTTTTTACTAACTTACTTCTGGAAACTACATTTTACTTTCCTATACAACATGTCAGATACCTTAAACACCTTAAAAGAAGTTTTGCGCGATTTCGCAGATCGGTATTCCGGAGATTATCTGTTGTATCAACAGGAAGGTACATTTAGGTGTGTCGATTGGAATCGGTCCTCAGAAGTTGTAGCCAAAGCGGAATCTGATGAGACTGTTCCGGTTAAAAAAGAGTGGCTACCCACTCTGGCTGCCATGGCTCAATCGGGCAAAGGGATTGTTTCCATTCCGCTATCAGATTTGGATTTGCCTCAGAACGGTTATGTGGCGTGTATAGCCACTTCATACCTAAAGGGCTTTGTAGCACTCCTTTTGGTAAAAGGAAGCCTGACTTCCTTTGCATCCAATGCCAGAGTGAATAGTCTGCTGCGGTTTTCCAGGGAGATCTATTTTAGTTTCAACCTGCAAGACAAGAAGCTGAATTATATCAGTCCATCTATTGAAGATGTGTTGGGATACTCCCACAAGGCCTTGCTGGGGAAGAACCTGGAAGAACTTGCGGTATACGTTCATCCGGAAGATCTCAGTATACTGGAACAATCCATTGCGTTTGACCATGAATTCGATGATGCAACACCGGTATCACTTCAGTTTCGTTTCATGCACCGGACGGGGCGTTATCTGTATTTTCAACTGAATGCCCAAATGGAATTCCATGATTGGGAACCAGTAGAAGTGTATTGTTCTCTGAGGGATATATCTGAAATAAAGGAAACCGAAGACCTTGCGATGCAGTTGAATGTTCAAATGCATGCTCTGGAGAAAGAATTACAGCAAAGTCAGAAAAAGCACGATGATTCCAAATTGCCGGATCAGGCTGATGGAGCACCACGGCAGTTGGTATCTAACAGCCTGGCACACGATGAGGAAGTGTTTCAGCAAATGGCAGAAAATACGAACGATATTTTTATGCTACGTGATGCCAAACATATTATATATATAAATAATCAGTTTGAAAAAATTTGGGGTCGCTCTAAGGAAGCATTAATACAGGATCCCTATCAGTTATCCGAATGGATCTATCCGGAAGACCAGCCTAATGTAGAAGTTTGGGTGAATCTGGAGACCTTGACCCGTAATACGCCCTATGTACAGCAATTTCGGATTGTAAAGCCCGACGGAGACATTCGTTGGTTATGGTCCCGGTCCTTTCCGGTGTACAATAGCGAGGGTATGCCCTACCGGTTGCTCGAGATTACTACGGATATTACCGAACAAAAGGATTTCGAGGATGCCTTGATGACTGCTAAAGAAAAGGCTCAGGAGAGTGACATGTTAAAGTCGACTTTTCTGGCTAATATATCACACGAAATCAGAACGCCCATGAATGGGATTGTTGGCTTTTCGGAGTTGATTGCCCGAGACGACCTGGATGCCGAGACTCGCAAAAATTATGTGGTCATCATGAAAAAGAGCAGCGAGCAGCTTATTCGTATCATTGATGATATTATTGATTTTGCGAAACTGGAAGCCAACCAGATTCGGATATCGGCAGAAACTTTTGATGTAAACAAACTCATCGACCAGGTCTTTGTGTTTTTCGAAAATCGCATGGAGCAATCCGATACCAACTCGCTTACCCTTTTAGTGAGTAAGGCATTGCCCGATGAAGAGGCTGAAATTGTATCCGATGATCACCGTATTCGGCAGGTGCTTTCCTATCTGATCGATAATTCAGTAAAATATACCGATGAAGGTTTCATTGAGTTCGGCTATACCGTGCAGGGCGATAAGCTGGAATTTTTTGTAAAAGACTCCGGAATTGGAATTGCGAAAGAAAAAAGAGAGGTTATTTTTGAACGTTTCAGACAGGCCGACGAAGGGCATACCCGAAAATACGGAGGCACGGGATTAGGGTTGCCCATAGCACAGGGACTGGTGAATCTGCTGGGAGGAGCTATACGGTTTGAGAGTGAGGAGAACAAGGGGACTACTTTTTATTTTACCATCCCCTACAGAAGGGAAAAGGAGAAGGAATCGAAAGAAGTGTTCTCAGAATGGATAGACGAAAAATATAACTGGAAAGACAAATTAATATTGGTCGCTGAAGATGATGAATTGAATTTTGAGTACATGAAAATTATTCTGGAGTCGTCGCAGGCAAAGGTGATTCGGGCAAAGGACGGCAGTCAGGCTGTGAAAATATGTTCCAATCTGAATTTTGATATCATTCTAATGGATATCCGACTACCAATATTAAATGGAATTCAGGCAACACAGCAACTGCGGCAAATGGGAGTGACTACCCCTATCGTTGCTCAAACTGCCTTTGCAATGGACGATGATGAATACAAGTGTTTGGCCGCCGGATGCGACCGGTACATTACCAAACCCATAAGTAAAGGCAAATTATTTTCAACTATTGAAGAGTTGCTCCAGAAGTAAAAAGTTGTAAGTTATTAATAAATGACAGACATAAGGAAAAAAGTTCTGATTGTAGAAGACGAAGAGTCGAATTATGCTTTGCTTCAAGTGTTGTTACGAAGCTGGAATGTGGAATTGGCATGGGCACAAACGGGTGCGGAAGCAATTCTCCGTTGTCAGCAGCATAGCTTCGACCTGATATTAATGGATATTAAGATGCCTGAAATGAGTGGTTACGAAGCAATTAAGAGATTGAGGGCGTTGGGAGTGGAAACTCCAATTATTGCCCAAACTGCATATGCTCGCATAGAAGATGAAGAAAAATCCCGGGAGCTGGGATTTGACGCTTATATTTCAAAACCTATAAATCGGATTAAGTTTAACAAAATACTGGAACAATTCCTCACTTAGGATTGAGGAAGAATGTTTTGCTGAGATAGCTGACGGGCTTTGGCATATTTTAGAAAGGTTGCTACACCGGAGAGTATGCAGATTACCAGTCCATAAAAACCATCGCGGAAACCGCCCTGAATCAGGTAACTTTTTATAAACTTGATAAGAGGGCTGATAATCAGTTTGCTTGCTGACACCGTTTTTTTTGAAATCAGGATATCGGTTGCCATCATATCGGTAAATTTCATCATTTGAGCTATGTGTTCATTAATGCTGTAATAGCTATAATGAAGGATGTCGCCATTCATGGTTTTAACCTGTACAGAAGACTGTAGAATTAACTCTTCATGAATATGGCCTTCCCAATGACCGACGCCATTCTTCCATAGACGTATTTTTTGGTCGGGATACCAACCGCAATGATGAATGAATTTTCCGCAATAATTGGTGAGTCGGTTAAAGCGGTATGCCTGGGCGTCGAAGCCCTTGTATTTATAGAGTTGAAGTTGTTCCTGAATTACGGGAGAAAGCGCCTCATCGGCATCGAGCGAAAGAATGTAATCGCAGGTAGCAAGTGAGTTTGCAAAATTCTTGGTTGCTGAATACCCATCCCACTTACGCTCGGTAAATTTGACAGGGTACTTTTTACATAGTTCCCTGGTTTGGTCGGTTGAAAATGAATCGACAACAATAATCTCGTCCACAATCTGAATTATTGAATTCAAACAACGAATTATGTTTCTTTCTTCGTTGAAGGTGATGATTACAGCTGAAATGGTGTGTTTTGGTTCCATAATTGTATAATGCGAAGATACATCTATTGTTGAAATTCAACCATAAACATGATCTAAGAATACTATTTGATTTCTAGTATGTTGCGCAATTAAGAAAAATAAATTACATTTGTGCCGTTATGGATCAATGTTCGTCTGAGATTTTGATACTTACATGCAACACGTCATAACATTGAACCAAACCCAAAGAAACCAGCTTTACAATCATTGATAATGATATTTATTCCATTATCAATCAAGTGCTTTGTAAATTATTTTTTTTTTTGTAAATTGGATATAGAACTTAAAATTTGTAATGATGGAAAAAACGCAACTGTCAAGCGCTGAAATTCAGGATTTAATAAACCGGTATCATTCTGAACTGAAGAAGTTGGAGTTTCAAAAGTACGAGGTAGAGCTGACCATTGCCGAATTGGAAGAATTGTTGACATCAGTTGATCAGGGAGAAAGGCCGGAGTCAGATATGCCTGATAAGAAGATACGGGCTATACGAAGTGCAGGAAGAACGCTAACTGCAAAAAAAACGGTTTCAGGTTATAAATTATCCGTATGGGATGAAGATGTTGTTGCGGCTATATCAAATGCAGGCAAGGCGACAATAACTCAGGAGATTATCGATTTTGTTTCGGCGCAGGATACGCTCCGGGGAACGAATTCCGGCGAAGATGAAGTACGTAAAAAAGTAACACGCAGTCTTCAGAAACTGGCTAACCGCAGAGGCGACATTATTAAAGTGAACTTTAAAGGAAAAGGTTTTGCTTATGCTTTGCCAGAATGGTTTAACAACAAAGGAAAACTGGATAAAAACTACAAGTACTAATTCGAAACAATGTAATGTTCCGAACGCCTTTGCTTGACAAAGGCGTTTTTTTTGAATAATTTATAATTTCGAGAGCTTAACCAGCTGCTCAGGCCTGTTTTTAGACCGAGTACCATTAGATCGATAACTTATGATAAAAACCTATACGCCTTCGGATCATAGATATATTGACATGCCCTATCGGAGATGTGGGGCAAGTGGTATTCTATTGCCAGCCATTTCGTTAGGCTTGTGGCATAACTTCGGAAATGTGGACAATCAGGATACGGCTACCGATATCGTATTAAATGCATTTGACAAGGGAGTGACCCATTTTGATTTGGCAAACAATTACGGACCACCCCCGGGTTCTGCCGAAGTAAACTTTGGTAAAATTCTTCGGAGTCAGTTGGCGGACTATCGCGATGAGCTGCTCATTTCGAGCAAGGCAGGGTACACCATGTGGCCCGGTCCGTATGGAGACTGGGGGTCGAGAAAGTATATGATGGCCAGTTGCGATCAGAGTTTAAAACGCTTGGGAGTGGAATACGTGGATATATTCTATTCGCACCGACCCGACCCGAAGACCCCTTTGGAGGAGACCATGGGGGCGTTAAGTGACTTGGTAAAACAAGGCAAAGCACTCTATGCAGGCATTTCCAACTACAATCCGGAGCAGGCAAGGCATGCTGCCCGTTTGCTTCGTGAAATGGGAACTCCATGTCTGATTCATCAGCCGAAATATTCTATGCTGGTTCGAACTCCGGAAGAAGGTCTTTTGGATGTACTTGATCTTGAAGGTATCGGTTCGATTGCATTCTCACCACTGGCGCAAGGATTGTTAACCAATCGCTATCTGGATGGCATTCCGGTCGATTCCCGGGCAGCCCGCAGTTCATCTCCTTTTCTGACTGAAAAAAACATTACCGAAGAGTTGCTTCAAAAGGTTCGGAAACTACACGAACTGGCTGTAAACAGAGGACAGAGTTTAGCACAAATGGCTATTGCCTGGCTGCTTAAAGATAAGCGGGTGACCTCTGTTCTGGTTGGAGCAAGTAGTGTGGCTCAATTACATGCCAATGTTTCAGCAGTTCGCAAATTGGAATTTACGAACGAAGAGTTACAAGTCATTGAGGATATTTTGGCTTAATTGAACAGCTATGTGCAACAGAAATTATCGAGGAGCTCATGCAATAAGTGGTTTGAGCTTTTAAAGTGTGCGGTGTTCCCCAGGATTTCCTCGGCGGATTGAATGTAATTACCTTTTAGTTTTAATTCTCCGTTGGCTCCCTGAATCATTTTGGAGATACTTTCCGTTGTCATTTCAAGGTGGTATTGCAAGGCAAGGATATGGCCTTTAATTATAAACCCTTGGTTAGGCGTGAGCGAAGAGCTGGCCAGGGGGGTGGCTCCCACTGGTATGTCGAAGGTGTCGCCATGCCAATGAAAGACCTCATGGCTTTGGGGTAAGAAGGGGAAAAGTATTTTGCTTTCAAGCGTGTAGGTTATTGGAAACCAGCCTATTTCTTTCTCGACGCCGGGATATACCCTGGCACCCAATGCGTCAGCTAAAAACTGAGCACCCAAACAAATGCCAATGATTTTCTTGTGGAATGCCAACACTTGGCGGAGGTACAACTTTTCTTCGCGAACCAGGGGTGAATCGTCGTACACGCTTGCCGTTCCTCCCATAATTATGAGAATGTCGAAATGGTCCGGAGATGGGAATTCCTGATTCAGATAGCGATGTGTGGTATTCACCGTATAGCCCTTTTGTTGTATCCAGTCCTGAATTGCGGCCAAACCTTCAAAAGGTTCATGTCGGATACAATGTATTCTCATAGTGGAAAATTTTAAGTTTTGGACGGATTTGGTTTAGGATGGACGAAAAAATGTTAATAACTTTTAATTATACAGGGAGCATGATCCGTTCTGGGTGTCGTTTTTTGGTATTGGTAGAGAGGAAGAACGTTAGGTTGGAATGGGTAAAAAATAAAAAAGCAGGATCTAAGTCCTGCTTTTTATACCTTTGGAATAAGGTTGGTTTTTTATTAGTTAGCTGCTTCTTCAGTAGCTTCTTCAACTACAGCTTCTTCAGTAGCAACGCTGTCAACTGCTTCTTCTACAGCTTCTTCGGTAGCTTGATCAACTACTTCTTCAGTAGCTTGTTCTGCAGGAACAGTGGTGTTTTTGCAAGATGATAAAGTGATAAAACCAACAAGTGATAAGGCAACAAATAGAAAGCTAAGTTTTTTCATGTTTTTAAATTTTGTACGTTTTTAATACAGGTTTAGACAAAAATAATAATTATTTAGTAATATCAAAGTTATAGTTCCCGGAACAACCGGTTAAAACTGCGTTTTGAGCAAATAAACTTGTGGCAAAAGTACTATTAACTTCAAAAATTCATAGCATCAAGGCAAAAAAATTGTTTCAGCCCTAACGATTTTGTAAATTATGGTAAAAAATACTATCATGGTGTATACGAAATGGAAACAGGAATTCAGTACTAATATTGAATCTATTGACAATCAGCACAAAAAATTATTTGACCTGCTCAATGAATTTTATGAGAATATCAGTAAAAAGTCAAATAACGACCTTATTGGTGCTGTGCTGCGCGAGATGAAGGAATATACGGCGAATCACTTTGCCTATGAGGAACGACTATTTGATGAATATGCTTACCCCGATGCCGTTCAACATAAAAAGGAACACGATAGCTTTGTGGCCAAAGTGGTGGATCTGGAAAATAGATTTATGGGCGGAACGGTTATACTGACCTTTGAAGTCACCGATTTCCTTAAGAAATGGGTGCGGGATCATATTATGGGTACCGACATGAAATACCGGGACTTTTTAATAAGCAATGGGGTTAAGTAGTATATGCCCTCTCTTAAATAGCTGCTAATTTAAAGGAGTGCATCGTAAATGGCTTGTTGAATATTAGTTCGAACGTTAAGTTGAAGCAGTTTGTTGTTAATGGCATCGGGGAATACCCGGTTCGAAAGAAAGATAAAGACAATACCCGTAGACGGATCGACCCAGGTAAGGGTTCCGGTAAAACCTGAGTGACCGTAGCTTTCCAGTGAAATTCCGGGTATGGAAGGGCCGTTTTTTGAGGCATCGGGTTCCGGCTTGTCAAAACCCAATCCGCGACGGTTTCCATTTCGGCATTCTACACACGAGGTGAATTCGTGAATGATTTCCGGATCAAAATAATGTTCATCGCCGTATTCGCCACCGTTTAACAACATTTGCATGTATTTGGCCAAATCGTTGGCATTAGAGAAAAGGCCGGCATGCCCCGATACCCCACCCAGCATAGCCGCAGCAGGGTCGTGAACATAGCCTTGGATGATTTGCTTACGGAAAATCAAATCGTTTTCGGTGGGCGCAATTTGATCCATTCCAAACCGTTTCAGAGGGGTGAAGCCCAGGGTGGTGGCTCCCAGCTTACTATAGAATAACGAATCGGCAATCCGATCCAGTGGGGTATGGGTAATCCGACGAATCATTTCGGCAAATAGAATGAAACCCAGGTCGCTGTATTTGTACTTCCCTCTTTTTTGTAAATCGGAGGCATAGATGGCGGAAAACATGCTGTCGCGAAGCGAAGGGTTCATGTAGAGGCTGTTGGTTATCTCTACCTGGTAAATGCCTTCGCGCATGCGCGAAAAAGTAGAGTCCTGATATTTTAAGTGCTTATTCACATAGAGATTGGGAGTAAGTTGAATGGGATACTGCTCTGAATATCGGGTACTTGAAAAAAATTGACCGGGATAAATCGGTTGCAGGTAAGATTGATAAAAAGGTATCCATGCAGCCAGTCCAGCCTGATGAAGCAGAACATCGTCGATACGGACTTTGAGTTTATTGGTGGAGTCCAATTCCGGCAAGTGCTGCGAGAGTGGATCCCGGATGCTTAACAGGTTCTCCTGATCGAGATGCATGATAACCGGAACGGTGGCTACAATTTTTGTTAAAGAGGCCAGGTCGTACAGATCTGTATTTTCGACCGGATGTTGGTTCCGGTAGGTGAAATACCCATAACTCTTGTTTAAAAATACTTTACCATTACGTGCCGCAAGTACCTGGCAACCCGGTATGGCTTTTTGGGCTATGGCATCGGCAACCAACGAATCTACTTTTCGCAGTTTGGCAGCATCGAAACCTGCATCCAATGGGGAGGTGTACTGAAACCGATGGATGGATTGGACGGTAAGGCCGGTGCCTTGAGGATAGATGCTGCCCATGCTGACGGGAAGGCTGCCCGATGCGCCAATACCTCCAAAAATGAGCTGTGCCGTCTGGCTTTGTTGAATACTGTCGTTTTGATAGGCCATTATCAGTGCCTGTTCGGAACCCAGATAATGCAGCCGGTTTAGGAGGTATGGATTGCTAAAGCCTACCAGAACCGAAGGATATTTTTTCAGAATGGTATCGGCCAAAGCCAGCATCTGATCATTAAGGCCGTAATTTTTTCCACTCCAATAGGGTTTTCCATGAAGGCTTAGGATAATTTGATTGTAGTTTCTTAAGGTATCGAGCAGGAATTGAAAGGCCGAATCGTTGTTGATGCCGGTAACGCAAAAATTATCGACCCGGGTGTACAAATTAAGATATTCGCGGAATACGGCACCGCTATCGCAGCCCAGTGCTACGGATGCAATATGTAACGTATCGAGGCGTTGGTATGGTAAAAGGTGGTGCTGGTTGGATACAACGGTAAGCGATTTTTCGACCAGCCGTTGCCGGATAAGTTGGAAGGCTGGATTGTTGAGCGAATCAATCAGGTTCTTACCTTCCAGATTCGGGGTTTTAAGTTCGGGAATAACGGCCCATTGTTTGGCCTTCAAAATTTTATAACAACTTAGATTGATACGATTTTCAAACTCACTGTTAGTCATGCTGTCAAGCAGTAATTCCAGAGTGGATTCATCTTCCTGGGGCATGAGCAATATGTCGTTTCCGGCCTCCAGAGCTTTACGATTGGCTTGGATGGGATCCAGAACATCCGCTACGCCGTGCATGTTCATGGCATCGGTAAAGATGAGACCTTCAAAATGCATTTTACGAATCAATAAGGAATCTACTACCCGGGATGAAAGTGAAACGGGCAGGGGGATGGTATCCAGGGCAGGAACGCGCAGGTGGGCGGTCATGATACCGGAAACACCACTCTTTATAAGTACATCAAAAGGAAAAAGTTCTATACTGTCGAGCCTTGTGTTGCTGTGGGGGATTACCGGTAATGCTTGGTGCGAGTCGATATTGGTGTCGCCATGCCCGGGAAAGTGTTTGGCAACAGCCAGCACATGCCCGTCCTGCATGCCTCGCATATAGAGTATACCTTTACGGGCCACCTGTATCCGGTTTTCTCCAAACGATCGGCTATTTATCACTGGGTTGTCCGGATTGTTGTTGATGTCGATCACCGGAGCAAAGTTGACATGGATACCCATGTAAGTCAATTGTTTGGCAATGTCGCGACCCATTTGGTAAATCAGGTCGTCGTCATTAATCGCCCCCAAGGCCATTTGACGCGGATAGGTAATGGTATTTGAAAGACGCATGGCAGGTCCCCATTCCCCATCGATAGCAATAAGTAAAGGGGTTTCGGAGATAGATTGGTAGTAGGTTGCCAAACGACTTACTTCTTCGGGGTTGCCCTGGAAGAAGATAATTCCGCCAACTTTGTATTTTTTAATCAACCGGCTGACTCTGCGGATATCCTCCTTGCCGTTATTGGGATAAGCCGCTACCATGAATAGTTGAGCCAGGCGTTCTTCCGGAGAAAGCCTGTTGTATACCGAATCGGGCCAGTCCGGGTTAACTTTAAGAAAAGGAGGTGAGTCTGTTTTAAGTTCAAATTCTTGTTCTATCAGAGGCCGGCGATCGACCGAGAATTGAAAAAATACACCAATAACCAGTGCCGCTCCAAGAGTGAGTGCCGCCTTGCGAAAATGTTTGCCCATCGTATTTCCCTTTCTATGCAAATTCCTGAATCCGTATTGTTACTACCAAAAATACGGGCTTCGGGTTTCAATTAGGCTCTGGAAATACAGGACTTTTTAACAACAAACAAGAAAGAGCCTTTTTGATGCAACAAAGGTGCAGTTGCAGAAGGATTGGTTGCGTTCTTTTTTACAGTCCATACAGTAGGGATGGGTATAGGGCATGCTACGTATTGTAGGCCTTTTTGCTTATTTCCAAACCAGAGCACTGGCACCTACAATGGCTGCATCGCCCGGATGGAGCTGTGAGGGTAGCACTTGAATTTTACCCCGGAAAACCGGAAGCAGGTGTTCGTTAAGGCTCTGAATGGTGGGTTTAATAATAAAATCGCCGGCCGCAACCGGACCTCCAAACAGGAAGATGGCTTGAGGGCTGAGGTGGTGAACGGTATCGGCAAGCCCTTGGCCGAGCCAGCGGCCGGTTAGTTCAAACACTTCGAGGGCGATTTTGTCGCCTTTCTGCGCAGCTTCAAAAATATTCCTGGCTTCCAGTGTTAGCAGGGAGTAGCCGGCCAGTAAACTGTCGGTTGCATGGTACCTGGCCAGCAGCTCCAATGCGGTACGTTTCATACCGGTTGCCGAGCAGTATGCTTCCAGGTGTCCTAAGGCACCACATCCACAGAGGCGTCCACCAGGGATTAGGGTGGTATGCCCGCACTCGCCGGCAAAACCATCGTAGCCATAAAGCAGGTCGCCATTCACCACAATTCCGCTACCCACACCGGTACCCAGGGTGTACATTACAAAGTGGTTCATCTGCCTGGCTCCACCGTAAACCTTTTCGCCCAGAGCGGCTGCATTAGCATCGTTGGTCATGGAAATGTTCTGAATGGGAGCCATTTCCTTCTTCAGCAGATCTACAAAGGGAACCACACCTTTGAAAGAAAGATTGGGTGCTTCTTCGATAGTTCCTGTATAATAATTGGCGTTGGGGGCGCCAATGCCGATACCTATGATTTCAATTTCGGTGCCTGTTGCAGATTTCAGTCCCCGAATGGCATGGCCAATACTTGTGATGAATTGATAAATATTACCATGGGTTGGGGTGGCTATACTTGTTTTTTGCAGTACAGTTCCTTGTGAGTCAACCAGTCCTATGGCGGTATTGGTTCCGCCAATGTCAATACCAATAGCTATTTGTTCCATTTGTGTTTGTTTAACAGTTGTAAGCATCAGGCTTTAACTTGCTCCGTTTAAGATAGGTAAATTATCTGAACGGTAATATGTAGAGCTTTCTGAGAAGAAGTAGCCGTTGAGTTTTTTATTCCGGTTAGTAAACCATGGCGCTTATCAGGTTGAAGTTATGTGTCGGATCCGACTGCCTTTAATCGCGAAAAAGGCAATGTACAAGTAGCAGAGAGCCGGAATAAGGAATGCCCAGGTATAGCCAATGGTATCTGCTATGCGCCCCATCAAGAGCGGGATAACCGCTCCACCAAAAATCAGGCTGTTAATAATGCCGGAGGCGGTGCTCAGTTCACCCGGATTGAGGCCTTTTACTGCCAACGTGAAGATGTTGGGGAACATGATGGAGTTGAATAACCCAATGGCGAGTACCGTCCAGAGGGCGCTGTATCCGGTGGTAAAGGTGGTGATGAGGTCGAGACCTGCGGCTACCAGGGCAAATATTGCCAGGGAACGAGCAGCTTTACTTCGACCCAGTTGCATAATGAGCAGGTTGGCCAGGGAAATGCCCAGGAAAATTACTCCGGACGGCCAATTCCAATGGGTTACAAATGATCCGGACAGAAAAGCCAGGATTAAGGCTCCCAAGAGGAACCAATTTCTTTTTCGGGGGTTGTTGAATTTGGAGAACATAATTGACCCGTAAAACCGGCCTACCATTGCACCTCCCCAGTAGAGCGCGGCATAGGTCGATGAGGTTTCGGCATTGAAGCCCAGGGTTTGTTTCAGATAATTAACCAGTAAGCCGGCATTACCCACTTCGGCACCTACATAAAAAAATATGGCCAGAGCCCCCAGAAGAACATGAGGGTATTTCCATACATTTATTTTACTGCCCGTTGTGGTACTCTGCTTCAATACCGGCAAACGAATAAAACCAATACTGAGTGCCAGCAGAAGTACAATCAAACCCATGATCAGGAAAGGCATCTGTACCGATTCGGCGCGCTGGCTGGCGGATAATCCTTCGCTGGTACCCTTATAGAGAACCATAGCGATGAGCCAGGGCGCAATCATAGTGGCGATAGAGTTGAGTGCCTGTACCAGATTGAGACGTCCCGGGGCATTTTCTTTTGAACCCAGGTCGGAAACATACGGGTTGGCGGCGGTTTGCAGCAGCACTACGCCCGATGCAAGAATAAAAGTAGCGGCCAGAAAAAGTGTAAAATCGGGAATGTTAGCTGCCGGATAAAACATGAAGCTTCCCAGCGACATCAGTGTCAAACCGGTAATAACGGCATTTTTATAGCCTATTCTTTTTATAAAATACCCCGATGGGATACTGACAACCGCATAGGTAATAAAGAAGGCACCGGTGAGCAGCTGAGCCTGAAATTCGCTCAGGGTGAATATTTCTTTAACCTTCGCACTAAGGGTAATTATAAACGTTGTAGCAAATCCGAAGGTGAAGAAAATGGCTGAGAAGGCAATCATGCCTACTTTGAAATTGGTGTTAGTTGCGCTCATTGGTACATGAAAAACGGGTTTGTAAGAATACGCTCCTAAAAGTACAAAAAGAAAGGTTGCCAAGCCCGTTTGTACTGATACGATTACGATACGGCGGATTTCCTATACTTCTCTGTTTTTTCAAAACAGAAAGGAGACGGTTGATGAAATCAATTTTGTTGGATAAAAACCCAGGCCGTTAAGGGGCGGTTGCCAGATTAGCAGGCATACTACTTTATTTCCTGCGTACCAGAACCACCCAGTCTTTTTCGGAGCTATGGGGCGGAGTACCCAAAGAGGCCACAGTGCCGCCGGGAATAGTACTTGTACTTCCTTGTTGAAGCGTACCGCCCTGCCACGGGTCGTACCACTCAATGGTATACGCTCCGGGAGCTTCGCGGAGATCGAGCGTACCCGGGGTGTTGGCAGGAACATAAAGTGCATACACTTCCTGGCCTTTATGGAAACAATAGACACTGTCAGGCAGTGTCAGTTGGTGTCCTGGTTTCATGTCCCAATACGGGAGGTAGCTATCGAAAAATTCAAGTGCATTATGGGTAAGCTCCCACAAGCGATTGCGCTGGTGCCAGTCTTCCGAGGTGAGGTCGTTATGGGGATGAAGTCCGCCAAAGTACCACTCTACACCGGCAGCTCCGGATAACAGACTGCCCCAAAGAGCGTAGCGCACCAGGGTAGGATGTTCGGGGTCGGTGGTGTCGGGTAGGGCTCCGGTATGCCACATACCAATTTCGTCCATGGTGATCAACCAGGGATGACCGGCCGAGTCTGCTTTGTGTTTCCAGTTGGCAATGGCTGCCGGCACATCTTTACGCTCGTATTGTTGAAAGGAAAGTCCATCGCAGTATTCGTAACCCAGAAGTCCACTTTCAATGTGCAGCCTTTCGGCATCCGAAGGAGGGGTATGTATCAGCACCGGGTGTTGGTAGGGATCGTTCATTTTGAAGAAGCGTGCCATAGCCTTGCGTTGGGCATCGTTTTGTCCCAAGGGAGACCATGGGTTGGGGCCGTTTTCTTCGCCCAGGTTCCAGGTCAGCGCCAGATGGTGCCCGAAGCGAGCGATAAGTTCGTGGTAGTAGAGTTGGCGCAGGGGGCCGGTATTGCCTTGATCGAGCAAGAGCTCGTTTTCGGTTTCCTGGGTTACCACATGCAGCATAATGCCTTTGGTTTGCATATGGTCGAATACCCGTTCCCATTGTTCCAGTTTGCTTACATCAAAGCGGGTAAAGTCGGAAGGGGAAGTATACATCCACACATCATGGCCATCGCCCTGAATGTTAAAGGTAAGAAAGTAGATCGCATTCATTCCTTTCGAGGACAGGTAGTTAATGGCACCAATAATATTCTTGCCTTTCTCTCCCTGCCAGGTGGGATCGCCCTCCGTCCACTCGTTATGGTGGGCTTGGTAACGGTGGAGGCTTTCGGTTGGTTGGGCTTCATTGAGGCGTTGTTCGTCCGATGTCCGATAGGTGCCGTCGAATTCGTAATAAGCTAGGAAGTTTTCGGGGCTGTTGGCTCCGGCCTTTAAAAAGTACCGATCGGAAGGGCTGAATTTATAATACCCCTTCTCCGCAATTAACCGGCCATGAGCCCTGAAGTCGCGACCCTGAATGGTTGATGGTGTTACCTGAAAGGTTCCTGTGGCATTTTGCAGGGGGAACGTGGATCCTGAATCCCGATCGGCGTATATGGCTATGCTGTCGCCGGATATGAGCCTGGCTGAATAGCTCCATGAACCAATTTTATCGGGGGTGAACCGGACCAGCCAAATGTTGCCCGAATCGGCACTGGTTTCGGCGGCATTTCCATCTGCGGCATAAAAACCCCGGATGGTTTGTTTTTGGCCTTCGCATTCAAATTCTACCAGCAAGAGGTAGTTGAGAAAGGGGTTGACCGAATCAAGTTCGCTGGTTTGGGGTCCTTTGAAGGATAGGGTGAGGGTGTTCCAGACGGGAATGGTTTGGTTGTTTTTTAGTTTGGTGCAAGCCGGTGTGATCCCGATGACCAGGACGAAAAGTAACAAAATATGCAATGGGGTTTTCATAAAATACAAATAAAGGATTGTGGATATTTAGTTAAACTACCAATCGATACCATCCTAAGCCTGGTACTTCGATGTTGCTGAGCGGGATTTTGTGTTTCACAAACTTAATTTACTGGTTCGGAGTTAATCGTGTTCAATATCCTAAAAAAGAACGATTAAAACCAGTATTATTCCGACAGGCAGTGAATAAAATATTCAGATAACGACAAATGCGCGTCTTGGATAGTTAGCCATCTACCTTTGGAGTAGTTTCCGATAGTCAACCGGCTTTGTTTTTGCAAATGTTCAGATTTCAGAAAATTAGTATATTGATAATCAAAAATAAAAAATAGACATGTTCAGAAATGTTTTAGTTTTACAATTATAATTCATTGGTCTTATAAAAAAAACTGCGTATCTACAAAACATCGACAAGGTAGATATACAGCCAATGTACCATAACATGTAATGAATAATCCATTTATTTGCAGTACTACATGGAATGAATATGAAGCCTGTAAAAAATAGTCGAAAACTCCTGTATGTCTTTGTTTTGCCCTTGTTGGCACTTAATAATATAGGTATATACAGTGCAACTTTTCAAGTAGACAAAATCACAACTGCCTATGTAGACAGTATTCGGAAGGAAGCATTCAGGCTTTCCACTACCCAAATAGATTCCGGCATGCTACTTCTCCGGGAGTGCGCACAAGATTACATTCGGTTGGGCGATTCCGTTGGATTGCAGAAATGTTGGATAGACATGTCGGATGCCGAAAAGATTAACCTGAATTATAGCAGAGCCTACGATTTGGTTTGGGATGGCCTGTTACTGGCCGAGAAACTAAAGGATACCGTGTTGATAGCATGTGCCCATGGCAGGGCAGGGCAGTTGTATCATATATTCGGGCAAAAGGAGCGGGCAGCTTTTCATCTGTTAACTTCATTGGGGTTGAATAAACAATTGCAAAAGGAAGGCAAACTATCCGGGCAGGAACTCATTTCTAGTTATTTTAACATGGTTATGTACTGTGGGTCGTTTGAGCAGCTATCGAGGGAAGAAGACTATCTGGATACCTGTTTTATGTTGTCCGATCGCTTTCATCAGGATCGTATTAAGCGAGGGTACTTGTTGGCAGAGAAGGCGGTACTGGTGTCGCAAAAGTCGCAAGACTATAAGCAGGCTGAAGGTATGTTGTTACAAGTTGCTTCGGTATTGGAGCCAATTCGCGACGAGCAGGCAGAATATGCTGAGGATAAAAAATATTTGGTTATTGTGTACTCTTTTATGGGAGATATGCAGATGCTACAGGGAAAATTTCAATCGGCATTGGAGTATTTTAACCGTTCGCTACGAGTAAGCTACGCACTCAAAGGTCATATGGCTCTTCGGCCCGATTTGTTATTTAAATCGGCCCAAAGCCATGCTCAGTTGGGGCAATACAAGCAGGCATACGAGAAGAGCATGGAATCGAGGCTGTTGAACGATCAGATTTTTGGAGCTCGCAACCTTCAGAATAACGAGTTGTTGGAAATTAAGAACAAATACCGGGATGAATTGCGACAGAAGGATCTGGAGCTTAGCAAAAAGAACCTTCAACTCTTGCAGAAGGAACGCTCACTGGATCAAATTAAGCTTATTTTTAGTGTGATCCTCCTGTTACTTTTTTCTTCGATATTTATCCTGCGAAGCCGCTATTTACGGAAACGACATGCGAAGAAACAGAAGGAGGCAAGGGAATTGCTAACACAGCAAAATAAAGAGCTTACCACCTATGCGCTGCAATTTGTCGAAAAGGAAAAAACCGTTTCGGATTTGCTGAGTGTAATTAAAAAGGAGGTGCCTCACCGTAAAGCTTACCTTCAGGTTATAAAAGATGCTGAAAAAGGCAGTGGTAAGTACTGGGACGAATTTAATATGCGTTTTCTGAAAGTAAACCAGGGGTTCTATGAACGGTTGCGCGATAAACATCCCGTGCTAACACCAACCGACCTGAAAATCTGCGCCTTGATCAAACTGGATTTCACAGCCAAAGAAATGGCGCATTTGGTGGGGATCTCCGCTACCAGTGTAAACATGTCGCGCTATCGGCTGAGGAAGAAGATGAATTTGGACAGGGAGGTAAATCTGAGTTCGTACATTTCAGGCATTTAACCGATTAGCGCTTCGGGTTTCGAGGTGTGTCCAATGGGCATCTAGAAGGTTGAGCCTCTCTCGCAATTGCAACCCGGAAGGTTTATTACACCATGCTCGTATTTACGCGAGCGGGTAAGGCTCGAAGTTAACCGTGTGTAGGAAACAATAGTACTGACTGTGATAAGCTGTTAGCGTTTTGTAATTTTTGACAACGTTTGTTAGTCACCCAATTACTACGATATTATGCAAAAGCCAACCACCCCAAGCCTGTTACCGGGTAGCGATTTGGGGTGGTTCACATTTAACGTCCTAGGGCTGAAGTTGAATTTCTCTTTCGAAAGAGAAACTGTTTGAACTACTTCCGATATGAATGGTAAATTGTCCGGGCTGGATTTCAGTTTTACCGGTCTCAGTGACATAGGAAAAATCGCCGGGTTGCAACTCAAATACCAGCTTTTTGCTTTCACCGGCTTTTAAGAACACTTTTTGAAAGCCTTTAAGAGCAATTTTGGGTAACTCTACCGGAATGCTCAGGGTATAGTTGGTAAGGTACAACTGGGCTACTTCAGCTCCATCGGTAAGGCTGGTATTGGTTATGTTGAAGGAAATGGTAAGCGGCGAACCTATTTTAACCGTATCACTCATGTTCAGATCGGAGTATTTGAACGAGCTATAGCTTAATCCAAAACCAAAGGGGTACAGCGGTTTACCTTGGAAGTACCGGTAGGTACGGTTGTTCATGCGGTAATCTTCAAAGGAAGGTAAATCGTCTACCGAACGGTAAAAGGTTAACGGAAGCTTTCCCGAAGGATTGTAATCGCCCCACAGCACCTTTGCAACTGCTTGGCCCCCGGCTTGTCCAGGATACCAGGCTTCTACTATGGCCGGAATATTTTCCTGTTCCCAGTTTAAGGCCAGCGGGCTGCCATTAAGAGTCACCAACACCATGGGTTTGCCGATGCGTGCCAATTCCTGAATTAAATTCAGCTGATTAGCCGGTAAACCTAGTTTGGTGCGATCGCCTCCGGCAAAACCATCCAGATAAATACCCAGTTCCTCACCTTCCAACCGGGGCGATAGGCCCATACACAGCACCACCACATCGGATCTGCCGGCCAAGTTCAGGGCATCTTTAAGCAAGTTGCGATTGTTGGGAACCCAGGTTAAGCGGAAGTTGGCATCGCCGGTTAAAGCGTAGAACTCTATACGGATATCGTACACCTTGTCCTTTTCCAACTTTACAGCCTTTATCTGCTGTGAATTGGTATGGTAAAATTCGTCCTCCTGAATCAGCAGGGAGTCGTTGATGTAGAGTTTGTACCCGTGATGTCCTTCGCCCCCAATCAGGTAGTGTGCGGTACTGTCCGATTTTATTTTGCCCGTCCATCGTATGCTGAAATAATCTTCGGGTAATTCCGGAGCCGGTGCTCCATCGCGCCAGTCGAATCGTAGAACAGAGTCAATTCTGGAAAATACCGGTTGGCCGCTTAGGTTTTTAGAGGCAAAATACTCGCCTTTTAGGCCTTGCACTTTGATACCATTGTTTTCGGTAAGAAGCATCCGGTATGGAAGGTCTTCAATCAGGTATACCCCTTCAGCCCAATCGGCGCCGGGGGAATATTCCACCTGGCAGCCTTCGGGTGCAAGTTTTTGAATGCCCTCCAACAGGGTAGTGGCTGAGAAGGGCCGTCCATTGTAGTTGCCTAACAATACGTCCATATCGTTGGCATTGGGGCCTATTACTGCAATATGCCGAACGGAGGAGGAAAGGGGCAAAACCTGGTTTTCATTTTTTAGCAGAACAATGGATTCCAAGGCTGCCTGAAGAGCCAAATCCTGATTCTGGCTGGAGTTGACCACACTTCGATCGAGCTGGCTGTAAGGAACCATTTCGGGAGGGTCGAACATGCCCAGTTTGAACCGCGCCATAAAAAGCCGCCGTAGGCCTTTATCGATATCAGATTCCGCTATCAGTCCCTGGGCGAACGCGTCATTAAGGTAAAAGTAATAATCGCCACAGTTTAGGTCGCATCCGGATTTAAGGGCAATGGCGGCAGCTTCTTCCTTGGAGTTCGCTATTTTGTGGTATTCATAAATATCGCGAATAGCTCCACAATCAGAAACTACAAAACCATTAAAATTCCATTCGTCGCGAAGAATCTCTGTGAGCAAACGAGGGTGCCCACTGCACGATTCGCCATTTAACCGATTGTAAGCGCTCATAATGGAATACGCACCGCCTTCCTGAATAGCAGCTTTAAATTGAGGCAGGTAGGTTTCGTACAAATCCTTGTCGGATACGATCGCGTTGAATCTATGTCTTTCGGGTTCCGGCCCGCTGTGTGCAGCAAAGTGTTTCGGCGTGGCTATCAGTTTGAGGTATTTTTCATCGTTACCCTGTAAACCTTTCACAAAAGCAACGCCCATTTTTGAAGTCAGGCAAGGATCTTCCCCATAGGTTTCTATGCCTCTTCCCCAACGGGGATCGCGGAAAATATTCACATTTGGAGCCCAAAAGTTCAGGCCTTGAAAATTATTTCGTTTATCTTCTTTTAAAAACTCGTTGTGTTTTGCCCGGGCTTCATCCGAGATGGTCTGAGCCACGGAATACACTAAATGGGTATTCCAGGTCGCAGCTAACCCAATGGGTTCGGGAAAAACAGTAGCCCTGCCGGCAAAGGCCACCCCATGCAGGCACTCGTTCCACCAACTGTATTCGGGTACCTTTAAGCGTGGAATGGCCGGGGCATTGTACTGCATTTGGGCAATTTTTTCATCGAGGGTCATTTGCTGTATCAGAATATCCACCCGGTCGTCGAACGACAGGTTGGTATTTAAAAAATCGAAATCGATTTCCTGGGTGTGACCCAATACCGGAAGGGATAAAACAGCAGTCAGGAAGAGTATTTTATGGAGTGCATTCATGGGCTGTTTTTTATAGGTTCAAAATGTGTGTATGTAGCATTTGAGGAGGATTAGTAAAATCGTATCCAATCCAGGTTAAACAGGAAACCGTCACCCCCATTAAACATGACTACAATTTTATGATTCTCGTTAACCGGGGTATTGAGTTCAATGTGCCGGGAATTCCAATTTTGCCAACCCCCGGTACTGGGAACGTCTATAGTTGCAATAACTTCTCCCTTAATATTGTCCTTCCGTATTTCAATACTACCTCCCAATCGCTCAGAAGCTACTGAGACTTCGATATTCCTGGCTGGCCGATCAAAGATCAGGTTGTTGAATTCAATATAATCGCCATTCTCGATAAAGGCTACATTTTGCCCGCCGCTCCAACAAGGCTCGGTGGATATGCCATTCATATTGGTATAGGCAGAAGCCTTTATGGTGTCGAAAGCCGAGAACCAATGTTCTTTGCCGATCACGGAGAAATCGAGTATGTCATTCGCTTTCAAGGGCGAAGATGAATTCCTTGTTTCCCCATTAAGTCGAATTTCTATACGGCCGTCGTTTGACACCTCGCCACATTGTAGCTCATTTATACTTGTCATATCGGGTTTTGTCAGGCGTATGTTGTTTTGTCCCGAGAGAAATTCGACATTCTGGTAATCCATTTCCAGTTCGTATGATTTAACAATGGCGGCTATGCCCTTGGGGACGAAACGAATCCAGTCCAATTGTACATCGTCCGAGCTGTTTTCAAAAGTGAACTCCAGGTTTTGCAGGCCTTTCACCTTTTTAGTCAATGGCAGGTATACTGCAACCCATTGGTAAAGGTGAGTTTTTGGTAAGGAAGCCGAAGCAATGACGCCGTCATTGGCTCTAATTTGAAGATTGCCTCCTTCGGTGGGAGCATTGACATAGGCAACTACTCCGGCAAAGTCTTCTTGTCCAAAATCGATTTCATCGACCCGTATCCGTGTGCTGTCCGTAATATCTTTAATTACCCAGTTGTAGAATGCTTCGTGATGTTGCGGTGCGGTATGAGCGTTAAGCAGGAGACTGTAACGGTCGGCCTGAATAGTTTGATTGGCTGAAATTTGGCCAATTCCGCGTTTGGTGGCATGAATTTTTGGAATGGTACCATCGGGGTTAAAACTAATTTTGTCGGCACAGATGGAACGCCGGGTCATGCTATAGGAGGTTTCGAAGTGGTGGTAAAATATATACCACTGTCCCCGGTACTCTACAATGGAGTGGTGGTTGGTCCAACATCCGTCGGTCCAACGATCAATAATAACTCCTTGATATTCGAAGGGTCCCAATGGCGATTTTCCCATGGCATAGGCAATTTCTTCAGAAGCTCCGGGTGCATGAGGGAATGTGAAATAGTAAATGCCGTTGCGTTTGAAAACAAACGAACCTTCTTTGTAACCGGCGGGCAGGCCTTGCACTACGGCCACCTGGCCTTTGATGGATACCAAATCCTCGTTAAGTTCCACCACGTTGAGCTGTTCGCCACCCCCAAAGTAGAGATAGGTTCTACCGTCGTCGTCTATAAAAATATTGGGGTCGATTCCTCCAATGCCCTGGATATAATCTGGTTCTGGCACAAATGGCCCGGTGGGTTGCTGGGCGATAGCCACGCCAATTCGCCGGAATGCACTTCCGTCCGCAGGTATGGCCGGGAAGTAGAAATAGTACCTGCCGTCCTTTCTGATGCAATCCGGAGCCCACATGCCGTAGCTGTTTTTTTGTACCCAGGGTACCGAATTTTGCTCAACAATATGGCCATGATCTGTCCAATGGGTCAGGTCGGTGGTGGAGTATACATGGTAGT
The DNA here is from genome assembly GCA_003252385.1 of Bacteroidota bacterium. GTDB lineage: Bacteria > Bacteroidota > Bacteroidia > Bacteroidales > UBA10428 > UBA10428. Next base: position 7,481 of record QKEH01000079.1, on the reverse strand, counting down.
TGTGCATGCAAAAGCCATTGTTTTCCTCTATCAGGTTACAAACGGTATCGCTGGAAGGATACACAAATAAGGTGTCATTAAAAACCCGGGCAGTAGGGTCAGCGGTGTAACGGTTTGTAATAAATGGGTTTTGTGCAATTGTATACAACGGAAATGCCAGTATCAGAGCAACACAGCACCCAATTTGCCTGTTTTTTTTTATTCGTGAAGGAGTTATCATTATATCTTAGTGTATTTTAATTGAGGGCAATAGCGGTCATACAGATCATATTCGATAGGGCAATTGATGTTCTCAATTTCCTGAGGACATCAGCTGCTAACATGCAAATTCCATATTGGGTTTTAAGAACAATCCTCTTCGTGTAAGTTATCGGTTGGTATATGGTCAAATTGAGCTCGGGCAGGTAAGCGCATTCTTTGGCTAAACATCCAATGCGTGTGTTTACGGTTATTCATAAGGAAATTCAAGTAGCCTAATTAAAAGAATCGCGTTTTACTTCGGCTGCCATTTAGTTGCTCTTTACTATTCTATAGGAGGAACTGTAGGTGTCACTCATCAGCTGAATACAATACATTCCGGGCAAGAGCTCATGCAACGAAATACCATACTGGAGCGATTGTGCATTAAATTGCCTAACGATCTTTCCGTCCAGGTTGGCTATTCGCACGGTATAGTTTCCTTCGGGCAGGTTGGCGAAAAACACCTTATCGGCTGTAGGGTTCGGGTACACCTGTACCGATCCGCCAGTAGTAAGAGCATCATCAAGCCCGGTTTGGACCAGGGTGATCTCCATATTGTTAAGATTCCAGCTACCCGTGGCCTGAAGTTTGAGTTCGTGTTCGCCCTGAGGCAATTGTACCTGGGTGCTAAAGTCGCGCCAGTTTTGCCAGCCTCCGGTGTTTCCAATCGACAAGGAGGTCTGTATGACGTTGTCCACATACACTTTTACCGAGCCACTGGATGCTGTTGCCATTCGGAATGTAATCTGGTAGGTGCCTGTTGCAAACACCGAAACATTATATTTTAACCAATCGCCGGTGTCGAGATAGCCTACGGCCAGTCCGCCTTCGCTGCAACCCACATTCTGAATGCCGTAAGGCATGGTAAAGTCTTCACCTTCGATAAAACCCGGAACGGGGCAGGGCGGGCGGTATTCTCCAACGGTGGTGCTGTAATCTGCTTTTTGCCAGATGCGCACATAATCTACGTAAAAGTCCGGGTAGGAATCGCCCGGTGAATGCGTGGTCAGGTTTTGGTCTGGGCTGGAGGTGAGCAATAAGTAAATCTCATCGTTGGCTTCTGCCCAGGCAGGGGAGGAGTAATGGAATTGTCCGTCTACATAAAAACTGATCTCCGATGGAGTCCAAAGAACGGCATAGGTATGCCAGTCAGAAGGGTCGATCGAATCGTGCAGATTAACAATGATGTTGCGATCGTCTTTAAAGTGATGCGATTGGTTGGGACCCATGCCATCGTCGTACGAATGGTGGAACCATTCGAACAGATCCAGTTCGGTATTGTTGGCATTGAGCCCCAGCCATGCTGCCGGCCAGGTGGTGCGAGCCTTGTATTCGGTACGGCAGCGGATTTCGTAATAACCATAGCGGAAAGTCTGTATTCCCCAGGTATCTACCCGGCCGCCGTAGGTGCTTCCATCGCCGGTGCATTCGTTGTTTATGATCAACATATCGTTGGATACGGAGGTGTTTTCGGCTTTATATTCATCCCAGGTAAGGTCGCGCCACATTGCGGCATTAATGGTGCTGCCATCAAATTCTTCGTCAAATATCGGGTCGCCCCATCCGGTTCCGGGCTGGGCAAATACTAACGTAATTGGAAGAAGGAAATGGATGGGCAGGATAAGAAAAAGTATCTTTCGTTTCATGAGAAAAAATGGGGATTAAATTTTGCAAATGGCTCAGTTTAAACCTGGAGTTCTACTTCATCATTTATCCGGCAAGTATAGTTGGCAACGGATTATGAAGCAACTAAAGTTATATCAACAAAATATCTACAAGGTAGATTTTTTTATAATAAATATCCTATAACCATTGCCAGGTATTCAGATTGCTATGAATTAATAGGGGCAACTGCTAGAGACTTACAGAAGTCTGCTACTGGCGCATTCTACACCGGTAATATTGGCAAATTTTCGTGTTGCCTGCTTCTGGACACAACTTTTTACAGAGCATACACATAAAGAAGGCCGACTTGAAAATTAGTCGGCCTTTGCATTTCGAGTGGTTAATCTGAATTAGTCTTTAATGATGCGTCGCGATAGCACATGGTTTCCGTTAATGACCTTCAGAATATAGATGCCATTGGGCAAATTGTTCAGGTACAAATGCACTTCGTCACTAGTCAGCGATAAAGCTCTAAGTTGCATTCCAGAACAGTTATACAAGCCGATTTGTGCGTGGGACTGTATGGTTCCGCTCAGTGTAATGTTCAAATCATCATGAGTTGGATTTGGATATACATACAGTTGCTCCGACAGGGGTGTTGCCTCTTCGGCAGACTTGCTGGTTACTCCAAAGGTGAAAGTTTCCCAGGTTCCTGCCGACAATCGGTTGCAGCTCATGGCTTGTAAACCGTTTTCCGAGCTCACGTACTTGTTATTATTTCCTTTTAGCGACAAGGTGCCTGTGCCTGGTGTTTCCCAGGTAAACATTTCGTAAGAACCTATGCTGGTGCTGGTACAGGTCATCGAGGCGGTTCCGTTTTGGCTGCTTACATACCGGTTGTTGTTTCCCATGAGGGCAATTTTTCCATTGCCGGCATCGACTACCGTGAATTTTTCCCATGCGCCCACAGAAGAGCGGTTGCAATTTATGGCTTGTGTGCCATTTTCGGAGCATACATACTGGCCGTTATTGCCCATAAGCCATATCACCTGGCCAATAGGAGCCGAGGTATTGCCTCCCCCGGAACTACTGCTTGAACTAGAACTAGAACTAGAACTGGAGCTGGACGAACTGCTCGAACTTTGTACAAAGGTTAAGTAGTTGAGGTTCCATCCACCAGCCAGCGCTTTAATTCGAAGTGTGTGGTTACCTGAAGCCAGATCCAGTGTGGTGGAGAAATTGCTCCAGATCTGCCAGCCGCCGGTGTTGCCAATTGATATGGATCCCTTGGACGATCCATCGACTAGGCATTCGACCGATCCGCTGCCAATTCCTGCACCGCGATAAATAAGATTGTAACGGCCGGTTTGGACTACGTTCACGGCATAATCCATCCAATCGCCGGCATCAATCCATCCCACATTGAGCCCTCCGCCTACGTCCGATGTAGTTTGTGTTTGAATGCCACTCATGCTACTGTACGATTCAGCTTCAATTTTACCTGGAATACTGCTTCCTCCGCCACTTGATGAGCTGCTCGAAGAACTGCTTGATGAACTACTTGAGCTGGCAGAGGTAAACGTCATTTTGTTGAGGTTCCAGCTGGCATTGGTGCCATCGCTGGCAGCCTTAAGCCTCATCGTATGTTGCCCCGAGGGCAGGGTAACGGTGGTATTGAAATCCTTATAAGCCTGCCAGTCACCGGTGGAGGTTATAGAGGTGCTTTTTTGAAATGTGCCATCGACATAGCATTCGATATTTCCACTCCAGGCGGTTGCAGCCCGGTAGCACAGGTTGTAGGATCCGGCAGCGGCAATAGTTACCGAGTAATCCATCCAGTCGCCGGCATCCAGATATCCCACAGCTGTGGTTCCTTCGCTACAGCCTATGGTTTGTATTCCCGAGGGCATGTAGAATTCTTCCGCCTCAATAACTCCAGGAATTGGATGGGCAGCTCGTTTGGGGCCAACCGTGGTGCTGTAATCGGTTTTTTGCCACACCCTGATGTAATCGACATAGAATTCGGGATAGTCGTAGGCCGGATAATGAAAATTCAGAAGGGTTTTGTCGGGGCTTGATGTCAGCAACATATAGATATAGTCGTTGGCTTCGGCCCATCGTGGCGAGGAATACTGGAAGCCGCCATCGATATAGAACGATATTTCTGAAGGAGTCCAAAGCACTGCATAGATATGCCAGTCGGCAGGGTTTATGCCAGGGGATGCTTTTACGATGATGTTTGCGTCGTCGCGAAAGTGATGGGATTGATTGGGGCCTGTGCCACCATCGTTGTTGTCATGCATCCATTCGAAAATATCCAGTTCGGTATCGTTTAGCCCATTTCCTAACCATACGGCAGGCCATATTGTCCCACTTTTTGATTCGATACGGCAGCGGGTTTCGTAGTACCCGTAGCGGAAGGTTCGTTTGCCCCAGGTATCCAGGCGTCCGCCCAGGGTGGTATAGTCAGCCTTACATTCACCGGTAATAACCAGGTTGCCATTGCTGACATTAGTGTGTTTACTGTCGAATTCGTCCCAGGTTAGGTCGCGCCAGTTGCTGGTGTTAACTGTTGTTCCATCAAAGTCGTCCTGGAAAACCGGATTGCCCCAGCCGCTTCCCGGAGGGGTAGCCCAAGTGGATCCTTCCAGCGAATGTAGCAGGCATAGAAGGAGTATTTGAACCAATTTTTTATGCATAGAATCGTGTTTTAGGGGTTATTTTATGAGTTTATTGGGCTGAGAAAGCCTTTACGATAAGGGAAGGCTGAATGGATCCCGTTTATCGGAAGAGGGCACGAAGGCAGCGAAATACCAGTTTGGATAAAATGGGACACCACGGAAGTGGTGTCCCTAACAAACAAACTAAAAAAATGCACGCTATTGCTTCATGAATATTTTATTAGAATGCTCATTGCCGTTGATTACGCGAATCGCATAGATTCCTTTAGGAAAATGGCCGGTATCAATTTGCAACAGGTTCGATGTCATACTTTCCATGCGCAAAACTGTACCGGTACTGTTAAGAACTACAATTTGGGCATTGGGGCAAAGTTCTCCGCCGATATAAACATTGAGTTCGTTATCCGCCGGATTAGGATAAAGTAGCACTTCCTGCGTTACCGATTCGGTGTTTGAACTCTTTTGAGCTCCGGTACGACGAAGGATAAATTTATCCAGGTTCCACTCCCAATTTGATGTTCCGGCACTTTCCAGACGAATGGTTTGTGCTCCGGCATTCAGGTTCACTTCCCTGGAAGCAAACAGGGAAGTAAAGCTATCCCAGCTGCCATTGTTAGGAACCGCATCGGTCATGATGCCGTTGTTGTTGAGACTAAACTTTATTGCGGCTCCATTCATGGGGGTGCTAATCAGGTATTCAACGCTATACGAACCACTTTGGGGAACAGTGACTGAATAGTCGCCCCAGTCGCCGGTTTGGTTCCAGTTAATAGCAGTAACTCCACCGGTTGTATAGGTTTGGAATCCTCCATAGGTTCCTCCTGTTGCTGTAAAACTTTCTGCCTGAATGGTCAGTTCAACCGGAGATGAACTCATAACAATATTCAGGTAGTTGAGGTTAATACCTGCAGCATCAATATAAACACGCATAACCTGGATACCTGCAGTAAGGGTGGCGGTAGCTGTTACCGTTTTATAGGTCTGCCATGCCCCGGTGGCGGGTAAGATAATGCTTCCGGTTTTATTTACACCTCCAAATTCGACATGAATGGTTCCAGTGGCCGAGTTTGCAGCGTAACGCACATCGATCTGGTAATTGCCGGCAGTGGCCACATTGACAGTATATTCCAGCCATTCGCCTGCCTGGGTCCAGCCTACATTATAGCCGCCTTCACCACAAGCCTGTATGTCGACACCGTCTGCAGTACGATACGTATTACCGCTATTTGTTGCATCGGCATCGTGGTAAGCAATGCCTTCGCCCCCAATATCGTAATTTTCCGATTCTATTTTTCCGGGAACAGCATTAGGAGTTCCGCTTGGGTACGCATATTGAGTAGCTGGTAGGTTAACCGTTACATTGGTTTGAGCGGTAAACGAACCATCAGTTGTGGTAACAGTAATCTTTGCTGTACCATTGGCTACTGCGGTTACCAGACCATTCTGGTCGACTGTGGCTATTCCAGTGTTGTCGGAGGTCCATTTTACTGAACGATCGGTTGCGTTAGTTGGTAATACAGTTGCCGTAATACTTGCCGTTGCGCCTGCTGCTGTAAGCGTGAGCGATGTTTTATTAACAGTTACCGAGGTAACGGGAATAGTGGTAACTTTTTCAGTGAACTTCATATAGTTTAAGTTCCATCCGCCGGCAATAGCTTGCAGACGCAAAGTATGGGTCCCTGCGGTTAAATTAACCGAGGTATTGAAATCGCTCCAGGTTTGCCATCCACCGGTATTGCCAACAGCTAAGCTTCCTTTGGAAGTTCCATCTACCAAAAGTTCAACATTGCCTTGGTACAGTCCGGCTGCACGGTAGCTCAAACTGTAGTCTGCTGTTTTAGCAACAGTTACCTGATAGCTCATCCAATCGCCTGCATCAATATATCCAACATCCTGGCCCCCTTCCGAACAACTTTCGACCTGGATGCCACTTTGTGAAGAATAGCTTTCAGCTTGAATGGTACCCGGTATTGATCCGCCACTGCTACTGGAGCTACTAGAGCTGCTTGAACTACTACTGCTACTACTGGAACTACTTGAGCTGCTGCTTGAGCTACTACTGCTACTTGACAGAGTTAAAATAGTTTTATCCAAATTCCATTGAATATAGGTTCCGGAAGCTGTAAGTTTAAGCGTATGCGAACCTGATGTTAATGCCATATTAGTTGCTGCCCGGGTTGTTCCGAATGTGGTTAATGAGCCTGTTTGGGTTATGGTTTGTGTGGCATTAGTGGTACCATCCAAAGCATATTGAATGTTTTGGTCGGTACGGTCAGAAGCGGCAATAAAATCGACTGTATAGTTGCCACTAGTGGGAACATTAAAAATGTATTGCAGCCAGTCGGTATTAATGATTTCGTACATGTACGTAATAGAACCAATGGTGCCAATTTTACCCCCCATAGTGCCGTTTTGATTAACACCGCCCATGCTGGAGTAGTTTTCTGCTTCGAGTGTAATAACGTTTCCACCAGAACTGCTGCTGGAGCTGCTCGAACTACCTCCACCTGAGCTACTGCTTGAGCTGCTGGAACTACTAGAGCTGGAACTACTGCTGCTACTGCTACTGGAGCTTGAACTGGATGAACCACCCACGATTTCGGAGCGGCCGGGAGCCTTCGAGAAATCCCAGGTTTGAATACTCACGTTAGCATAATCGCCATCGACCACAAAGTCGGCAAAAATGGTATTGTTGGTTTTTAAGTGTTCCATGGGAATATCCAACTCCATAACGCCAAACCACATGTTATCCGTTCCGAAACCCCGCCAATCGTTGTTTAAGTTGAATTGGTAATCGTTAATTTTTATCACATTTCTGGAATCGACATTAAAAGCCCAATCTTTGATGAAGGAGCCGCAAATACGCAGGGTTGCTTCGCCAATGGCAGGCACTTGCACATTATTGACCGCTGCGGTGAGTGCAGTACCTGCAACCCGATGGTTTCCAGTGCCACC
>QKEH01000016.1 GCA_003252385.1 Bacteroidota bacterium | reverse complement strand
AAACAGACTTAGTAATACACGTTTCTATGATGAAGAGAAATGCCTTCTTAAACGTATTCAAAATGGTATTTCTTAGGCTATTGCTGATTCAGTTGTAGCAAATGTGCCGCCATCTCAAAAAGATGTAGAAGACTAATAACCACCTATCGAAATAATTTGAAAAGGGTGGCTACTGAGAGAGAAAGACTTGAACACCCCAAATTTCATTTCAGAAGCTTGATAAGGCAAAATACGCTCTTTTATGAACTAACCACCACAACGGATTCAAGTTCATTTGGGTACTCAAAGTTTATGAAAGTCGCTTCCTGCTTCTATCCCAAGTCTTGGGGAACTCAAGCATGGACCAGCTCCCAAACCAACTTAACCCTAAACAATACAGTAAGCATGTACAGGATCTGTATATGCCCATTCATCGCCCTTAAAACTTATAACTCGCTCCCAGCATCACATTCAGCCCCTGCACCGGATATTGGTTCCAGATCTGATATTTCTGGTTGGCCAGATTATACAGATTCAGGAAAAAACCCAGTCGATCGTTGTATTTGTAATCGAACAACAGGTTAGCATCGTGAATGGGTGTAAGCGAAATAATGGCCTGGTTGTTATGGATATCCTCCGCTTTACGCTGTCCGATGAAGTAATACTCCAGGCGAGCGCTCACTTTCTCCATAAAATTGTACCGGGTCGTAAAGGTCAGGTCGAATCCGGGCAGGTGCCAAGCCTCTTCAGCGGCCGGAACGCTGTATTGGTAATAGTTGGCCTGTAGCAGGAAACCCAGCGAGTGCAATGGATTCCAATCGGTTTCGCCATGCAGGCGCATGCAGTCGGCATCGAGGGTTTTTACCGTGTACTGGTTTTGGTACAGGATGGTGTCGGAATTCACAAAGAAGACCGCATCGGAAATATTTTCGAAACGTACATCGGCACGGTACCCCGATTTGGAACTGAATTTACCCTCCACTCCGGCAAATACCACCACCGGATAGCGTGTGGTAGTGGTGTGCAACCCGGGCACAATATATGGATTGCGCTCGTACAGGCTTTGAAAGTTATTGGACTGAAGATAGCCGTTCACACCAGCCTGCCCGGTAAGTGCCCCGGGAACAATGTCGTAGGCAAAAAGTCCGTCGATGAAGAAATAGGACGACTGTCCTTCCAGATTACTCTCCACGGCAATACGTGGTCCCAGGGTAAAGCGCCATCGGTCCTTTTGCATGCTGAAATACGGATGAAACTGAACCGTGGTCTGCCGAGCCGAATCGCGCTCAACATTCTGGTTAACATAGTCCAGGTTGAAATCGAGCCCCAGAAAGAAAAACGATAGCGGAGCGTGTACCGATGCACTCAGTTCAACATGGGGTGCTTTGTTTTCGTACCTGTCGGAAAAGTGTGTTCCCTTCAGAAACAGGCTGTATTGTAAATCCGAAGAATCGGTGGCGGTGGAATGAATGCCGGCTTCGCCATATACCGCCTTGTAATTCTGGCGAATATCATCGCTTTCGATATCGAGGGTATCTTCCAACAGGGGCGACAAACCGTAATGCCGTATTTTATGGTTCCATGCTCCGGCACGGGCAACTACGTTGAATCCCGGGTAAAACTTTTTACCGTACAAATCGACCTGGTTGCGTCCATAGCCCGAGGGAATGTCGCGAAACTGACCCACATCGCGCTTGTAATGCGCTGATTTGTGGTATACCGAAGCGCCTACTGCATAGTCCTTGGAACGCAAATTATGGATTTGATATTCCAGCAAGGGCGAATTGTAGTTACCTGCCCCAGCGCGCAAATAGCTATTGTAGAGCTTATCCAGCGGCGTTCCGGCCATTTTGGCGGCTTGTATGGGTCGGGGTTCATATTCCGAGCGAATGCGCGAAGGTATCAGGGAATAGTCTATGGGGGTGTTAAACGAAAATGTATCGGGGATCACCGGCAAAGTGGCTATGCGGTCGGCATCGGCAATTTCAGGCTTGTACGACGACACCACGTACACCTCTTTGTTCATATCCTGAGCCCAAAGGTCCGAAACTGTGGCCAAAACCAGTATCCAGGATATAAGGAAAAGTTTCCGTATCGGTATGTATAGCTGTTTTGTCTTCATAATTAATCCATATTAATCTCTACATCGGCAGGTGCTGCGGCAGGTTGTTCCGCCTTTTGCAGGCTTTCTATCCTGGCTTTGGTTTTCTTTGCCAGATCCAGAATGCCATCGTCGGGGGTTTGGTAGTACTCGATAATGCTCTCGAGGGTTTGTAAAGCCTGGAAGTATTCCTTACGTTCACTGAATATCTCGGACCAGAGGATAAAACTACGAGCAATCCAATATTCGTGAGGGGTAGGCAGTTCGCTAAAGGCCAGGATGATTTTCTCGGCCTCGGCCGGTTGTCCTTTCTGATAGTTAAGCTCAGCCATACGGAACCTGGCTTCGGCACCTTCAGAGCTCATCACCTCGGACGACAACATTCGGTATCTATCCAGCGCCTCATCCATTTTCCCGGTTTCCTGATACGAGCGCGCTATAATATACTGAGCCTGGCGAAGGTCCTCGGGCGAGAGTTTTGCCATTTGCACCACCTGGTTGCCCCATTGCAGCGCCTGGACATATTGGTTCAGCGCATAGTGCGAACGCATGAGAGCCATGCCAGCTTCCTTGGTATTGCCCGGCGAAGCAAATTGTTCGGCAAGTTGTGTGTAGTGTTCAATCGCTTTTGTGTAATTTTTCCGGGTAATTTCGATGCGGGCGGCTCCCAGTAAGGCCTGTTCGGTATACATATTCCGGGGGCGGCTCAGTATGTATTGAAAAGCCTGCAAGGCTTTATCGAAGTTTTTCGCCTGATAGTTGCAGTCGCCCAGGTAGAAGTTGGCATTGAGCAGGTAGTTGCCGGTCGAGAAGTTGGCAATGTATTTTTCAAATGCCTGCGACGATTCCAGACAGTTGCCGGCCATGTATTTCTTTTCGGCCGAAGTATAGGTAAGTGAGTCCTGTTCGTTTACCGTAATCACCGGAGCCTGAGAACCCAGACTGTTGGCATAGGTCACATAATCGTCTACCTGATTGATATCCACCGAGAGATTTTTCAATCCGCGCAACGCATCCCGGGCAGCTGACGAACCCGGATAGCTGGCAATGGTGGTTTTAAACCATTGTTGCGCCTGATCGGGGGCATCGGCATTGTAGTACAACAAGCCCAACTGTACCGACGATGAAGCAGCATACGGGCTCTGCGGGAAGCGGGTTACGAGCTCTTTTAAATGTTCCATAGCTTGTTGGTTGCTCTGGATTTTCAGATAGCTCTGAGCCATTTCGTACAAAGCATCGTCGTAGTACGATGAATTGGGGAATTGCGCGAGCAACTCTTTCAAAATCTGAATTTTTTGAATGTCCTTATTCTGAAGCCCGGTACATATGGCTTCCTGTAACATGGAGTAATCGGAAGCCGATGCTGCCCGGTGGTAAAAATCGGATGCCGAATAGTAATCGGTCAGGGCATAGTAGCTGTCGCCAATGCGAATCAGGGCATCGGTCTGTTCGGCTTTCAGGGCATCGGGGGTATTGGTGGTAAATTTCCGGAAGTAGGCAATGCCCTCCTGGTATTTTTTCTGTTTGAAACAGGCATAGCCCAAACAATAGTTCAAACGGTCATATTCATTGAGGGTAAAAGCCACCGGCGTCTTTTCAAATTGCAGGTAGCTTTCTACGGCTGCCGGATATTTTTTCTGCCGATACTGGGCCTCGGCACTCCAAAACCAGGCACGGGCACTTAGAACCTGATCGTAAACCCCGTAGCTGAGCGATTTATTGAATAGGGCTTCGGCCTCGGCAAATTGCAGGTTGTTAAAAAGTTCAATCCCGCGGAATAAAGCAATTTTCTGATAGGCCTGTTTAAACTCATCCGACTGCAATCCGGCCTTTTCAATCGACGCCAGTGCTGCCTTATAGTTGCGGGCATTCAGATAGGCCTGCACCATAAAGCGGTACACCTCGTCGAGTCGTTTTGACTCGGGGTACAGGCGAATAAATTCTTCGAATGCCAGTATGGTTTCATTGAAGGGGTCGCTTCCCAGTTCAAAACTGATGAGGGCATAGTTAAACAGGGCATCTTGTTTGATGGCCGGGTCGTAATCGGCCCGAGATGCGGTGTAAAAGGCCTTGCGTGCATTGGGTTTGTCCTGAAGGCGAATGTAGCAATCGGCCAGATAGTAGGCGGCATTTTGCCCCAGTTTGCTGTCTTCGTTCGATATGCTGCTTAGAATTTCCACAGCGGTCTCGTACTTCTGCGCCTTATAATAGGCATAACCCGCCTGGTAGCGATCGTCGGAGCTGATGCTTGCCGCGCTGTCGAGAAAGGTTTGAAAGTAGGGCAGCGCTTCCTCGTATCTTCCCAGCTGCGAATAGGCTTCGGCAGTAATGCGCGAAACCTCGGCCATGCGCTTGGGGGTAACCTTGTTTATACTACCCGGAATGAAGCTTACAATGTCCTGATAGCGATGCTGTTTGTAATAGGTTTGTACAATGTAATAGGGTACTATGGCGCCAAAGGTATTGTCGGTAGTGAGGCGCAGAAAACCGTTCAGAGCAGTTTGGTCGTTGCCTTCCTGGTAATGAATGTGCGAATAGTAGTAAATGGCGGGTGCTGTATAACGGGCATCAATGTCCTTTACCCGATAAAAAGCCGGTTTGGCCAATGCGTACTGTTCGGTGGAAAAGTAGGCGTAGCCCAGTTTGAAATAGAGTTCCGAAATTTCGTCCTTGGTGAGCTGCCCGTCAGCTACCTGTTTATACCAGTCGATGGCCTGGGGCCATTGCTTTGTGGCATAGAAATACCCACCCAGATTAAGACGGGCTTCGTTCACCCGGCGATGGTCGGGGTTGTCGGCAATAAACTGCCAGGTGTAGTGTTCGGCATCGGCGTGGAACAGGCGCACGGCACAATAGGCTATTTGGAATTGAGCTTCGGCATGGAGCAGGGTGTTTTCGTTACCGGGTGTCTCCAAAGTTTTGCGGAAGCATTCCTGTGCTTCGCTGAATTGCTGTTTGTCCAGCAGTTCCATGCCGCGTTGAAAGTGGGCATCTTCAGCCAGGAAAGCGTAGCTTTCTTGGGCATAGCTTCCGGTAACTGTTGCCCAAAGCGCCAGGCCGAGTAGTAGTTTTTGTAAATGGATCATAATCAAAATCTATACAGAACAAAATTACACAATACCTTCCCCCCGGTTGGTGAAGTGGATCCCTTTTAATTAACATAAAACTGTTAATTGTGGTTTTTATTATATTTTAGCGGAGGAATAAAATGCGGGGGTCCCGCAAGGTATGCCGGCTTTCGGCGCTAAACTCACAGAATCGCATCGGGGAAAAACGGACCGCCAGGAAAAGTTTTTGCCCATCGGGATGAAGGGTTTGGATACACTTTAATGTTTATGATGTTTATGTCCTCAGACGCAATACTCTCTTTCGAAAATGCTTCCATCTACCAGGACGATTACCTGGTACTCTCGGAGGTTACCCTCGAAGTACAACCCCACGAATTTGTGTACCTGATTGGGAAGGTAGGCAGCGGCAAGTCGAGCCTGATTAAGACCATAAATGCCGAATTGCCCCTGAAGGAAGGACAAGGGCGTGTGGCCGGTTATCCGCTGGAAACCATCCATCGTAAGGACATACCGATGTTGCGGCGCCGGCTGGGAATAGTTTTCCAGGACTTTCAGTTGCTGATTGACCGTTCGGTGATTGACAATCTGAAATTTGTTTTGGGAGCTACCGGCTGGAAGGATAAACAGGAAATTGACACCCGGATAGAACAGGTACTGGCCAAGGTAGGCTTGGAATACAAGGGCTACAAAATGCCGCACCAACTTTCGGGGGGCGAGCAGCAGCGGGTGGTGATTGCCCGTGCCCTGCTCAACGAACCCGAAATTATCCTGGCCGATGAGCCTACCGGAAACCTCGATCCGGAAACTTCGGAAAGCATTATGCAGATACTGTTCGAAATTCAGGAATCGGGCTGTGCTGTAATTATGGCCACCCATAATTACAGCCTGATGAATAAGTTTCCGGCACGTACCCTGACGTGCGAAAACGGAAAGATTCAGGACTCGTTGAATCCGGCGGAAAAAGTTAGTGAAGAAGAACTTTCGGAATAAGGGGTTGGGATGAAGACGATTTGTATGTTATCCGATCAGCATCCGCTTTTTGACGACCGCATCTATTGGAAGGAAGCTGTTAGTTTAAAAAAGCATCGCTATCGGGTGGTTCATATAGGTCTCGATTGTCGGGATGCTGATTACATCTCGGCCGAAGGGATACGAATTATCAGCATCCGAAAACGGGTCTATCACTCCAATATCTTTATTCATAAACTTTTAAAAACGCTAAATTTCGATGATCCCCTCCAAATAATGATGGAGAAAATTATTGAAGTGCAAGCTGATGCCTATCACATACACGACCTCAAGGTTAATCAATTGGGAAAGAGAATCCTGAATCTTCCCTGGAAACCAAAAGTGGTGTATGATATCCATGAAGATTATGGCGATATGATCCGGTACTATCATCGGAAGAAAGGAATTGCCAGGTTTTTGCTACGGCTCTATGCCAAATACGTTGATTGGTTGGAGAAAAATCGCACCCAAAACTACCATTACTATCTACCTACCACGCCCACGTTCGAAGCACGATTCAATCAGAGAAATCCAAAAGTACCCAGCCAGGTACTCTATAACTTTACCAATCTTCAGGATACAGGCTTGGATGAGCCCGTCGAAAAGACGTACGATTGCATTTACACCGGGCTGATAAACTGGTGCCGTGGACCGGTTGAAATTATTCGGGCAACTGAATTGATAAAACAAGTATTACCGGAGTTTAAAGTGCTCTTCCTGGGCCGCTTTGATACTAGTGGATTTGAGATGGAAATACGGAAAATGGTAAACGACAAAAGCTTGGAGGCAAATATCCATTTTATGAATTGTGTACCCTATAATCAAGTGTCTGAGGTCTACAAAAAGGCAAAAATAGGTCTTGGAATTTTTCACCCTATCGAAGTGTTTTACAATACAGTTCAGATAAAAACATTTGAGTACATGCTCTATGGATTACCTATTGTATGCAGTAATTTTGGATATATCCATAAGTTTGTGGAGGAGAGTAACGCTGGAATCCCTGTTAATCCGTTGGATCCACACCAACTAGCAGACGCCATTCTGCAATTGTTACAAAACCACGAACTTTACCAGCAATTGAGCCAAAACGGAAAGGCAGCCGCTAATACACGATATCATTGGAATGAATCCGAAAAAGTGCTTCTTCAGGCATACAAGCAAATACTCTAAAATAATTTGATCAGACCATTTAAAGCATATGGCTCCCAAAACGGACAGTTGCACGATTTTATCTGGCATCTGGGAGGCACTCTGGTTCCTATTGTACTGAACTTTATTCGAAATCCGATCTTTACCCGCATTTTCACACCGGAAGAATTTGGGTATTACAGTTTGGTGTTTTTAACTTTTAACTACTTCACACTTACCTTGTTCTCATGGCTTTCCAGCAATATCTGGCGTTATTATTACGAATATAAAGACAGAAATCAGCTCCCTGTCCTATTTTCAAATTTGGGGGGATTGTACCTCGCCGGAAGTCTCGTGTTAGTTGTCATAAGTTCGGTTTGGTACTTTAATGTTGAACAGCTTTTGGTGAAGAAATTGATACTGTTCTCATTTCTTTACTATGTTTTGAATGATATTACCGCCTTGTACTTGGTAATGATACGCTTGGAGAAGAAAACCAAGGAATATAATATTACGCAATCGCTAAGGGCTATCATAAACTTTGCCATACTGTGCGTACTAACTTTTATTCTGAAAATGCGCATTGAAGCGATGGTGTTGAGTTTTTTTATTGCAACCATCTTATTGATCATATACATCTACCTGAAATCTGTGAGAAATTACCCCTACTTTCTTCCCCGGCTGTCTCTTTTTCAAATTAAGGAATGTAAAGTATTTCTCACGTTTGGATTGGTTGGGTTGATTACCAACTTTACCCTTATGTTGTTAAACAATAGCGACCGATACTTTGTTGCTCTTTTCCATTCCATAAGTGAGGTAGGTATTTACAACCAAAATTACGCTATAGCTTATACCAGCATTTTGGCACTTACCACGGCTTTCATGAACACGATAAATCCCAATCTGAATCGCACACTTACCCAACAGATTTCGAATTCAACTCCCGTGGTTGCCCGATATATGTTAATCTACTTCTTTGCATTAGCTCCAATTACGTTCCTTATTGCATTCTTTACCCGTGAGATTAATTACATATTACTCGGTGATGCTTTTAGACAAGGTTATTCCATATTGTCGTATGTGTCTGTTAGCCTGTTCCTGTTTGGGTTCTCATCGTTCTCGGGCACAAAACTTAAATTCAGCAATCGGTTTAAACTTGTAATTGCCGCCTATATTACTTCCTGTGTTGTAAATGTTATTCTGAACTATTTCCTGCTTCAGCGTTTTGATTATACCTGGGCAGCAATAACCACACTACTGGCATTTTTATGCCTATACTTTATACTGGCAATATCCGACCGCAGTGTAACGCTCTATTTCATAAGCAATTACCTGGGTTCCATTGCTGTTTCGCTGCTTAGTCTTTTAATCGTTGTGGGAGCAGGCTGGTACTTTCGTTTTGAAACGGTAAGTCCCGATAAAATAATTCCAATCCTATGTCAAATGGCATTATCTGCCCTGTTTCTATATGCCGTAAATTACGTCCTATTTACTCGAGCTAAAGATTCCGGTCATTCGATATCAACGTAATGGCTTGTTTACGTCTTAAATTGATTCTAACTTTACTCGTGCCGAAGATACTTTCCCGAAAAAAACTTTCTATTTTTAAGATTACTTCTTCTGGGCTTGGTGGCTGCCTGTAAAAAGGGAGCCTCGTTCGCGAGTATTCGTTCCCGTACATCAGGCGAGTTCTGCCAATAGGGTTTGTTCCTTATCATCCAGGATATCCACAATACGCACCCGGTAAAAGTTATTACGCTCCAGACGGGCTCCCTTAACCAGTATGGGCAGATAGTGTTCGCTATAACCACGCGCTCCTCCGCGTGAATCGGTACGCTCCACAAGCAGGGTCTGCTGCTTACCAATAAACTGTTTTCGGTATTCCAGCTTCATTTGCTCGGCCAATTTACGGATGGCCTCGCTACGTTGTGTTTTCGTCTTTTCATTTACCTGATCGGGCAAACGATCGGCACGCGTTCCATCGCGCCTGGAGTATTTAAAGGTATGAATATGACTAAAACCTATCTGCTCCACATTCAGGAAAGACTCTGCAAATTCCTCAGGGGTCTCGCCGGGAAAACCTACAATAATATCGGTGGTGAAATTAAAACGCGGATACCGTTCGCGGAATTGCTTGATAATATGGGTAAACTGCTCCATGGTGTAAAACCTCCGCATGCGCATAAGCACTTTATCGGAACCGCTTTGTAAACAAAGGTGCAGATGGGGACACAGTTTTGGATTGGCAAAAAGTCCAATAAGCTTTTCGGTAAATCCTTCGGGTTCAACAGACGATATGCGTACGCGAAAATCTCCGGGCAATTCCAGGATGCGTTCTACCAGATCATCGAACTTCAGGCCATTGTAATCGTAGCGGCTGATATTGACTCCGGTAAGCACCATTTCCTTATTTCCCAGTGCCAGCGATTTGGCTATATTCTCCAGTATTTCGCCCACCGGACGACTGATAGCCCGTCCGCGAACTGCCGGCACAATGCAATAGGTGCAAAAGTTATCGCAACCATCTTGTATTTTAATGAAGCTACGGGTGTGAAACCCCTTCTCAACCAAGCTGAAATTAAACAGATTCGGTTCACTACTTGAGGGCGCTACCACTTCGCCCTTAAAATGCGAGTCGACCCATTGGAACAACTGACTTTTCTGCTGATTATCGATCACGTAGGTAATATCGCCGCGACTTTCGAGATAATCGCGCTGATTGGAAACCATGCATCCGGTAACTACTACCACGGCATGGTTATTTCCGGTTTTAACGGCCTGATTGATGGTGTAGCGCGACTTTTTATCGCTCTGATTGGTAACGGTACACGTGTTAACGACGTACACATCGGCTTCTTCGTTAAAACCCACTATTTCGTAACCAGCATTATCAAAATCGGTTACAATGGAATCGGTTTCGAACTGATTCAGCCTGCACCCCAGGGTTTTAAAGGCTACTTTTCGGCTCATGCTTCAGATAAGCTTTCGTTATAAACATGCAGTAAATTTCCTTCGGTTGCAAAATCGGCTGCCGAGGTTATTTCTACTGCTACATATTCACCTACCAGATCGGTCCGATCGGAGGCAAAACGCACAATGATCTTCCCCTCGGTAAGCCCGGCAAGATGTCCGGGTTTACGATCGGCTTTTGTAACCAGTACTTTAAAGCGTTTACCCACCATAGCCTGGTTGTGTTCCAGGGAGTGCTTGGCCAATAAGTCACTCAACTTATGCAAGCGCTCCTTCTTGGCAGCGTGTGGTACATCATCGTCCCAACGCGAGCTGGCCGCTCCGGGGCGCGGCGAGTAGCGGGCTATATAGGCCATATTGAAGCGGAACTCTTCCATAGCCTGGTAGGTGTTTTCAAACTGCTCATCAGTTTCGTTGGTGAACCCTACAATGATATCGGTAAAGATGGTAGCCGTTGGAAGGTATTTCCGTATGGATTCAATGATCCGCCGGTAATCTTTGAGGTGGTGGCTGCGGTTCATCTTTATAAGCACCTTATCGTCGCCCGATTGCAGGGGAAGATGTATTTGCTTGGCCAGGCAATTGTATTGGCTGATTACCTCCAGCACATCGTCGCTCATATCGCGCGGATGAGGCGAGGTAAAATACAGCCAGAATTCTTTTCCACTTTGTTTGCCCATTTCACCAATCTGACGCAGTAAATCCGAAAAGCTTATCTCCTCACCTTTTTTATCGAGACCGTAGGAATTTACGTTCTGTCCTAAAAGGGTAAGCGATTTATAGCCCATATCCACCAAGCGTTTTACTTCGGTAATAATCTCCTTACTGGGGCGCGAAATTTCGCGACCACGGGTATAAGGTACAGCACAGTAAGTGCAAAATTTGTCGCAGCCATTTTGTATGGGAATATAGGCTTCGAATTTCGATTGATAATGCGGTTCTACATCCCAAAAACCAGATATCTTTGTTTCGGGCTTTTTCATTACCAGTGGTTGACCTGTTACGGTTTTATGCTGATCGAAAACCAGAGTCTGAAAATCGGGTTTCGCTACCTGAGGCTCCGGAATTTCAACAGCTCCGGAATCTCCTATTGCAAAGGGAGTTACCACTCCATACTGACGAAGCATATCGGGAAACTCAGGCAGTTCACTTATTTGAAAAACCAGGTCGAAAAGTTGTAGAAATTTCTCCCGATCGGCCGGAAGCACACAGCCTGTAACAAAAGTTACCAGGTTGCGCTTGTTCTTTGCACGATTCCACTTATATATTTTGGAATATACTTTATCGATAGCTTTCTGGCGAACGGAACAGGCAATGATACCAATCAAATCGGCCTCCTCTTCCTTCTCGGTCCATTGGTACCCCATCCTGTCTATCACCGTTGCAATACGCTCACTGTCCGATGTATTCATCTGACAGCCCAGCGTTACCAAATGGTAGTTCATTACTCACACACTTTATACAGTCGTCCCGAAAGAAACGGCTTTGGAAAATCTAAAAATAAACTTCGGTCCTTATTTTGTCGGCATCTATCCCCCTCGAAGTGAGCAAATCGTACACTTCATAGATCATGTCGCAATTGCCGCAAAGATACACGAAAGTATTGGAATCAATCTCATTACGACTCAAATAATCGGTCACTCTGCCCTGGAAATCGCCCTCGTGGTCGCGTGAGGCACAGGCCACATAGCGGTTGGCCGGGTAGGCATTCCGTTCATAGGCTTCTGCCCCATACCGGATGCCATGTACAATTTTGTAATCCAGACCTGGATGGCCCAAAGCTATGCTGTGAAAAGGAGCGATACCCGTACCCGTGGCTACAAAAAGGTATTTTTTTGTGGCATAGTCCTCATCCAGCGAAAAAAAACCAAAGGGGCCATCAATCAAAACCTGGTCGCCAGGCTTCACCCGATGCAGCTTTTTGGATAAATATCCCTTCTCCACTTCCTGGATAAGTACCTCCAGGTAGGGCGCATCGGGCGCACTGTAAATCGAATATTCCCGCATCTGGTTATTGCCAGGCAATTGGAGGGTCATGTGTTGTCCCGCTGTAAAACGGAAAGTATTTTTGTCGAAACGAAGTATGAATGCTGTATCGGTCAGGTTCCTGATTTCCTGAATACGATGGGACTGGGGCCGGTCGGTCTTCGAAGTTCCCAGCCGGGCAATAGTTTGAGTAAAACGGTCGGAACTTGTGGGTTTATTTTCGGGTGTCATGGAGTGCTTGCTTTGTGATTTTTCTGCCATTCTTTTGAAGTCAATAACCCGAAACAACCTGTTTTGTTCGTTATCAAGTGCAACGACTTCGAATCAATCTTCTTCCGGGTTGTTTTAAAAATAGCATTTTAGTACTTTGGCGGCATTCAAACCCTGATATTTTTTCATGGCTATCCAAAACTGGCTCATGTGCCTCACTTCCCGCTTAAAACGCCTCCTATACCTATTCGTATTGGTATCAGGAGTTCTGTTTGGGTTGATGGTCATATTGAGTTTTACCGAAAGTCCTTTTTGGGCGTACTTTTGGTTGGGCACCTACCATGCCCAACTGGATGCCGATCCGGAGCTGATTGTTCTTCTGGGAGGCAGCGGCATGCCGGGTCCCGATGGGCTCATGCGCTGCTATCGTGCCGCTGAGGCAGCCCGGGAATTTCCTTTGGCTAAAATTATTATTGCAGTTCCTCAGGATACCGCCCGGAAGGAAAAATCACCCGAACTACTCATGTGTCACGAACTGATGATTCGTCAGGTAGATACCTCCCGGGTGCTTTTTGAGTGCCTTGGAATGAACACCCGGACCCAGGCGTTAAATATCCGGGACATGTTGGTAGACAGCCTGCCCATGGACATTCCGATACGTATAGTGACTTCACCGGAACACATGTTCCGTTCCCTTTGCGTATTTCGAAAGTTGGGGTTTAACCAGGTTGGTGGCATGTCGGCTTTTGGCGATGATCTGAACGAAGGTATGCTTAAGAAAAACGGAAAGCAGCTGGCCAGGCAGGAAAAACAGCTTCGTTCGCTGAATATCCGATATAACATGTGGAGTTACCTGAAGTACGAGATTACCGTAATGCGCGAGTGGTGTGCTATTGCGTATTACTGGATCAGGGGATGGATCTAAGGGTCACCAAGCTTCGGCAAGGTAAATTTCCAATGCATCATGCTTCAAATTCCTATGAGTAAAAAGATCCACTCAGGAATACCCATCAAATTCAGGTGCTTTTCCTGAGCCGATGTTAGTTAAATGTTAATAAGAACCGGCCTTACTGAAGAAGGTTTTAACGGTCGCTCCCTCGTTTTTTAGTATATTTGAACCTTCAATATAAAAAGGCGTAAGTCCTTGTTTTTCAGGATATGAAAAATGTTTGTGGTTACGTGAGCGATATTATAAAATTACATCAGTATATGAGTGAACTAGAACAAGAGGCAAATCAAAATACCGCACAACAGAAGGAATATGGTGCCGGAAGTATTCAGGTGCTCGAAGGATTGGAAGCGGTTCGGAAAAGGCCTGCCATGTACATTGGCGACGTATCCTTAAAAGGACTTCATCACCTGGTATATGAAGTGGTCGATAACTCCATCGATGAAGCGTTAGCTGGGTATTGCAACCAGATTGAGGTGGTGATTAACGAAAATAATTCCATTACGGTAAGCGATAACGGCCGGGGTATTCCTACCGATTTTCACGAAAAGGAAAAAAAATCGGCACTGGAAGTAGTACTCACCGTACTGCATGCGGGAGGTAAATTCGATAAGGATTCCTACAAAGTATCGGGCGGTTTGCACGGGGTTGGCGTTTCATGCGTAAATGCGCTGTCTACCCATTTAAAAGTAACTGTATATCGCGATGGAAAAATCTATCAGCAGGAATATAGTAAGGGAAAACCACTTTACGACGTAAAAGTAATTGGCGAAACCGATCGTACGGGAACTACGGTTGAATTTCTCCCCGACAAGGATATTTTTAATGTACACGAGTACAAATTCGAAATTCTGGCGAGCCGTCTGCGCGAGTTGGCCTTTCTGAATAAGGGAATCAAGCTCGAGATTACTGACAAACGCGAGTTGGAAGAAAACGGCAACGGCGAATCGCATCCGCACGAAGTGTTTTACTCGGAACACGGGCTGATTGAATTTGTAACCATGCTCGACGAAACCCGCGAGGCGCTTATTGAAAGGCCCATTCATATCGAGACTGAGAAAGGCGGAGTGCCCGTTGAAATAGCCCTTCATTATAATACTACCTTCTCCGAAAACATCCACTCCTACGTAAATAATATCAATACCATTGAGGGTGGAACGCATCTGGCTGGTTTTCGGCGTGGTTTAACACGAACCCTGAAGACCTATGCCGAAAAATCAGGCATGCTTACCAAGCTGAAGTTTGATATTAACGGTGACGATTTCCGTGAAGGACTTACCGCTATTGTTTCGGTTAAGGTTGCCGAACCCCAGTTCGAGGGGCAAACCAAAACCAAGTTAGGCAACTCGGAGGTGATGGGTTCGGTAGATCAGGCGGTGAGTGCTATGGTGGGCAACTATCTTGAAGAGAACCCAAAAGATGCCAAGGCCATTGTTCAAAAAGTGATACTGGCAGCTCAGGCGCGCCATGCTGCCCGGAAGGCCCGGGAATTGGTGCAACGTAAAAATGTGCTTTCCGGATCGGGTCTGCCGGGTAAACTATCCGACTGTTCCAATCGCGACCCGAAAGTTTGTGAGGTGTTTTTAGTGGAGGGCGATTCGGCCGGTGGTACTGCCAAACAGGGACGCGATCGTAATTTTCAGGCCATTTTACCATTACGGGGTAAAATTCTGAATGTCGAAAAAGCCATGCCGCATAAAATTTTCGACAACGAGGAAATCAAGAATATTTTCACAGCACTGGGTGTATCGGTTGGCACCGATGAGGATTCCAAGGCACTAAATCTGGAGCGGCTCAGATATCACAAAGTAGTAATCATGACCGATGCCGATGTGGATGGCAGTCACATTGCCACTTTGATTATGACCTTCTTCTTCCGTCACATGGAAGAATTGATCAATCGCGGATACCTCTACATTGCGACACCTCCGCTCTACCTGGTTAAAAAAGGCAAGCAGCAACGTTACTGCTGGACCGAGGACGAACGCTTAGCAGCCATTGACGAGTTTGGAAAGGGTAAAGATTCCGGTGTACACGTTCAACGATACAAAGGTCTTGGAGAGATGAATGCGGAACAGTTGTGGGAAACCACCATGAACCCGGAACAGCGAACCCTGCGTCAGGTAACCATTGAGAGTGCAGCCGAGGCTGATCGGATTTTTGCTATGCTCATGGGCGATGAAGTGCCTCCCCGTCGCGATTTTATTGAGAAACATGCCAAATACGCAAAAATTGACGCATAACACAAGAGGCCGATTCAACGGCCTCTTTTTGGTTGGTGACCTGTTGAAAATATAGGATCGAACAGTCGCAAAAGCGCCTGATAATTTGGTTAATTTTAGAAGAATTAAACACAGGGAATTATGAGGATAACATGGTTAATAGGCTGGGTTGGCATTGTTTGGGCTACAAACACCCATGCCCAGGTGGCTGAGTTGAATTGGGAGCTGGATTACGAAATCTACATGAAAATGGCCAACGACTCCAACTACACCTACGACATTCGGGATGTGTTTCATATCACGGATGCACGAAATACCGAATTTACCTCTGAATTCGTGTTCTACCCAGTAATGCCGGGCGATTCGTATGCCGCATCTCTTGCTGAGGTGCAATCACAGGGTAACTACAGTACCTTGTGGAGTGCATTGAATGCAAAACTTGGTGGTGGTTGGGTTCATTTTATAAATTGCATTTCCTATGCCTTGGAAATGCAGGTACTTAATCTGCAGGAACCTATTATGAAAAGGCCGGTTTCCAATTGGAAACCCAATCCGGTTACCGAAACCTGGAAGCGCACCCATAAGTGGGGGTACTACATACCTATATCGCAAAAAGATGCACAATTGGAGTATAAAACCAAACAAAAGGAAGGCAGCCTGGGTGATTTGAAGAACCTCCCGGCATCATACCTCAATTTATTTGAAACTACCCATAGCAAAGCGTATGCCCGTATGAAAGCAGACGGTGAATACAACACACTGGCTAAAATTGACCTGGTAAAAGTTATTCTGGGCGCTAATTACCTGGGCGAAGAACAAATTAACTACCTTAGCAATGCAGTTTTAAATGCAGTGAAAAGCTACTCGCAACGAAAACTGCCTTCCGTTCTGGTATTTGACGAGTTTGATGCCGCCGCGGCCATGACCTTATCCTCCGAAGGCTACCACCTGGAATCTGTGGTTTTTAAAGCCTCAGCGCAATTATCGTCCGAGGAAATGGAACAACGAAAATCGGAAATTCAGGAAATAGTGGCAACCATTAATGCCTACAACAAGGCCTCATTTCAAAAACGCCTGCAGACCTATTATCAGAATTAATGAGCGGGAAAAAATCACATCGCACCGCTTTGCTTGATAGGTTGAGCTTCCCTAAGAAGGGGAAAAATGCGTAATCGTCACGATATCGTTCTGGTTTGAGTCATTCCGTTTAGTGAATTATAATTTTACATGTTTAACCGAAAACATTTTGTAATGAATAGCAAGAAATTATTGGGGACTTTTACCATTGCAATCCTAAGTGCCCTGATTGCAGTTTTTATTTATTCAAAACTCTTCCCGCGAGAAGCACGGATCGTCACTGCCACAGTCAATCAGCCGGCAAGTTTCACCCGTTTTTTTACTGCCGAAGGGCAGTCGATGGTTAGTTTTGTGGAAGCCTCCAAACGTTCGGTAGAGGCGGTAGTACACGTAAAAACCCAATCCACCCGGCAGGCCAGTAACCCGATACTTGAATTTTTTTATGGGGAAAGTTACCGCGATACCCAGCCCGTGGTGGGGTTTGGTTCCGGAGTTATTATTAGCAACGACGGGTATATAGTTACCAATAACCACGTGATCGAAAATAGCGATAAAGTATATGTTACCCTTAATGATAAACGCGAATTTGAAGCAAAAATCATAGGAGCCGACCCCAGTTCGGATCTGGCACTGCTCAAAGTTGACGGAGAAGATTTTCACTACATTCCCTGGGGAAATTCCGATTCGCTTCAGGTGGGGGAATGGGTGCTTGCCGTGGGTAATCCGTTCAATTTAACGTCATCGGTTACCGCTGGCATTGTGAGTGCCAAAGCAAAGAATATTGGTATTATTCAGGATAAATATCGCATGGAATCCTTTATACAAACCGATGCAGCTGTTAACCGGGGCAATAGTGGCGGCGCATTGGTCGATATTCAGGGCAACCTAGTCGGAATTAATACCGCCATCATTTCGCCTTCGGGAGGGTATGCAGGCGTTTCGTTCGCCGTGCCTGTTAGCATAGTGCGAAAAGTGGTACTGGATCTCATTGAATTTGGTGTAGTGCAAAGAGCCGTTCTGGGGGTAAGTATTCAGGATGTTACCGCCGATATGGCTAAAGAACTGGGCATGGCCAAGATTGAAGGGGTTTACATTGCCTCGGTGCGTGAGGACGGGTCAGCACACGAGGCGGGGCTCCTTAAAGGCGATCTTATTCTTGCGATAAATGGCGTAAGTGTAAACAGTGCTACCGAACTACAGGAACAGATTAATCGTTACCGGCCTAACGATAAGGTTGTTCTCCTGGTGAAAAGAAAAGACAAAACGAAACAATTCGAACTTACCTTACGTAATTTGCAAGGAAAGACAGAGTACATCTCCAATTCGACATTCAACACCATACTTGGCGCACATTTTAGAGCACTTGAAACCGAGGAAAAACAAAAACTGGGAATCCACTATGGCGTGGAAGTGGTTGAATTGAGTGCCGGAAAACTCCGAGCCGAAGGGATTCGTGAAGGTTTCATAATAACACAGGTGAATAACAAGCCGGTAAATACAGTGGAAGAATTGGAGAAGATTTTACAAGGTACACGAGGCGGCGTATTTATCGAAGGCATTTACCCCAATGGAGTGGTTCAATACTACGCCATCGGATTGTAATCGAAACGCGAGAGCCGGAACCAACATAGGCAGTGTTAATTCATATTGAATTTAAATAGAAAAAGATATAAATTCGCGGAAAATTTTTAGAGGAGTATGAGACAGTTAAAGATTACAAAATCAATCACTAACCGGGAGAGTGCATCGTTAGACAAATATTTGCAGGAAATCGGGAAGGAAGGATTGATTACCGTAGAGGAAGAAGTAGAGTTAGCACAACGTATTAAGAAGGGTGATCGTTTGGCGCTTGAGAAATTAACCCGTGCGAACCTTCGTTTCGTGGTGTCGGTGGCCAAACAGTACCAAAACCAGGGATTGAGCCTGCCCGACTTAATTAATGAAGGAAATCTCGGATTGATTAAAGCAGCCGAAAAATTTGATGAGACTCGCGGTTTTAAGTTCATCTCCTACGCGGTATGGTGGATTCGTCAATCGATCTTACAGGCACTTGCCGAGCAATCGCGGATTGTACGTCTGCCTTTGAACCAGGTGGGCTCCTTAAATAAAATCAACAAAGCGTTCTCTAAATTTGAGCAGGAATACGAGCGGGTACCAACTCCGGAGGAATTAGCCGAAACTCTGGAACTGCCTAAAGAGAAAGTATCGGACACGCTGCGCGTTTCCGGACGGCACGTATCCGTAGATGCTCCTTTTGCCGAGGGAGAAGACAATAGCCTGCTGGATGTGCTGGTGAACAACGATTCGCCCAAGGCCGACAAGGATTTGCTTAACGAATCTTTGATTCGAGAAATCGAACGGGCACTTTCAACCCTAACCGATCGCGAACGGGATATCGTGCGCTTGTTCTTCGGCATTGGCTGTCAGGATATGACCCTGGAAGAAATTGGCGAACGTTTTGGACTGACCCGCGAACGGGTTCGACAGATTAAAGAAAAGGCGATCCGCCGTCTGCGTCATACTTCAAGAAGTAAATTATTGAAAACATATCTCGGTTAATCCGATAACGAACTCCAAAAAAAGCCACTCGCAACCACGGGTGGCTTTTTTGTTGGGCTATACTTATTTGCAGCCAGAGATGAGCCTCCGCCAGAACAAAGTGTGTTTTGGTTGCAATACAGAGGAAGATTAGTGTACTTTGTGGGTATGAAAAAGATACTACCCGCTATACTTACACTTATGGTACTTAATCAATGTCATTCAGGCGCCCGTTCTTCGGAATTGCTGAATGAAATTTTTAAAAACTATTATCAGCAAAGCCTTGAGCTTTTTCCCCTGGCTGCAACTGCTCTGGGAGATAACCGGTTTAACGATACGCTGCCCAATGATTTGGATACCGCCTATACACAGAAGTTAGTCCGTTTCTATTCCTCGTACCACAATCGGCTGAGTGAAATCGATCCATCCCAACTCAACCGGGAGCAACATCTTAGTTATGAACTCCTGCGTTGGGAATTGGAGATAAACCTGGAAGCCATACAGTTTTCCGATAGTATCGCGCTTATTCTGCAGGGACCTGCTGTTCAGTGCAACGTTTTCCCTATAAATCAGTTTTGGTCTTTGCAACTTACAATGGGGCAGTTGGCCGGAGGTACCTCCTTTCAACCCTTTAAAACACCCAACGATTACTGGAATTGGCTGAAACGTACCAGAGATTATTTAAACTGGCTTCGTGCTGCCGAACAACAAATGCGCCGGGGCATGCAAACGGGCTATGTTCTGCCTAAAGCAATAGTGGTTAAAATGATTCCTCAGATTGAGAGCTTTTGCCAGGAACCGATTGAAGAGCATGTTTTCTATCATCCCATTCGATCTTTACCCGGGGAATGGGACAGCGATGTTCGAATGCAGATCACTCAAGCCTATGCCGCTTGTATACACCAGGAGGTATTGCCCGCTTACGTGACCCTGCTTGGTTTTTTACGTAATGAATACCTGCCTGCCTGTCGCGAAAGTGCTGGAATAGGACAGCTGCCGGGAGGGGACAAGATGTATCAATTCTTGATAAAATACTATACCACAACCCGGATGACTGCCGATGAAATTTTCGAATTGGGCGAGGCAGAAGTGGAACGTATCACCGGGGAGATGAACCAGGTAAAGGATCAGATGGGGTATGCAGGGGACTTGCCGGATTTCTTTGGTTACATTCGCAGCAATCCCGCGTTAAAACCATTTTCAGACCCAGACCAGGTTCTTGCATACTACCACAACATCCATCAGCGAATGGAGCCCGGACTAACGACTTTATTCAGCAAAGTGCCAAAGACCAGCTTCGAGATACGGCGTACCGAATCCTTTATGGAGAAAACCGCCAGTGCCGGATACAGCCCCGGCTCATTGGATGGTACCCGTCCTGGGATCTTTTATGTTCCGATCCCTGATGTTCGTAATTATACCATCTTCACCAGTGAATGTCTCTTTTTACACGAAGCTATTCCCGGTCATCATTACCAAATAGCTTTGCAACAGGAGAATAAGGTATTACCTGAATTTCAGCGTCAGATTTGGTACAATGCCTTTGGTGAAGGCTGGGCACTGTATTGCGAATCGTTAGGAACCGAGTTGGGGTTATACACCGATCCGTATCAGTACTTTGGAATGTTGAGCAACGAAATGCACCGTGCCATCCGACTCGTAGTGGACGTAGGCATACACCATAAAGGTTGGTCGCGCGAAGAGGCTATTGCGTATTCTCTTCAGCACGAAGCCCTACCGGAAGATCAGGTAATTGCCGAGGTGGAACGGTACATGTCAGGTCCGGCTCAGGCGCTGTCGTATAAAATTGGGCAACTTAAAATCAGGGAGTTGAGGAATCGAGCCGAAAGACAATTGGGCGATAAATTCGATGTCAAGGCATTTCATGCGCTACTCTTGGAATCGGGCTGTTTGCCATTGGTGTTGTTGGAACAAAAAGTGACCGACTGGATTGATGAGATTTTGGTAAATTAAAACCAGGAACCACCTTATAATCAGAAAAGTATCTAACTAACTGCCTTTCGCCGATTAAACGCGCCAGGCAGACCGGATCCTAATTAAATGTCAGTAAACCGGCTTCGGGGATAATCAGCACCTGTAAACCCGATTTTTGCAGACCTAGGGAGCATGGCTGGTATGAAAAACCACTCAGCCGAATTTTATTATCTTTGAGCAGCAATGATCACAAAATCAGATATGTTTCAATTGTATTGCATTCCCAATCGCAGTAAAATCATCCGTTTCTTAGTTTGGTTTGTTGGATGTTTCATTCTCGGGAACGCCACGTTTATTACCCGGGGGGCTGAGGTTAGCTTTCGATCCCTGACCACGCTTAACGGATTATCGCAGAACGATGTGAACTGTATTTTTAAAGACAGTCGTGGTTTTATGTGGTTTGGAACCAACGACGGACTTAATAGATACGATGGTTACGACTTTAAAATTTATCAGGTAACTCCGGACAAGCCCGGATCCATCATCAGCAATTTGATCTATACCCTGGATGAAGATTGTTATGGTCGATTATGGATTGGATCTTCCGACGAAGGGCTTTTTATTTTTGACCTGGGACTAAATCGGTTTCGGTCGGTTACCGAATTATGCCCCAATGCTCCCAGCAAAGAGCACGTAATGACCATTCATGTCAGTAGCTCGGGAATGATTTGGGTGGGGACGTTTGATGGAGGGTATGTTTTAATACCCAAATCACGTGACAGTTACCAATACCTCGATTTCAATGATTTTTTGGAGCCTCAGCTAACGGGCTCGCTAAAACGGGTCAGTTCTGTTTTTGAAGATGAAAACCATGCCATATTGCTAACTGGCGATGAACGGGTTTATTATGTGCCGGACGGAACGGATACGTTAAATCTGTCTATAAAAGAGGCAACGGGAATTCAATACGGAAATTGTTTTCAAATACTCAAACAGGAAGGGCATTATCTGATTTTTGGTATTGCGGGTATCAATATAGTTTACCCGAACTACAGCAAGGGTACCTTTTCCTGGGGGCAACGGTTGGTTGACTATCCCATTCGTAAGGCTGTAATTGATGCCGATGGCAGAATTTGGTGCGCCGGAAATGCTTCTGATTTACGCTGCTACCGAATCGAATACAACGGCATCTATGCAAAAGGAATTCAGGAGCAATCCATTACGATGGAGAACAACTGGGACGACAAAGTAATCAGCTCATTATATGCCGAACCAAGTGGTATGGTGTGGATCGGAGTAAATGGGCGGGGGATTCTAAGCTCTGTGCCTCATATCAACCGTTTCAGAAAGTATACTACCCAGAACAATATACGATCGATTTACGAGGACAAGGATCGGAATGTATGGATAGGCTCAGAAGATGGAGTGATTAGTTTTCTTAGCGCTGCCAGACAGCGGGATTACCAGGCAGGATTTGTCCATTCGAATGTATTTAACAAAACCACTTATCCTGGCGAAGTGTATTCCATTGCGGCTTCCGGAGGTAAGAATACCGTGTATGCAGGTTTGGGATACCCTTTGAAATTTGCCGAAATAAACTATAACCAGGGGAGATGTTCGGTTTATACCCCCGAATATTCAAAAGATTTTTATGCCATTTTCGACATTTATCAGGATAGAAATGGCGTACTGTGGTTAGCCAGTTATCAGCACGGTTTGTATGTGGTTTACCCCGAAAAAGAAGGGAGTCCACGTCGGATTGTGAATCATTCGTTTCTGCCAGAGCAACGCAATGGCATTTCATCGGCAGTAGTGCGCAGTATTATGGAAGATCCTGAGGGAAATATCTGGCTGGGTACCGAAAAGGGCGTGTGTATACTAACCCATGATCTCAAATATAACGACCATCCTACATTTATTGCCTATAAACATCAGCAGGACGATCCCCGTTCGTTAAGCCATAACTACGTCCTGCCCATTTTTCAGTCGCGACAAGGCGATGTTTGGATTGGAACCATGGGTGGAGGTTTAAACCGGGTACGTGCCGGTCAGGAGATTTCATCCTTGAAATTTGAACACATCACCTCCGAAAGTGGATTGCCCAATAACGTAATCAAAGCCATTGTTGAAGACGATGAAAATTCTTTATGGTGTTCGACGAATCGGGGATTAGTCAGGTATTTCCCGGAGACTGGAGAACTAAACTCCTACGATATAACGGACGGCTTGCAGGATTT
>QKEH01000054.1 GCA_003252385.1 Bacteroidota bacterium | reverse complement strand
TCCAACAACAAACCCTCGCAGCTCGACTTCCTGGTGCCTGCCCTCTCTCGTGGAAACTACCGCCTCGAGGTGCGGGCCGGTTTGTACAAAACAAACGGCTTGCGTGCAGGCAGCTTACCGGCCGAACTCACCGTAAGCTAAACGGGTTTTCCCCTTTCCCGTTTCGTGGAAGCACCTTCCACGGTCTGTGGAAGCCTTTTCCATACACCGTGGAAGCCTTTTCCACGGTGCATGGAAGGCAAGGCGGGAAAAACCAAATCAGCAAGCTGCCCGGCAACGGCATAAACAACAAAACAAATCATTAATCCCGGGGGAAATCCCCGTAAAAAACCAATAAGAATGAAACGAACATGTTGCTTGCGAACACAAACACCAATGAAGATAATCTTCATCAACATGTGAGTTCCATCCAACAATTAAAAAAACAAATTATTTACGGATGAAAAAAATTATACTTCTGGCCGTATTCGGCCTGTTTATCCTTTCAGTAAACGCACAGATTAAAGTGAACAGTACCGGTAAAGTGGGTATTAACAACACCAATCCGACCTATCAACTCGATGTAAATGGCACATTTAGTATAAACGACAACAGTAATCAGTTAATCTATCAATGGGGTGAACTCTATCCGGTTTCAGGTTGGAGTTCTCTCGGGAACTACGGTTATATGTGGAACGAAGTCCATGCTTATCAAGCGTTTTTTTACTATTGCGATGTATACTACTCCGATGCCAGCCTGAAATCCAATATTCAGGATTTACCATCGGCAAGCGAGCGGGTAAAAGGCCTCCGGCCGGTGACCTACAAGATGAAACCATCTGAAAAAGCGGGGCAGGAAGCAGACAAAAAAGCGGAAACAGAACAGATGGGGTTTATTGCCCAGGAAATGCAGAAAATCTTCCCGGAAATTGTCGTGGAAGACAAAAATGGTGTGCTGGGCATCCGCTACACCGAGCTGATCCCTGTCCTGGTGAAAGCTTTCCAGGAACAACAGCAAGTGATCGACGATCTCAAAGCAAGGGTTGAAGCGCTGGAAGCTGCTAAAAAATAGGCCGCCATGAAACGCAGGTATGGTTTACTGATTGTGTTGCTGGCAGCAGCATGGTCCGTTGGGATATCCGGCTTCGCCCAAACCAAGGTTTACGAGTTTGATTACGACGCATCCGGGAACCGGATTGAACGGCAGCTTATCACGCTTAAAAGCGCCAGCCTGGCTTCGGCCTTGGGTGAAAACCCGGAGCAGGAGGTGTTTGAAGGAATATTGGATGAGCGTGAGATCAGAATTTATCCCAACCCGACAAAGGGACTGTTAAGGATCGAAATCCCGCTCCAGGGGCAGGAACAGCAGGTTTTTCTGCGGGTATATAACATGCAGGGGGCGCTGATTGCCGACCAGGTAGTCACCGACGAAACAAGCCAGGTTGACCTAAGCAACCGCCCCCCGGGCATGTACATCCTGAAAATCTCTTCCGGCCAGTCGGTCTCCGAGTGGAAAATCATTAAAGAGTAAAATACAGCCCCTCCCCCGGCCTCTGAATGTCATCGTCATGCTGAACTTGTTTCAGCACCTATATCTTAATGAGGCCCTGAAACAAGTTCAGGGTGACACAGTCACAGAGCTTTCATTGCCGTGTGGCGCCGTGTGGCCAGAGGGGACCTAACTTTAAATCTATTGGAAATGAAACGAAAACATATTTTCCTCATTTTATTGCTGGCAATGGGGATACAAACCGTTCGGGGGCAGGAGTTCGACATTGTGATGACCAGCCCCGAGAGCGGCGCTAAAACACACTATGCCCGCAACAGCATCACCCTGGGGGCAAACTACAGCTACACGCCTTCGGGGGGCAGCCTGACGGCCGAAATCCAAAACCCCATAGTTGCCGGGGATATGTACTACGGTTCGGTTGTTGACCCGGAAACCCGCAGCCTGAACACCTCCTACCTCGTTGGCGCCACGCAGGGGGCGTTTGATGTCTCCCCGGCCGGAGGGGCCACTTACACCATCCCGATTGATGTGCTGCCCGGCGTGGCGGGCTTGCAGCCCAGCCTGACCATTACCTACAACAGCATGGGCGGGCCCGGCGTGGTCGGATACGGCTGGAATATTTCAGGCATCTCAGCCATTACGCGTACCGGTAAAACCTATTACCACGACGGTGTGGCCGGTGGCGTCAACCTCGACAGCAACGACCGTTTCAGCCTCGATGGTCAACGGCTGGTCTGTACATCGGGCAGTTACGGTGGCAGTGGTTCACAGTACCGCACCGACAACGACATTTTTACCCGGGTAACCTGCACGGCTGACGGGAACGGGCCGACCCAGTTTCTGGCCGAAACCAAAAGCGGGCTGGACTGCCAGTACGGCTATGACAGCGATGCCGACCAAACCATCGACGGGCACAGCCAGGTGGTGAACTGGTATATGAGCAAGGTAACCGATGCGTATGGCAACCAGATGAACTACGAGTACATCAAAGATAACGGCTCGGTTTACCTGGGCGAGATCACCTACGGCCCCAACACGGTCACCTTTTATTACAAGCAGCGGAGCGATAAAACCACCGCTTACCTGAAGGGCAGCAAGATTGAACAAAACCTGGTCCTGGACAAGATCGAGGTGAAATACAATTCGAGCGTGGTGAAAAAGTACGAGTTTAAGTACAACTACCCGTATTCGAACTATACCCGCTATTCGGTGCTGAACGAGGTGATTGAATACGGCGTTGGCGGAAGCCGGATGAACTCGACGGCATTTACTTACCATCAACCGGGAAACATCGCGTTGGGCGCTGAAACCTATTTACATACGCAGGCTGATCTTTCATCTAATTTCAACCTGTACACCGGGGACTTTAACGGTGATGGCCGGGGAGATATCTTTGCTGTGAAAAAATCAAATTTAAAAGATTGGAGATTATTTATCGGAAAAGACAGTTGGGGATATTTTGATTTGAGCGCTTCCGGCACATCTGATTATGAGATCGATCAAGCCATCCCTACCGATTTGAACGGAGATGGTCTGGATGATATCGTACTGATAGATATTGACAAAGTTTTGTTTTTGGGCTTATCTACCTTCGTTTATGCAATTTCGGCTGGAGATCATTTTAATTCGTTCACTTTGGCAACAAGATCTATTATTGATAGGTACTATATTGCCTGGTACAATTATTCATCTGATTTTGATGGCGATGGAGTGAGCGACCTATTTGTCAAAAGTAAAGATGACGGGAATAATAAGTTGAATGTTTACTCATTATACACAACAACACTTCATTCCACAATGCAGTTGAAATATTCAGCATCTATCCCCAGTTGGGGCGATAAAAGCTATGTTGGAGATTTTAATGGCGACGGGAAAACGGATATCTGGGTTCTAGACAGCAACGGATTGAAAATATACACGGTTAACGGGAATTCCTTGACCCAATTATATTCATCAACCTGGCCTACAAAAGACCATCACCTGCAATTGGGCGATTTTAATGGTGATGGGAAAACGGATATGTTTTTATACGGTTCCGGCACTTATGACTGGTCGGAGTGGCAAACCCGGTTATCAACCGGTACCGGTTTTGAAGCCCACTATTTTACGAGAAAGAAAACCAATCTGAAAGATGACAATGTATATACGGGTGATTTTAATGCAGACGGACGCACAGATGTCCTTGCGTTAAGTAAGAATACAAGTAATAATCCCCGTCAGTATTACTTTATTTCGAACTTAAACGGGGATAATATGTCAAGCCAATACCAGGAAAACACCTATTTGAATAAAGATTACGGGTATTCACTGGGTGATTTTAACGGGGACGGGAAAACCGATATATTATCTACTCCATCTTCTACCGGTTTCCGGCGTATGGTTACCACCGGGGCAACCGATTTACTGCTCAAATTCATTGGCGATGGACTAGGGAATACGATTGAACCTGTTTATTCTAAGTTGACCAATCCATACTGTTATGAGAAAGGAACTGCAACGGCCAGCTTTCCGGTTTTCAAATATCAGGGGCCTTTGACCGTAGTAAACAGGGTCTGGTATAACGATTGTGCCGCAAAATCCTTTGAATATACCTACAAAGGATTAAGGATACACCGGCAAGGTAAGGGCATGTTGGGCTTTGCCCAGATAAATGAAACAGAGCACTTATCAGGAATTGTAACCGAAAGCCAGTCGGGTTACAACACCACGTATTATTACCCGCAGGTTACCACCGTGACCAAAAAAACAACCGGGGGGACTGTTATCGAAACCACTTCAAATACCTGGACACAGAAAGTGTTGGATGCACCGACCAAACGGATTTTGCCGTACATATCCACCTCGGTGCAGACCAACAACCTGACCGGGCAGTCCGTGACAACAAGCATTTCGGGCCTGGATGATTATGGCAACCCCGGTACGGTCACCAAAACCTATAAACAGGGAACTACTACCGAGGGTTCCGAAGCAGTTACCCGTATTTATAACAACAATACAACCAGTTGGCTGCTGGGGCGCCCAACCAAAACCACCACGGTTTATACCCGGGGCAGCGAAAGCATCACCAGGGTGATCGACCGCGAGTTCAGCGCCACTTCCAACCGCGACACGGCCGAGGTGCACTTCCCCGGCACCGACAAACAAATACGGTATAGCCACGTGTATTACCCCAACGGCAACCTGAAAAAAGAAATGGCCACCGCCGGGGGCGTATCGCGGCCCACCACTTACACCTATGCCGCCGACAATGTGCGGGTGCAAACAACAACCGACCCGTTGGGGCATACCGCCACCCAAAACTACGACAGTTACGGGCGGTTACAGTCGGAGGTGGATTACCTTAGCAATACCACTGCCTATACCTACGACAACATGGGTCGGGTGGCAACCCAAACCCAACCCGATGGCTTTGTGACCACCACCGCGTATAACTGGGGGCTTACCGACGGGCCGACCAACGCCTGCTATTACGTGCAGCAATCGGGCAACGACGGTTCGCTTTCGAAAACCTGGCACGACAAACTCGGGCGCGAAATCCGCTCGGACGTGAAAGGGTTCAGCGGCGCCGATATTTATACCGTGACCGAGTACAACAACAAAAACCAGGTGTACCGGGTATCGGAACCCAGCGCTTCCGTTTCGCCTTCACAGTGGAACACGAATGGTTACGACAACTACGGGAGGATAACGTCCATAACCCGGCCATCGGGCAGGAACGCCACCTTTGCCTACAGCAACAACCGGGTAACCGAAACCACCGGCGGGAAAACCAGCTGGAAAGAAACCGACAGCCAGGGCTTGCTTACCAAAGCGCATGACAACGGTGGCGATATTGTGTATGCCTATTATCCCGACGGCAAGGTGAAAACTATCACGGCCCCCGGAAGCGTGGTGACCACCATGGAATACAACGATGCCGCACGCAACCAGACCAAATTAGTTGACCCAAGCGCCGGTACCATCGAGTACACCTACGATTCCTTCGGGCAGATAAAGACACAGAAGAACGCCCGCAACCAGACCACCACGTATAATTACCACGCCGACGGACGGTTGGACACGAAAGTAAGCCCGGAGGGCGCCACTGTCTACAGCTACAACGGCAACAAGCAGTTGACTGGCATCAGTGCGCCGGGCAGCGTAAGCCGTAATTATGGCTACGACATGAAAGGACGTATAGACAGTATTTCGGAAACCATACCCGGATCTTCCACTTTTTCCACTATTTTTACTTACGATAGTAAAGGACGTATGGAAACACGGACACACCCTTCCGGCATTGTGGAAACCAGCAACTACAACAGTTACGGTTACCTGGCTTCCATCTCGGCAGGCGGGGCAACCCGTTTTACAGTAACGGCGATGAACGAACGGCAGCAAATAACAGCGGCAACCTACGGCAGCAGCCTGTACGGCACCTTTGGTTTCGACAGCTACGGTTACCCGACTTATTCCAAAGCCCAGAACAGCGGCACATACCGCCAGGACTACCGATATTCGTTTAACGGGGTAACCGGTAATTTGAACTCCCGGGAAAACTACCTGCGCAGCAAAAGCGAAAGTTTTGCTTACGACAACCTCGACCGGCTGACCGGGGTAACAGGCCCGCAAAACCTGACGATGGATTACGCGGCCAACGGGAACATCACGGTCAAAAGCGATGTAGGGAGTGTATTTGATTACAACCACCCGACCAAACCCTATGCACTGACCGGCGTGGAAACTTCCAGCGGGTTGGTCCCGGATGCCTTGCAGGTAGCCACCTACACTTCCTTTGAGCAGGTAAGCACCATTGACGAAGGCGATTACCATGCTGCGTTTACTTACAACAGCGACGGACAACGGGCAAAAATGCTGGTGACCAACCTGGGCAGTACCATCCTGACCCGCTGGTACGTGGGCAGCCGGTACATCAAGGAAACCGAAGGCGCCGTTACCAAAGAATACACCTGGATTGGCGGCGATGCTTATACCGCGCCGGTGGTAGCGGTAAAAGAAGGAGCCAATACAAGCTGGTATTATTTGCTGCGGGATTATTTGGGGAACATCACCCATGTGGTAAATACCTCCAACACGGTTACCGCCGAGTACAGCTACGATGCCTGGGGACGAAGAAGGGACAAGGACGATTGGAGCTACACCCTGAGCGGAGAACCTGATTTGCTGGCCGGGCGAAGCTTTACCTCGCATGAGTATTTACCGTGGTTTGAACAGTACAACATGAACGGAAGACTTTACGATCCTGTTGTCGGCCGTTTCCTCTCAGCTGATCCTTATGTGCAAAATCCAGATGGCACACAAAGTTATAACCGGTATTCTTACTGTTTGAATAACCCGCTGAAATATGCAGACATAAGCGGTTACACCTGGGGAATATTTAAGCCATTTGTAAAAGCGGCAAAGTGGATCGGAAATAATATTAGTTCAGTTGCAACCGGAGTCTATTTAGCAGCTGCCGCGGTTACAACGGTATTTTGCCCTCCTGCCGGCCTTGCCATGCTTGGCGCATATATAGGAGGGGCCCAGGCCAATGGCTGGGAACTAAATGCCGGGAATTGGAACTGGAAGAGTTTCGAGACCTATGCAGGTATTTTTGTTGGCGGCTTAGCCGGATATGTAGCTGGGTATGGGTTGGTGCATCCAGGCTCTGTTGAATATACATTTGGAGCATCCATTGCCGGTATAGTTGACATAGGGGTCTCGCTTGGTAATAATGACTGGGATGTTTCCTGGAGCACGGCTGCCGGTGGCGGCGGCAACTACAACCTGAACGGCCGGAATACGACACCCGAGGAAATAACTAACAGGGCCATTGATGCAGCTATAGGGGGTTGGAACAGTAATGTTAACGGCATGGGAGTAAAAGACTATATTATAAGCCCTTCTGGTGCTCGTTATGGTATTGAGCCTTACACAGGCCATAGTATAATTACAGGTACACCACCAATTCCAGGATTTCCAAAAGGAGTTAAGATAATTCAATATGGAGGACACACCTTAGAAAAGGGAACTCTTAAAGCATTAAACATTACCAAAGAAGAAGGTAAATTTGCTATTGAATCCATGAAAAAAGCCAACAATTTATCTCCAAATTTTCATGGGAATATTGGAAGCGATGGTTCTTTTTGGTCTAAGACGTGGGAATATATAGATAATATACTTGATTACTTGTATTAAGAATTTTATTATGGTAAAAGCAGATTGTTTTTTCTACAAATCTTATTGTGAATTGGGCATAACCTCTCATGAAGTTGATCCTAAAACTATATCGAAGCTATTAGACCTTGAACCTTTTAGCTCATACAGTAAAGGAGAAATATTTTCTTCAAAGCATACGGGTTATGTTGCTAAGAGATTCCAAAACTATTGGGCAATCAAATCTGAAACTATCATTTCTGAAAAGGAAGATTTATCTCCTCATATTTTATATTTTAAATCATTATTAGAGAATAAATTAGAAATATTGAACCAACTCAAAAATAATTCACTTTATGATGTCAGTTTTTGGATTTGGATTGAAACGGATAATGCCGGTGTTGGGGTAGACTTGTCAGATGTTGAACTTTCTTTTATTAATGCCATTTCAAATAGAGTTCATTTTTCAATTATAACAAAATCTTAGTAATCTCATTAATTACTAAAAAAATAAACTGGTTTAATTCGTAAAAGAAGCTGTCAGCCAACAGGCGGATGGCTTCTTTTAATAAAATTGAAGCACACGTTCTTTGAAAAAAATGAAAACCTGCGCAGTAAAACCGAAACCTTTATCTACGACAACCTCGACCGGCTGCTGACTGTCACCGGCCCGCAAAACCTGACCATGGATTACGCCCCCAACGGGAACATCACGGTCAAAAGCGATGTAGGGAGTATATTTGATTACAACCACCCGACAAACCTTACGCGCTGACCGGCGTGGAAACTTCCAGCGGGTTAATCTCCGATGTATTGCAGCAAGCTACCTATACTTCGTTTGAACAGGTTAGCACCATTGACGAAGGCGATTACCATGCCGCGTTTACTTACAACAGCGACGGGCAACGGGCAAAAATGCTGGTGACCAACCTGGGCAGTACCATCCTGACCCGCTGGTACGTGGGCAGCCGCTACATCAAGGAGACCGAAGGAGCCACAACAAAAGAATACACCTGGATTGGAGGCGACGCCTACACTGCGCCGGTAGTAGCTATAACCCAAAGTGGATCGACTTCCTGGTACTATTTGCTACGCGATTATTTGGGCAATATTACCCACCAGGTGAACACCTCCAACACGGTTACCGCCGAGTACAGCTACGATGCCTGGGGCCGTCGGCGGGACAAGGACGATTGGAGCTACACGCTTAGTGGTGAGCCCGATTTACTGGCCGGGCGAAGCTTTACCTCGCACGAATACCTGCCCTGGTTTAAACTGGTGAATATGAACGGGCGGTTGTATGACCCGTTGTTGGGCCGTTTTCTTTCTCCTGATAACTATGTGCAGTTACCCGATTTTAGTCAGAATTATAATCGGTATACGTATTGCCTCAATAATCCGCTTATTTATACTGACCCTAGTGGGGAACTGATAGGGGAGCTTATTTACATTGCAGCAATGACTTATTTTGGCGGAGTGCAAGCCAATTTTATGCACGCTGCAAATACCGGTGGTAATCCTTTCAATCCGGGAGACTGGAACTGGAAAAGCC
The DNA here is from genome assembly GCA_003252385.1 of Bacteroidota bacterium. Classification (GTDB taxonomy): domain Bacteria; phylum Bacteroidota; class Bacteroidia; order Bacteroidales; family UBA10428; genus UBA10428. The sequence goes on along the minus strand of QKEH01000054.1, from coordinate 6,639 downwards.
CGTGGACATACATAGGAATGGCTGCGTCCGGTCTTGGCGCTTATTCTCAGATTGGCGGCTTGAACGGTTTTGCAACAGACGCTTTAAACCCGTCAAAACTTTTCAACATCCCCAAAGACCCCAATTTTCTGGCTTTTGCCACCGATGGCGGACCAGGAAAGGTTCGTCTCCTACAAAATGGCTTGTACGAAGCTCAATATTCTATAAATACGGTATATGCTTACGGGCGAGATCTCTCTAAAGTGGCGGCGATTACGCAAAAGATACATCAGGGGCATTTGGCCTTTTTCAACCATCCAATGACCCAGCTTGCGTTAACGCTACTTCCTATAGCACCGGAAATAGGAGCCATGAAATGGATTTCAAGAGGTTCTGAAGCGGTCAAGCCACTGACTCAATTTGCCGCTAATACAAGTCCCCAAGGTTTTAAATCTTTCTCTGCTTTTAAAAGAGTTTTGGGACCAGCAGGAAAGGGACAGGCTTGGCATCACGTCGTAGAGCAAAACCCAGCTAATATTGCCAAGTTTGGGCCAGAAGCTATACACAATAAGGGTAATTTGATTAAATTGCCGCATGGTGCTGGTTCAATACATGCTAAAGTCTCAGGTCATTATAATTCATTAATGCCTGGTACAAGTATGAGAGTTAGAGACTATGTAAATACCTTGAATTTTCAACAGCAATATCAATATGGTTTAGATGTGTTAAAACGCTTTGGATATTAATTATGACAAAAGAAGAAATAAGAAACCACTTTGTGGTTGAGGCTACCGAACATGGCAAAGCAATCTCCGTTGGAGACCACAAGAAAGCAAATAAGCTTCATAAGAAATTACAATCTTTGTACAATTTCGCTAAAGAGCAGAGTCAAACAGAAGTTTTTAGTGAGTTACTCAATACTTCTGATGAAAATGTTAGGTTGTGGGCTGCTACATTTACCTTGAAAGTTTTTCCGGATTTAGCTCAAAAAGCTTTGGAGGAATTAGCAGTGTCGTCAAGTATTACTGGGCTAACAGCGAAAACAACGCTTCATCTTTGGAGAGAAGGAAAACTCAATCTTTTATAACAAAAAGGCCCGGCAATGTCGGGCTTTTTTGTTATAGCGTTGCTTTGTTAACCACAAGCTGGTCCAGAAGCATACGGCAAGTTCTCAAATGTTATGCCTAAAAATCGCATATGCTGGAAAAGTACTTAAGAAGTTGCATTACAGCTCTACAGGACAGTATGCATTGGCAGGCATGAAAATACCTTACCCAGTGAATTTTAATACAGGACTTCCAATTAGATGGTAATTATGAAGATTGATAGAACATTATTTTGGTTTAAAGATGGAGAAATAGAATTTCTCGATTTAAATGAAAGGTTTTTTTCATTAGGTACTTTATTAAATAGGTTGCTGAATGAAAAATACGATGGTAAGAAGATCGAATTTATAAATATAGATTTCTCGACAGAAAGGACTTACGAATTATTTCCAAAAATTCCTAAAAATGACGCATATTACTATGGCGGACATTTAAGGTACTATGGAATATTTGATATTAATGAGTTTAGACAGCTGAGCTATCAAGAACAAGACATAATGATATGGAGTAAGGCTTGTAGTTATTTAAGTCGTTCTGCAAAATCAATTAAGAATAAGAAATTATTAGGGGCTTGTGAATATGCCTGTAAAAAGGGGCTTGAGCTAGAATTGAATGCAGATTACAGAATGGTAGAAAAGGATATCGTATTATTTAATCAACCTTTGAAAGCGGCTGTTTGGGTAAACTTTAAGAAAGATGGCATGTACTCTAAATTTACATTGGAAAAGGGAAGTACTATAGTTTTTGAAAAAGAAATAGATAAAGATAGAAATGGAGTAGAATTTTTCTTGGAGATGTACAAAGATATTGATTTAGAGGATAATGATATAGTTATAAAAGGTCGAAAAGATGTTGAGTATTTACCATTGAAAATCCCGATAATAAAAGAAGAACTCCCCCCCGCTGGCGCTGATCTGTGATCAGTGGCCGGCCTGTGCTGGAGGAAAAGAGCTAAGTGGGAGTGCAGTTGTAATGTTTAACGACAATGTAAACTAAATTAATAAACAGAAAGAAGCTGCTCGGCATAACTGCCGGATGGCTTCTTTTAAACTTTTGCGACATTAGCCAAACGTTCTTTGAAAATAATAGCTGAACGGCGTTACCCGCGAGTTGTATTACATTGGTGGCGGCGATGGCTTGGCAGCGGTATATGTAAAACAATCCGGGCAAAGCGATAAAATTTACTACGCCCATAACGACCACTTGGGAAGTATCCTGTCGCTGACCGACAACAATGGCGCATCGGTATTTAAAGCGACCTACGATGCATGGGGACGGCAAACCGTTAGCCAGAACACCATTGGCTTTGCTCGCGGCTACACCGGCCACGAACACCTACCCGAATTTGGGCTAATCGATATGAACGGACGGATGTACGACCCGTTGTTGGGCCGTTTTCTTTCTCCGGATAACTATGTGCAGTTACCCGATTTTAGTCAGAATTATAATAGGTATACGTATTGCCTCAATAACCCGCTTATTTATACTGACCCTAGTGGGGAGCTGATAGGGGAGCTTATTTACATTGCAGCAATGGCTTATTTTGGCGGAGTGCAAGCCAATTTTATGCACGCTGCAAATACCGGTGGTAATCCTTTCAATCCGGGAGACTGGAACTGGAAAAGCCCGTGGACATATATAGGAATGGCTTCGTCCGGTCTCGGCGCCTATTCTCAGATTGGCGGCTTAAACGGTTTTGCAACAGACGCTCTGAACCCTTCAAAACTTTTTAACATCCCCAAAGACCCTAATTTTCTGGCTTTTGCCACCGATGGCGGACCAGGAAAGGTTCGTCTCCTACAAAATGGCTTGTACGAAGCTCAATATTCTTTAAATCCGGTATATGTTTACGGGCGAGATCTCTCTAAAGTGGCGGCGATTACGCAAAAGATCCACCAGGGGCAGTTAGCCTTTTTGAACCATCCAGTAACCAAAACTGCCATTCATGGATTGGTATTTGTCGCAACCGGAGGTATTGAAGGGACTGCTTCATTATACACTGCTGGCAGATCATTGTTGACTAGAGGAGCTGGGTTAGCCGCTAAACCGGCACTGACAAATGCTGAACTTGTTCAAAGTGTAGCTACAAGGGCAGAAAATGCCATTGGTGGTACAGGAAGATTTGCAGGAACTGCAAAACATACATATGCAACCAACCTTTTGGAACGTTATCAAAGTATTTATGGAAGTAGAGGCCTTGAGGTAAACAAATTTTTTAACAACGGCGTTGGTAATAGAGGGTTTCTTGATGTGCTTGATAACGCTAATGGAATTATATACGACTTCAAATTTGGTAATGCTGTTATGAGTCGAGCGCAGTACACTAAATACTGGAATAATTTTGGTTTACCAATACAAATAATTAAACCTTGAAAATGATGCAAGAATCAAAAATAATTAAGAAAAAGATAACTGAGGAATGGCTAAATGCCTTTCCTCAGCTAACAGAATTTGCACAAAACAAATTGTACAAAATAATAGGACATACAATAATGGGGATAGAATTAACCAAACTACCAAGAACAGAGAGCTATAGGCCTCATTTCGTTGTGTACCCAATATGGAAAAGCGATTTAAAATCATGTTTAGATAATCCGATTATACTACAGGAGTTATATAATAAGAAAGGGCTACAGTTTTCAATACCATATGACAAGCACAGTCTTTATTTTTCTGAAGTTTTAGAATGTGCAAGAAAACAAATATTGCTTCCTTTTGATAAAGACATTTCTTTGAAAAATATTATTGATTTAGTCAATGCACGTTTTAATGATATACTAATTAAAGCCCATCCTGGCAAGCAAGCAGATTTGTATGAGTTTAAATTTCTTACAGCCTTGTATCTGGGGAAAAGTGACGTCCAAAGCACCTTGGAGCAAATGCAAAAAGAAAGTAAGAAGTGGAATATGCAGCTTTTTGAAGCTTGGCATGGTTCTTTTGATAAGTGGTTTCAAAGCTTACAAAAAATGTTAATCCATAGAAATGAATTTATAGCTCAAATCCAAATGAATAAGCAGGACATAAAATTGAAAAAATTGAACCAAGCAGAAATGAGATTGTAAAAGGATCTCCTCGCTAAACCGGGATTGAAAGCACTTCCACAAGGAATGGTACCAAATGCAGGAGGAAAAATTGTATCTTTTACAACTGAGGAAACATCAACTTTTTATCGCGTTTATTCAAGTAATCCAAATGGCGGAGCGTTCCTCACAAAAGTAGCGCCTAAGTCGAGTGCTTTTGCTAGAGAGGGGTTGGCTTTACCTTCCTCAAATACAGCTAGCTATATTCAGGAAGTTATTGTTCCCAAAGGTGTTACCCTTCAACGATCAAGAGCACTTGGTGCTTTTGGTATGCGAGGAGGCTTAGAACAATTTCAAATTCTAAACTTTGAACCTGGAATACAATTTTTACCGGGAGTTCCACTTTTTTAAAAATTAGATTATGAAAATTCTTAGACAGTTCCAAATTAATGAGTTAGTATTCGATAATATTAGAGATAAATCTAATAAGGTAAATCTATCTATAGGTGAGGATACTTTAGAAATTGATTTTAATAGAATAATAGACTCTCAGTTTTCAGGTGGAAATGTTCCGTCAAAATTTAATGATTATAAAAGCCTTCTAAACTTAGGACGATATTCAAAGGCTGAATGCGGTGGATTTGTCAATTTTTTTAAGGTTAGGAGTGTCAATGGGAGAGATTATGTTCTTTATTCAGGAGTCAATGAAGTTTCAAACTCTCATTATATTGTGACAATTCATAAACTAATGATTGAATGATATTTCTCGGTAAACTTAAAGTATTTCATCATTAATATATTTGCTTCACTTTTAATATGGTTGGCAAATAACACAGCTTTTACAATTGAGAAGGAATAATATTATTCCCCCGCTCGCGCCGATCTGTGATTGGTGTGCAATTTGGTAGAATTGAAACAGGCTAAAAATTAGTAAAACGAAGAACTGAAGCTGTCCGGCAACTGTCGGATGGCTTCTTTTAAACTTTTGCTACATTAGCCAAACGTTCTTTGAAAATAATAGCTGAACGGCACCACCCGCGAGCTTTACTATATTGGTGGCGGCGATGGCTTGGCAGCTGTATATGTGAAACAATCCGGGCAAAGCGATAAAATTTACTACGCCCATAACGACCACCTGGGAAGTATTCTGTCGCTGACCGACAACAATGGCGCATCTGTATTTAACGCGACATACGACGCTTGGGGCCGGCAAACGGTGAGCCAAAACACCATTGGCTTTGCTCGCGGCTACACAGGACATGAGCATCTGCCCGAATTTGGCGTCATTGATATGAACGGACGGATGTACGATGCTTTGCTGGGGCGCTTCCTTTCCCCTGACCCCTGCGTGCAGATGCCCGACTTTAGCCAAAACTTTAACCGATATAGTTATTGCCTTAATAATCCGTTGATCTATACTGACCCGAGCGGGGAGTTCTTGATTGAGGCAATTATTTTTGGAGCTATGATGAATACCTTTATGCAGGGAGCGTCGGGAAATATAAACAGTAGCGGTGATTTCTTTAAAGCGATGGGTATTGGAGCTCTTACCGGAGCAGCAGGTTATGGAGCTGGACAGTTGGTCGCGGGTGCTGTCGGGACGGCGACAACTTTTGGTGGGGCAGTCCTAAACGGGGCTGCTGTTGGTTCTGCTGCTGGTTTTGCCGGAGGTTTTGTTAGTGGTGCTGGAAATTCCTGGGCAGGAGGAGCTTCCTTTGGAAAAGGTTTGGGACAAGGGATAATAGGTGGCGGAATCGGTGCTGCTTTTGGAGGTGTAATCGGGGGTGTATCAGGAGGTATACGATTTCAAAAGCAGATTGGCGTCTTCCAACAAGGATGTAGCGAATTAAATATTAACCCTGATGATGCCATTCCAGAGAGTAATATAACTGACAAATTTCTTTCCGATGCACAGAAAGTATGGTATAAGGATGCACCAATGAATAATGTTAAAGCCTATACTGTAGAAAACGTTCCAGAAGCTCGAATGACGGGTCCAAATGGTATGGTTACCCGAGGTGCTTCTGCACAAACGATGCCTCTATCCTTAAATAAAACCTTTACTGGTAATTCTAATGTTTACTTTAATAAAAATCTTGCTTTTAGCAGCGCAAGGCATTTGTTTTTTACAATGGGACACGAATTCGTACATGTATCTCAATTTGCTTCATTAGCTGGGCAGCCTATAGGTTTATTATCTCAGCCCGGGTTTATTGATATGCTGGAATTTCACGCTTATAGCTATCAGAATGTACTGGGTGGCGTGAAAATGAACAGCTTCACTCCTGATATGATGAGAAATATGATGAGCAATTATCCAAGCTACTTTAATTCTTTGAATTATACTAATTTTGGATGGACGAACTCGGCATCGTTTAGGTATCCTTTTTAATAATTAAACTGTCATGAAATATGTATATATAACGTTGTTATTTATTTCCATAGCTCAAAGTGTAGATGGACAATGTATCTCTATAGAGCTATCAATAACATGGGAAAGAAAGGATAGTATAGATATCTTTTCTCAAGATGAA
>QKEH01000174.1 GCA_003252385.1 Bacteroidota bacterium | reverse complement strand
ACCAGCGACAGCACCAAGAGCTATTCCGACAAAATAACCCTGGCAAAATCTTGTGGATCCAGCAGCATCGATATCGATATTTTGCTGCCCCTGCCTCGTATTACACGAATCAGCAACGAATTTGCCCTGGCTAACGAACAAATAACTGTTGAAGGTACCTACTTTGTCAACCTGAATCGCTTCGCATTCTCTCCCGACGGGGTTGGCGGAGCAATTACCGATTTTACCCGCAACAGCCTCACCCTAACGGTACCTTCCGGAGCAGGAAGCAACCAGGAACTGGTACTCTATAATACCAGCAACGATGCCGGAACCTCGGTTACCGGAATTTCCTTCCACAACCTGGACGCCATTATTTGCGATTTTGACCAAACCAATACCTGGGAGGGTACCGGTGGACGCGTAATTGCCAGCACTGCCTCCAGCTATCCCGCTGCCAACGGTGCTGTTTTTGTTGCCGAAGCGTCCTCCATTGCTGCCGGAACCACCGATGTGGAAAGCATGCGTTTGCCCGTTTCCTTCGACAAACAATTTGATTACGATGGGGCTCTTTCGTCCGCCAATATAGCCTTGAAATTTGAATTGTACTCAAAATACGATTGGAACCAGGCCTGTTACGACATTGAAATAGGGTATCGTACTGCCGGCAACGAAACTGAATTTGCCTATACCTACCGGTTTCAACCCCAGAATCTGGATACGTACTCCGATATCTATGTAGGCCAATGGAATACCATTTCCCTGCCCTTTAACAATTTCACGCTTCAGGGCAGCCCGGGTACTTTTGTCCAAAGCTTTGGCCAGTTGCGTACTGTAAACTACCTGGTGTTCCGTTTTAGCAATCCAGCATCGGGAGAGGTTCTGTCTGAAGCCGCGGTGGCCATGGATAATTTCCGTATAGTGGTTATTGGCACCAATTAACGAGCACCCGGAGGAAGCTGAGGCCAAAGCAGGCTGCCTAACTGGCCCGGTTGACGGCTCCGGTTCCGGTTGGCCTGTTGCAGCAATTCCAGTCCAAACCATTTTACAAATAACTCATTACGGCTTCGGGCACTGAAGTGATACCCGTTTTGGTTGCTGTTGAAATAAAACGGGGGTCGGGCCTGACGGTTTCCGGCTCCCATAAACTTTCCTAAAATATGTTCCGCCATATCCACAAAACTTTCGGCGGAAAGACGTGCAATGCTAATTGTGGAATCAGCGTGGAGCAGTTCCTGCTTTTGCAAATAATGATGCCACAAATCCAGATAGGCAGCTTCGTTCTGAAGCTCTGTTACACCTTTCATCCATCGAAGCAGCATTCCAAAAAACAAAAAATCCATTTCCTGAATCTCCCAGGAATCCCTTGCCATTCCATGAATAGGCTGTACAGGGCAAAGCAACGCGTCCGGAACACTTTCCCGGTGCATTGTGAGATGACCCTGGATATACGGCACATTCTTATAATCCCATGCCACCGCATAGTTCCCATAAGTACTTATTAGAATGCCCAGCATCAGGAATTCCAGATAGGCTTCCCCAAGGTTTGGCTGCTCTTTTCCGTGTGGCAATTCACTGGCACTCACTATATCTTCCAATAATTTCTTTTTAAACAACAATTCGGCCCGAAGCCAGTAGGTAGCGAACTCGGAAAGCTGGTTGAAGAACTGAACGGGCAATGCGGTATTATTGAGATATGCCTGGGCAATCATGCTATTTCAATTTTGGCATGAAAATAGCAGAGGCTTGCCGATATCTGAAGAATCATTCGGCGTACGGCCGGCAACCACCGGTAAAGGTGAAGAAAAGAGAAGTATTAACATTTCTTCACCACCTATGCAACCCTTCAGAAAGCTTGCTGTCTTTTAGCACAAAAACCATTTTCCCCAGTACCTTAAGTAGCAGTAGAAAGCCATAAACCAGCCAAATACACTGTTATGAAAAAAGGTAGGGTATACCCGGTTTGCGGAAGTAATTCCCCGAACCATGCCGTGCATCGGCATGTTCCGCAATCTGTAATAAAAACATTCCCGGCATGGAAAGCAAAGCCGGGTACTCTGGTGACGGCTTCGGCATTGGCCCACTCACCTGTTACATCCCTGTACCAACTCAGTAATTTCTTACCGCATAACCAACTCAACTTATGGTATCACTAAAACAAATCATCATGAAACAAAGACAAATTTTACTTCCCGAAATGACATCAAAGGAAAAGAATTCCAATCTCGTTTCACGCTACATGCGTCCTTTCTTTGAAAGGCATTCCAGCATCGGGCATCGTTCGGTCGTACTCACGTTGCTGGCCGCAGCCCTCCTTGCTTCCTGCGAAACCAAGTCGGTTGACCCACCCAAGGAATTCGTTGCTGATGCCCCTGATGCCAGCGGCAACCTTCTGATTATCAATAATTCCGAACAACAACTAGTCCTGTACAAGGATGAATCAATGGTGAAAAAAATTCCCGCCTCAGCAACCGACTATCTGGTAAACATACCCAACGAAAGCGAGGGCACTGTTCAACTCGACCTCTATACCTGGGAAACGGTAAAAGAAGACCCGAACAACCCCGATCCGGCAGCTGTATTCAAACGCTGGCTGGTACCACTTTCCAGTTCAACCGCCGTGGAAGAGCGGGCTACCTGGCATATTAGCGGTGCATCGCAATACACCAATGTAGCCACGGTGAATCTTTCGTACTACGGCGGCACCGATGAGTTTGTTGATGTTTACCTCAACAGCCGCACCGGGGCTAAAATAATGAGCCTAATGCCCGGTCAGCAAGATAAAAAAGTGGGGGTCGATTATGGCAACTACACCCTGCATTACCTGTATTGGTTCTCTGACCAGAACGACAATGAAGCCTTTGTGGAACTGGGATGGATTGAGGATCAGACCATCGATGGGGAAGAATACCCGATTTGGCTTATCCTCAACGAGGACCGGAAAGATGTAACCGCCATCATTCCCCATTTGGGAGCCGCACAAAGCACCGGCACCAAATACGGAAGCCTGACCATTACCAACCTGAGCCCGGAACCGGTGCAGGTATTTGCAGGCGATCAGCTGATCGAGGACGTGTGCTTTCTGGAAAATGGCCTGCCCGAGAATTTATCGACCCTCGACCGCAACGGAAGCTACACCTATATTCTACCTATCTACGGCGAAGGAGCCACTGAGGCCAGTTATGTGCTCTCTGCCAAACACCTGACCAATGGCAGCTCCATCGAATCGGCCACCGTAACCGTTTCGGTAGATACGGCTGCCACCTGGGCTGTAGATGGTGAGGCCGACGAATAAACCGCACCGGATGTATTCACACCCCAAACGCTCCATGGGGAATCCGTAACAGGAAAATCCATGGAGCGTTCCACTCTGTAAAACCATCTTTAAAAACTGAACTATGCAAAGCATCCGAATACTTCCCCTACTGCTCATCACCTTGCTGGGTACTCAATGCAAACGCGAACGTTACGGCTGCACCGATTACCGCGCCAGCAATTACGATGCCTCTGCCAACATCGACGATGGAAGCTGCGACTATTCACCTCAATACTACTACGACAACTGTGAACCGGCTGCCGATGGCAACCTTTTAATTTCCAACCGTACCGGCTCCACCTTGTATTTGTATAAAAACTATTCGGAAGGCAGCTCCGGTACCGATGCATTCATCACCTGCATACCTTCCGATACTTCGGAGTTTTTGGTATACATTCCCAACGACAATCTGGGGGTATGCCAACTCCAGATTTGGAAGGCCGATGAAGTGTCCGATCGAAACACCCCCGGCATGCAACAGGTTTACCGCCAGTGGAGCGTGGCGCTTTCGAACTCCACCCTTAGAGGGGAACGGGCCACTTGGCTTATCACCGGTTCCAACCAGGTTGCCGGTACCGGAACCCTTCTTATCTCCTACCCCGATGAAGATGCTTTCGGGCACGAAATCATCTATCAGGTAGATGTACTTTTAAACTCCCGGAACGGAGCCCGGTTGGCAGCGCTTCAACCAGGGGTTAGTCAAAAGAAAGTAAGTATCGACTATGGAGTACACTATCTCTACCACCACTACTGGTATTCGGATCCTAACTCCGCCTTGGGCACTATTGAAGACCTGGGTTGGGCCGAAACGTCAGAAGTGGTTATTAACGAATACCACCCCGAAGCAATCATCGAAATTCCGGCCTTTGTGAGCGATGCAGGCAAGTACGGACAACTTACCGTGATTAACCGAAGCAGTCATGTAGTGAATGTGTATGCCGAAGACCGGCTGATTGAGGATATCTGCCGGGTGGAAGGCTCGTCGCAGGGACTGTCGAGCATACCCGCCAACAGCCAAACCACCTTCGTAATTCCCGTT
>QKEH01000028.1 GCA_003252385.1 Bacteroidota bacterium | reverse complement strand
TCGCTTCAACGATACCTCCACGGCTTCCCAAAGTCTGGTGGAATCCAAATGGCGATTCTTTGTAGACAACGACACCATTGATGCTTCCGGATTTGACACCAGCTTCACCTACACGGCCCGAAACACCTATGCGGTAGAACACGTTGTATTCTCTGAGCTTGATGGCGACCGTTGCACCGATACCATCCGCAAGGATATTGTTCTGAAACCAACCTACGAAGTACGATCTATGCCGTATGATGAAGATTTCAATGACGGACCAACTTCTGGACTACCACTTCGATAAACACGGGTGGGGCCAACAGTTGGCAACTGGGACTCCCGCAGGGCGATAAATTTACTCCGCAATCGGGAGAAGAAGCCTGGTACACCTACATTACCAACAATCTGCAAGGCGAAAGTTCCTATGTAATCAGCCCCTGCTATGATTTCAGTGGCAGCCAGCGCCCCATGATTAAACTGGATTTGTGGAAAACCTTCACCAATGCCGATGGGGCAGTATTGCAATACACCGTTAACCATGGCGAAACATGGCAAACCCTGGGAGCTCCCGAGGATGGTATCAACTGGTACAATTCTTACTCTACAGCGGGTTCGCCCGGTGGCCAGGGACTTGGATGGGCGCGCCAGGATGCACCTGATGCCGGTTGGACCGAAGCGCGTCACAAGCTCGACGAACTGAACGGACAAAATGGGGTGCGGTTCCGCATTGCCTATGGAGCCATTAACAACCAAACTATCGAGCGTGATGGGCTGGCATTTGATAATGTTTGGATAGGCGAACGTAACAAAAACGTGTTAATCGAATACTTTACCAATACCACCAATAGCACGGCGGCTACCATCAATCAGAACTTCAATACCCTGGTTAATAAGGAAGCCCACAGCAGCGATTTGGTAGATCTGCATTACTTCCTGAATCCTGCTGATCCGTTCTACTCCGGCGCCTCTTCGGTATATAGCGCTCGCAGCCTCTACTACGATGGCATTGCCCGGGTACCATACGGCATTATTGATGGCGGACGAGGCGATCAGCCGGATTATCTGATCGATTTTAGCGGCGGCGAATCCCTCAACGATAACGACCTCACCCGGGCTGAACTGGCTGAATCTCCCTTCGGAATGAATATTCAAACCATTAAGGGGGTGAGCGACGTAGAAATTGACATTACCCTTACCGCTTTGGAAGCCATGACCAACCGCGATCTGGCGCTACAAGTGGTAGTGGTTGAAGAGGTAGTGGCATTGACCGGAGCCAGTGGCCAAACTCACTTCGAAAGCGTGGTGAGGACCATGCTCCCCGATGCTATTGGAACCCAACTACCAGGCAATTGGACTGCAGGAACCCCCATGCATTACAATTTTAACTACACCTATAACGGGCTGTACGACGATTCGCAGTTACGCATTGTAGCCTATGTTCAGGACGAAAGTTCGCGCGAGGTGTTGCAGGCTATTAAAATTAACCCGAACGTAACTACCGGACTGGAAGAAGAAAAGGCGCATGTCTTACAACAGTTATCCGTTTATCCCAATCCGGCTCGGTCGGCTGCCAGTGTTGAATGGAGCCAGCCGGTATCCGAACGTAGTTCGCTGGAACTGCTCACCATAGATGGAAGTCTGGTGGATCACATCCAGCTGGAAAGCGGACAGGACAGTTACCTGTTGCCGGTTTCCCAATATCGTCCCGGTTTGTACCTGCTGCGCCTGCATAACGAACAGGTACTTACAGCAACTGAGAAGCTGATTGTACTCGAATAGTCGGAATAGCCATTCGCACTGTGGCAAAATACGGAAAGCCCTGCTTGATGGCAGGGCTTTTTTATTACTAAAACAGAGGAACCGAATATGGATCAAAGCGCCCATTGAAAGCCCCCACCTTCCTGTCTGGCAGAGAGCGTGGTCGTTACAGGATTATATTTTACGATATAACAACCTTCGCTGACTTCGATAGCAGGTATAAAAAACCCGGCACAGCCGGGTTCTCAGTTAGCTCGTTTTATATTCATCCTATTGCTGCAAACTCTTTGCAAACGTCCTTCCAAATTCTTTGAGGTGATCGGCTTTGGCCTGCTCCGGCATAAACCGCTCGGCAATGCCTTCGGTAACGTCCAGTTTCAAATTCTTCAGATGGCTCTCAATAAGCGTAACGGCTTCGCCACTCCAACCATAGGAACCAAAAGCAGCAGCTTTCTTACCCTTGTCGCGTATGGGGTTGATCAGGGCAAACATCTTGTAAATAGGTAATAGGGTGTTCTGATTGATGGTGGGCGAACCCACCAAAATGGCATTGCTGCGTACCAGCAGTTCCTCCAGGTCGCCCAACAGGATATTCTCGATATCCACTACCTTGATGTCGCACTGGATGGTTTCGCAGATTCCTTCGGCAATTTCTTCGGCCATCTTTTTCGTGTAACCATAAGCCGACACATAGGTAATCAGCACATTGGAGCCATCGCAAATGGAATCGGCCAGGTAGATTTCGGAATCTTTCCGGGTTTTTTCAATTATTTCCTGTACACGCTGACGGATGATAGGGCCGTGACCCGGACAAATTGCCTTAATCGGAAGATCCTGGATACGCTCTATGGCCTTCAGCATAAACTTGCTAAAGGGTTTCAGGATTACATGAAAGTAATAGTCGTAGGCTTCGGTGTAATCGCCCACCAGGTCGTCAAACATCCGCTCATCGCAGTAATGTGCACCAAATGAATCGCAGGTAAACAGCAACTGATCTTCTTCGAGGTAGGTATAGATACTGTCGGGCCAGTGCAGGTTGGGCGCGTTGATAAAACGCAGGGTTTTATTGCCCAGCGACAGGGTTTCACCATCCTTCACCACCTGCGATTTGAAGGGTTTATTTACAATTTCGGTTAGGTAGTTGATAGCCTGACGGCTACCGTATACCGTTGCATTCGGAGCAATGTCGATCAAATGTTTCAGGCTGCCCGAATGATCGGGTTCGGTGTGGTTCACCACAATCACCTCTATTTCTTCCGGGTTCACTACCGATTTTACCTTGTCCAGATATTCGTCTTTAAACTTCTCCTTGGCGGTTTCGATAATGGCTTTTTTATCGGCATTGATAAAGTAGGAATTATAGGTAGTGCCAAACTTGGTTTCCATAACGATATCGAAAGTAACAATATCCTTATCCAGAACTCCGATCCAGCTTACGCTATCATTTACTTTAAGTGTCTTTTCCATATTTGTGTCCGTATTGTCGTATTAAAATCGAAAGGCAAAATTAGTAAGATTCTTCCGAAAAGCCCTTTATTAAAAGACAAATACGTCCGCTATAAGGGCTAATACAGAACCAATCCATACTGCGATGCTTCGTGAACTTTATCGGTCAATATCTGTTACCGGGGCGGTTTGGAACCTGAACAGGCACCTATAGCTACCCACTCCCTTTCCACATGGGAGGTTTTCGTTAAAACGAGAACCGGGTAAGCTGATCGACCAGCTTATCGAGAAATTCCTGGAGTGGTTTTTTGGCCATCATTTCCATCATGGCATTCAGCCGTGCATCGAGTGTAAGCTTGATGTGTGTGGTATTCTCTCCTGCCGGTTTCAACTGCAGCCAAAATAAGAACTGGAATTTACTCTCATCCAGCGAACTTAATTTCAAAAGGCTGTATGGCTCTTTCTCCACGATTTTGATGCCGGTTTTCCCAATGGGGTGAACGCTAAAACTACATGAGTCCGCGTCCGATTCCCAGTCGCTCACGCGGTCGGTCGGAATCAACTGCTTAAAATTGGTGAAGTCCGAAAGGAAATTAAAAATCCGCTCTTCGCTGCTCGGTACTGTTCCCGTTTTGCTCTCCAGTTTCATCGTTCAGGATTAATGCTGTTTCCAGGTAGCTGGCGACTGCCGCCATTCCTTTAAGGTAGCTATGTCCGACTCGCCGATGTAACCGGTTTCCGATGCACTTTGCACCAGCACCTCATAGTTGCTGAGGGTGTCCAGGGCACAACCGGCTTCCGAAAAGTTATCAACAGCCTTTTGGAAGCCGTAGGTGAATATGGCCACCATGCCCAATACTTCGCATTCGGTAGCTCGCAGCGCTTCAACAGCCTTCAAACTACTGCCTCCGGTAGAGATTAAATCTTCCACCACCACAAAGCGCTGGTTGGGTTGGTAACTGCCCTCTATGAGGTTCTCCATCCCATGGCCTTTGGCCGATGAGCGTATGTATACAAAGGGAAGCCCCAGACGATCGGCCACCAATGCTCCCATTGCGATAGCTCCTGTGGCTACACCGGCAACTCCCTCTGCTTCGGGGTATTTTTCACGAATCATTTTTACAAAAGCATCGCAAACGGCCGTGCGTATTTCGGGGTACGACAGGGTTTTCCGATTATCGCAGTAGATGGGCGATTTCCACCCTGAAGCCCAGGTGAACGGCTTTGCAGGATTTAATTTTATTGCATTAATTTGCAATAACAGTTGGGCTATATGTTTTTCATTTTCTTTCATACCGGCAAATGTATAAAGTTTTTTTCAAGGATAGAAAGGTCTTTTTGACCGATAACTTCGCCGAACACTTTCAGGTGAAGTACGGCTTGTTCTACAAGCTGCGTGACGGGGGAGATTTGCAGGAGTTGCTCAGTTTCTACTCCAACTTAAAAAGTATCGACTCACTCTACCTTTTTCACCCCGACATAGACTACCTCCGTGAGGAGTTCCGGAAATGTTTTACCCTTATCCCTGCAGCGGGTGGGTTGGTAACCAATTCTAAGGGCGAGTTTCTTCTGATCCATCGTAAAGGCAAGTGGGACTTACCCAAAGGCAAACTGGATCGAGGCGAATCGGTTGAAGCAGCCGCCGTTCGAGAGGTAGAAGAGGAATGCGGAATTCAGGGCGTACAACTTTTAGAACCCCTGGTAGCCACCTACCATACCTACCCCTACAAGGACGGAACTGCACTAAAAAAAACCAGCTGGTTTACCATGAACTACACGGGAAGCGAACCCCCTGTGCCGCAGGAGGCTGAAGACATTACCGAAGTTCGCTGGGTGCGCCGCAATAAACTTTTCAGCTATCTGGAAGACAGCTTTCCTGCCATTCGCGATGTATTTACCTGTTATGGCATTTAGAGCTGCGGACAGAACCCATCCCGTTTTGTTTCCTTCACGTTCTTGGGTACCAAAACGCTAAAAGTGAGCTCATCGAGGTACATGGGTTCGTTTTCCACGTTAACCAAGGTAACCGTAAGCGAATCCCCATCTGGAATGCTCTCCGGAATGAGCAGATTGGAACGCATGCGATTCCACTCCGCACCGGGTACTTCGTCCATAAAGCTGCGTTCGTACCGAATAGCCGGCATCCCTCCACAGTATAAGAAACGGCACCATTTGTTTTTTGGGTAGGTGTAGGCTTCAAACTGCAACACACTCCCCTTGGGTAAGTGTCGAAAAGTATAGCGTATCCCATCCTGAAACTGCGCATCGATACGCAGGGAATGCCGACCGCCAAAGGCCTTTTGATCGTTCACTTTACCTTGCAGCAGTTGCTGCTCAAACGGATCGGAGGTAAACGTATCCGCAGGTTCAAACGATTGTTCAAACTGCAGGGTATCGAATGCTGGAACAAAAGCAGACGAATCTTTATGCAAATGATAGAGATAAACGTCCTTCCATTGCCCTGCCTTGTCCTGAATAAACTCTTGCCACAACGGATTGTACAGTTCCTTATTGCCAATGACCAGCAGGTATTCGATCCCCGCATCCACAAAACGTTGAATATCTTTAGGCTCCTTCATCCAGCCACAATAGTTGGGAACCCCATTGCGATTCATCAGATAGAATGAAGCCTGGCTGTCGTCGGTTACCGATAAAAGAGTATGTTCGCGGGTAATCCCGATACTGTCGAGGTAGGGCTCTATATCGTGCAATCCGGTGTAAGAATGGAAATACTCGGGAAGTGCCCAATAGCGGTTGTACACTTCGTTATGAGCGTGCACCACGTTAACTGCCAACAAAATGGCAAATACCAATTTCAGATAAAGCGAACCAAACCAAACCGGAAAACGGTTCTTCAGGGTTAACAAAAAGTTGAACTGAACAAACACCGGAACAATGAAGAGGTTGATGGTATAGTAATCGTGATCGCGAAAGGTGTCGAACTGAAGGCCAACATAAACTGCCATGCCCAGCAAAAGAAAAGCCGTAACCCCGTGTATCCACCGGCTGGCTCTTTTATAAAACACCAGAGTGAAAAGATACATGCCCGCCAGGGCATACCGGTAGCTGATGTGGAAGTATTGCTTGGCCCAGGAGTCTCTGACTCGTTCCCAAACGGTTTGCCGTTGATCAGGAGTCATTTTCCAGATGGGGAAGGTACGGGTTGAAAAGTGCTGGGTGTCGTTAATGAGGTTGTACTGCCGGGCATAGAGCACCCAGCCCCCAATTGCCAACAGAATAATCAGAGTGCCGGCCATCCAAATCCGCCGGTGTGCCAGCAAGGGTGGTCGGTTGCCGGTAAAGGAAAACACTTTTATCCGCTCTAGCAGAAACACGCCCGACAGGGAGAAGAAACTGATCAGTGCGGTAATTTTAAAGGTTCCTGCCAGTAAAAACAGGGATAAGGCCACCCACAAATGGCGTTTCTGCCGTGACCGAAAATAGCTGACCCCAAAAAACCAGGCTATGAGCACCACAAAAAATGCCGGTGCATTGCTGAGGTAGTTATTCCCGTAGTAGGCCAAAACCGGCGAGGTGAACAAAATGAGGCTGCCCATGGCTGCCCACAGAAAATCACCGGTAAGCAAGCGTATGGTTTTAAACAGATAAAAAAGCCCCAACAGGCAAATCAACCCGGTTAGCAAGCGGTAAATGAATTCGTGAAAGCCAAAGATCTTATACAATGCCGCAACCCCGTAATACAAGGTTGGAACTTCACTGGTGGCCGCCTTCCCATTGGTAAAACCATTGGAAACGTAACCATGCACTTCGGGCTCAAAAAAGTGCATGCCCTTTTGGTAGTAGTTGTAGGTTATGGAAGCACAATCGGCCTGACGCCAGCGGTGCACATATCCCGGACGGCAGAAAGTGGTTTTAGGATACCAGTTGAGCACCGCTACCAAAAGGAGCAACCCGGCAAATATCCAGTTTTGGCGGTGTTTGCTTATTTCAAGTTTCATGTCGATGGATTGGCTTGGAATAATGAAGGCAAAGGAATTACTTCGATATAGGAGCCGCATAGGCTTCCACATCCCTGGCATGGATGTCCTTGTCACAAAGGATAATTAACCGTTCTATGACATTGCGGAATTCGCGAATGTTACCGGTCCAGTTAATCTTTTGAAGTGCTGCAATGGCATCGTCGGAGAATTTCTTCTCCGGTTTGCCATACTCGTTACAAATAAGCGCATTAAAATGTGCTGCGAGCAGGGGGATATCATCAGACCGCTCGTTCAGGGATGGTACCTGTATAAGAATCACACTCAGCCGATGGTAGAGGTCCTCCCGGAAATTCTTCTGAGCTATTTCGTCCTTCATGTCCTTATTGGTGGCTGCCAGTATACGCACATCAATGGAGATATCCTTATCGCTGCCCACGCGGGTAATTTTGTTCTCCTGCAAAGCCCGTAACACTTTTGCCTGGGCGGAAAGGCTCATATCGCCAATTTCATCGAGGAAGATGGTGCCGCCCTGTGCCTGTTCAAATTTGCCCAAGCGCTGTTTGTGGGCAGAAGTAAAGGCTCCTTTTTCGTGGCCAAAAAGTTCGCTTTCGATGAGTTCCGAAGGTATGGCTGCGCAGTTTACCTCAATAAACGGTCCTCCGGCACGGGTGCTTTTTTCGTGCAATTCGCGAGCTACCAGCTCCTTTCCGGTACCATTGGCTCCGGTAATCAAAACCCGCGCATCGGTAGCTGCCACTTTATCGATCATGGCTTTCACTTTTTGTATGGGCTCCGATTCTCCCACAATGGTATACTTTCTGCTGATCTTCTTGCGCAAACGCTTGGTTTCGCCAACCAGGTCGCTACGTTCCAGGGCATTCTTCAGGGTAACCAACAAACGGTTCAAATCCAATGGTTTCTGAATAAAATCGTAGGCTCCGGCTTTAATAGCCTCCACTGCCGTGTCAATATTGCCGTGCCCCGATATCATAATCACCGGCACTTCAGGGCACTGTTCTGTTAACCCGGCCAGCACCTCCAATCCGTCCATTCCAGGCATTTTTATATCGCAAAGTATAACGTCAAATTTCCCCTGCTGAACCATGTCCAGCCCCATCGGCCCGTCTTCGGCCAGCGATACTTTATGATTTTCGTATTCAATAATGTCCTTCAGGGTGTTGCGTATGCTTCTCTCGTCGTCAATTACCAGTATGTGAGCCATAATTTAAAAGGTATAATATTTTCTACTTGCAGGTGTCGAGGCAGTCAATTATTGTGCCATCAGCATTTCGGAAACAGCACCTTCTTTAAGCGCAAAATTGCTCTGTATAATTTGCTTCAGGTTAAATCGATCCATCACAAATTTAACGAAAAGTGCAGCCAGAACGATCATTTCAATGCGCAAAGGCTCCAGCCCGGGCATGCGCGATCGTTCTTCGACTGTGGAACGTATGAGCCGCCGGTAGAGCTCGTCGAATGTTTCCGGCAAAATGGGAACCGCGCAAGCTTCCAATGCCGATTCGGTTTCGTAATTGGCACTCGAACGGATCAGCGCGGTAAAGGTCTCGAACGAACCACTGGCACCTATTAGTTTCGTTACACTATGCTGCTTCACCTCCGGTTCCAAATCGGCCAATTCATTTTCGATATAGGCAACCACCCTGGCTATTTCCTCATCGCCAAGCGGATCGGAGGGTTTGAACCGATCCAGCAAACGGGCAATACCCAACGGATAGCTTTTTTTCCAATACAAGCACTGCCCGTCGGCAATAATGAATTCGTTGCTGCCCCCGCCAATATCCAGTATGAGGTGTTTTTCGTTATGCATGGCATAGGTTTGCCGAACACCATGGTAAATTAATTCGGCTTCACGATCGCCGCTGATAATTTGTACCTCAATTCCGGTTTTCCGGTAGATCGCCTCCAGAAACTCCCCGCCATTGCGAGCCGTACGCAAGGCCGAGGTGCCAAAAGCCTGCACACGGGTTACACCAAAACTACGAAGGGTTTGGTAGTGCTGTTCCACCGCCCTTATCCCACGCTCAAATGCCCCGGGAAGAATTTCGCCGCTGGCAATGCCTCCTTCGCCCAGCTTAACCCCCAATTTAGTATTGTGCAGAATACGAAAACCGGCAGCATGTGCCGACTCTGCCACGATCAGGTTAAAGGTATTGGTCCCTAAATCCAAAACTGCTACACGCATGCTATATTGTTCCTTTATATTCAACATTCTTAAAAAGCCGACTCCACCGAACTGAACTCCCGATAGGGCTGAATAATTCAGTCCATACACGCTCTTTGCGGATTGTATGCAAAGTTTACCTATGTCCCGATGCTCTTTTCCTGCATCCCAAAATAACACCCTAAAAATAGAAAAACCACCACGCATACGCAGTGGTTCATCGGACTTTTCGTGGTGCTCCTAAAAAAAATGCGTTACAACGGGGTGTCCCATTGCAACGCATCTGCTAAGCGTGTCGTTCGGTTCAATTAATAATTTTCGTCGAGGAGTTCCATGAACGATTTGGGGTGCTGACATGCAGGACACATTTCCATAGCCTGGGTGGCCTCGTAAACAAAACCACAGTTGCGGCACTTCCACCACACTTTCCCGTCCTTGAGGAATACGGTACCCTCTTCCATGTTCTTCACCAGTTTACGGTAGCGTTTTTCGTGAAAGGCTTCTACCTTGGCAATCATATTAAATGCCGCGGCAATTTCGGGGAAACCCTCTGCTTTAGCGGTTTCGGCAAATTGCGGATACAATTCGGTCCATTCTTCGTGTTCCCCGGCAGCAGCAGCTTTCAGGTTGTCGAGGGTGTTTGAAATTACACCCGCAGGATAGGTAGCATCAATCTCAGTCATTCCCCCTTCGAGGAATTTAAAGAAACGTTTGGCATGTTCCTTTTCCTGACTGGCAGTTTCCATAAAAATGGCTGCAATTTGCTCGTATCCTTCTTTCTTTGCAATACTCGCCGCAAATTCGTAGCGGTTGCGTGCCTGCGATTCGCCGGCAAAAGACTTCAATAAGTTTTTCTCGGTTTGAGTTCCTTTTACACTTTTTCCCATTGTATCTGTTATATTTGGTTTTCCAGTAAATAAAAATCCGACTTGGAGGTGCCACACAATGGGCAAACCCAGTCATCGGGTACCTCTTCGAAAGAAGTTCCGGCAGGGACTCCGTGATCGGGGTCGCCCACTGCCGCGTTATAAATGTAACCACATGCAGGGCATTTATACAGAGCGTCGGAAGTTGCGTCTGCTTTCCCGGCCAAAGCCGACAACTTATCTTTGTCCAGATAAGTGGGTGCATTTTTAGGTGCTATCCCCTTTTTAACCCGTCTATAGTATCCGTAAGTAAGTGGTTCGGCATCGGCAGCAAGCAGCTGCGATGACATCAGCTCCCCAATAAACAGCCAATGAGAACCTACATCGATAGTTCGGTTGACTTTCACTTCCATCCAGGCAATGCAATTATCTAACACTACCGGTGTACCTGAAGGCCCCGTCACAAAGCGGGTATTCTCAAACTTATTCACTTCATTTCCCGATTTATACCCAAAACGACCAATCAGACTCGCATCGGCCTGCTGGTGTAATACCGATACCGAAAAGCTGCCGTAGCGTTCAATAAACTGAGCCGTGTAATTCGATTTGTTGCAGCAGGTGGCAAATTGAGGGGGCTCGGCCGTAACCTGAAAAACCGTATTGGAAATGAATCCATTCTGCTCCTTTTCGTTACCGGAACTCACGATATAAAGTCCGTAACTGATTTTAAAAAGCGCTTCAAAGTCGATCATAACCTGGTTTTTGATGTCCTACTGGTAAAGCTAAACCATGCACGAGATTATTTCAAGAGCACATATCCAATTTAAATTCAGTCTATACAACAGAAGGCGAGGTGGTGCCTTGCCGTATCGATAGTCATTACACTAAGCGCAAATTAAAAAGGCGTTTACTCTCGAAAGAGGCATATAAAACAAGCCTCAGGAATCCTTACCATCGATTAATCCGGGAAACACCGATGGATTAAATCGCCATAAATAGGTATGGCACTCCCCCAAACAGCTCCCTACCTTTGACCCCTACAATGACATTGATCACTTTCTGAATTTTTTTTCAATAGTAACTGCTAACTTAAATAGTGTTTTGGACTCTACCCGGTAACCCTCGACCGGGTTCGTGCCAGACCGAAACCAATTTTGCCATGATTTCAACAAAGTTTATGATGATCTCCCTTTCCATAGGAACTTTACTGTTGAAAACCAACCCCGGCTGTTCGCAGGATGCCGAAGCTGAATCGCCGGTATGGTTTGAAACTTCGTATGTTAGCGACCAGCTATACAACATGCACGGTGGCTTGCGCACCGGCTATGTTTACATGGGAATGATTGATCTGGCGCTGGGTTTTTCCACAGAAACCGCCGGGTGGTGGAAAGGCGGAGAGTTCTTCTTCCAGATTGAAAACACCCACGGGGCTTCGGCCAGCGATTACCTGTTGGGCGATGTTCAGGTGGCCTCCAATATCGACAACGGCAACTATACTTACCTGTACCTGGCCCAGTACTGTCAGCAACTGGGCAAATGGAATATGTGCCTGGGTATTCAGGATTTGAATGCCCAATACCTGGTTAGCGAGAACTCGGGCAACCTTATTAACTCATCGTTTGGGATTATGCCCAGCGCCTCCCTGAATCTACCGGTGCCCATTTTTCCAAAAACGGCTTTAGGTGCCTCCTTAAACTATCAACTCACTGATGCCATCGGTCTGCAGAGCGCAGTCTTCGATGGCAATCCGCTTACCCTCGATGACGATCCCTACAATCTCGACCAGCAAATTGGATCGGATCAGGGCGTATTGAGTGTTTCTGAATTGCAGGTTTCACTGCCCAATGGAAGCTACAAATTGGGGTATCTGTACCATTCGGGAGATTTTCCCGATTTGAACGATTCCTCCCAAACCAAAAATAGCAACAGTAGTTGGTATGTTATTGCCGACCAAAAGCTGGCCGAAACGGGCAAAAAGTCGCTGGGAATATTCTTTCATGCGGGCATGAGCAATCGAAATTACAACGCCAACCGCCTGTTTGTGGGTGGAGGGATAACCGGCCAGGGAATTTTTTTTCGCAGACATTACTCGGACTTCTCCATCGGATTTGCTCATGCCCTGCTCCACGCTGAAGGCAACAACAGCTATGCCTCCGAAACCGTCTTCGAAGCCAATTACCGGGTACAGGTGCACCCACATATCACCCTGCAACCCGACCTTCAATACATTGTCCACCCGGGCATTCGCCCCTATGCAAAAAATGCGCTGGCCGCCCTGCTGCGAATTACTTTCTTCAATTAATTCAACCGTATAAAATATAGCCTGGCAAAACTGATACGACCCCGATCCCAGGATTCAGTAGTGAGTCCAAAACAACCCGTTCAGTGGGTACTTTCAAAACAGTTTACACTAAAAATTCAACGTTTTAAATACACCACGTATGAAGTTCAAGAACCTGAAAATCGGACAAAAACTAGTACTCTCCTTTAGTTTTGTAATTGTAGCATTTATTGCATTGGTCGGCTACTCGCTGATCCAACTGAACAGGCTGGCTACGCTTCAGCATAGCAGTCACGAACGGGCCGATAACGCCATACAGGTTGCCGAAATGGCCGAAATGGCCAACAAGGCTTACGTGATACTGAGCGATGCCCTGATTGGCCAAAGTATGGAACGCACCGATACTCACTGGTCCGACCTTGAAGAAGAATTCCAGAAAGACTTACTGAGTTTGGATAATATGGCCGAATCGGATGCCGAACGTTTGCTTTTCTCCCGTTCGGATGAACTGGCCAAAAAACTGCTGGCCACCTACCCAAGGTTCCAGCAGCTGATGGCACATAGGGAAGAGAACCGCTCCGCTATCGATCAGTACATGAAGGAAGTGGAACAAATTCGCAATGCGTTCAGTGAAAACACCCAAAAAATACGAACCATCATTTGGGACGAAATGGTGACAGCCGATCAATTGTATGAAACTACGTCGAGTGCCATTATGACTGTGTCGTATCTAACCCTGGCCATCACCGTACTGCTGGTTATTGTGGTGGTTACCCTGCTGATCCGAATCATTGTAAACCCCATTAAAAAGAGCATCACCCTGGCCGATACGGTAGCCCGGGGCAACCTGCAGGTTTCTATCGATATTGATCAAAGCGATGAAGTGGGTCAACTGGCAGCATCCTTACGTGGCATGGTGAAAAACCTTAAAGAATCGGTAGCCATTGCTACGACCGTCTCCGAAGGCGATCTGACCCGCGCGAAGGTGCTTCTGAAACAACAGGGAGAAGGGGAATTGGACATCGCGCTGCGAAACATGGTGGCTCGTCTGGAATCCATTGTTAGAAGCATCCAACAGGGAGCCAATAATATAGCCGATGCCAGTCAGCAGATGAGTTCCTCCTCGCAACAACTCTCGCAAGGTGCTACGGAACAAGCCTCAGCCATCGAAGAGGTGTCCTCATCGATGGAAGAAATGGCTGCCAATATCGAGCAAAACGCCGACAATGCCCATCAAACAGAGAAAATTTCGCGAACCGGAGTCGATAAAATAAGCTCCATAGGAACCCTGGCCAACCACAGCTTGCAATCGGTAAAAGAAATATCGGAGAAAATATCCATCATCAACGACATTGCCTTTCAGACCAATATTCTGGCATTGAATGCCGCAGTGGAAGCTGCCCGGGCAGGCGAACACGGCAAAGGGTTTGCCGTAGTGGCAGCGGAAGTACGCAAACTGGCCGAAAAAAGCAAGGTGGCCGCCGATGAAATTCATACCCTTTCCAAATCCAGTCTGATCAATACCGAGAAATCGCAACAGGCGATTGAGGAAATCATTCCCGAAATCAACAAAACCGCCCAATTGGTGCAGGAAATTGCAGCGGCCAGCAACGAGCAGCGTACCGGTACCGATCAGGTGAACAACGCGCTCCAGTCACTCAACTCGGTTACCCAGCAAAATGCCTCCTCGTCGGAAGAACTGGCCACCAGTGCTGAAGAAATGGCCAGTCAGGCCGATCAACTCACGGAACTCATAGCCTACTTTACCATCGAGGATACGCAGCGAAAAGCCAAAAATACCGCAACTGTTCGTCAACCAAGAAAACCGGAGCAGTCCATTCCCTCTGCAATGAGGTCCGCAATGCAACACGGCGAATCCACCGATCCCAATTTTGAACGGTATGACAATTTCTAGAAGTGCCAACGGAAGGCGGTCAGGAGTTGGGTTTAGCTGCTACCACGCCCCATAGCTTCTGGTTCAACCCGGCATCCATCCCCGCTAAGCACGACACCTAACGGACGGAAGGCTGAGTGCAACCGGCTTCTGGAATTTGGAAAAACAGGTCCACTTTGAATTTTGGCGCTGCTCTCGGTTATAAATCAGAGTAGTGTCCCCATTCAAAACGGGAATCGGACTGGATACACTGGTGTAAATTACATTCATTGAGAACGGTATCCAGTTCCCTGGTTCGCGTTTTAAAGTTTCTGATATTGATGCCATTGTACTTTTTCTGCTCCTGCTCGGTGAGGGAATAATCCCCTTCGCCTAAATGAAGCACCAATTCGCTGATGGTATTGCGGGGAATATGGTTTAGAATATTTTGTAACCGTCGCTTGGTTCCGATTTTATAAAAGGAATCGATAAAATAATCGGGGCATTTCACAATGCCATTGTTAAACACCTGCATGGTTCCCAACAGATTTTTACGGTTTAACGAAACCATATTCATGGCCACGCGGTCGATACCTTGATTCTGATAGATCCGATACCCTTGATACAAACCCTCGGCCAGCATGTACGACCAGCGAAAACCCGGCACCTTCTCGGTGCTGATAAGGGTGGGTTTCCGAATGGGAATCCCAAATTCAAAGGCTACTTTCAGATAGAGTTTAAAATAATCGGGAAACAGGTGCATAATTCCGTTATGACAGGTGAGGTGATCGGGACGAATCCCCACCTCATCGATAAACTTTTGTACCTGTGCTTTAAGTTCGTGGTAAACGTGCAGCGGATCTACCTGGGCATAATCGTAACTCATAATATCCATAAACTTCCCGCCATCGTAGGTAAGGGTAAAAGCCTCGTCTAACAGAATCGGAGTGCCGGCAGTTAAAGATACATGTACCCCCACTGCAACAGGGTGTCCGGCATCGCGGGCATCCTGCATAAGGTCCTTAATCTTCTGCGCAGGATCGGTAAAGGTCATCAGAGCCGAAACGGTATTTACACAACCCGCCAGTACCGCCTTCCAAATCCCCCGGTCAATAAAAGGATGGGCTCCGAAATCGTCGGCAGATACAATTAGTTTTCTCATAGTACACCTTCATTGGTTGCAACCAATTTAACTCATTTTTAAAAAACGACGAAAGTAATTTTCCCACCACGGATTATATACTGCCAAAAATCATTGAAAAGAGGAATGGCTGCAGTGAGGTTTTGTGCTTGATAATTGCTTTTGGGTACTCGGTACTCAGTACTCAGTATTCAGAGCCCGGTAATTGTTACTGAGACAGGGAGTACCCGCTCCGAACTTTTATCTTTTGCCTTTAGATGCCGGGACATAGGAGATGGAAGAATGGAATCCAGCAAGCTCCTCCCTCTCTTTGATATTTTTTCCTTTACCGCTGATATTTGGGCACTCAGTACCACTTCGAAGGAGCACTTAAAAAGCAAAAAGCAGCGTGGGTAACCTCTGTGATACCCTGTCGCTGCTTTTGTCGGGGCAGGGAGATTCGAACTCCCGACCTCTACGTCCCGAACGTAGCGCGCTACCTGGCTGCGCTATACCCCGTGAACCCGGTTTTCCCGATTTTGCGGCTGTAAAAATAAGGATTCTTCCGATTAATAAAAGTACCCCGGGGAACCAAAAATCACTTTTTATCGAAATATGGGCTAAATATTAATTTGAGGTGCTAGGAGAAGTAGTTCCTCAATCTGAAGTAGAAGAATTCCCTGTCCCTGGTTCCTTGATTGATCATAATGAAGCGTTTTATTTTGCTATTGATATTTTCTGCAATAGCATTCGTATGCCC
>QKEH01000111.1 GCA_003252385.1 Bacteroidota bacterium | reverse complement strand
CAACCATACAAACTGCTCCCACCACCATCGTTCGTTTTTACCTGGCTAAAGTTACCTACCGGGTTACCTTCAATATAAGCGATGGCACCAACCCCATTACTGGTGCCGAGGTCTATATCAACAACCACAGGTATGCGGCTAACCTTTCGGGAAGAGTGGCTGTTGGTGGATTGGAGTATGGTTCGATAAGCTACAAAGTTACCGCTCCGCGATTCGATGATGTAACCGGAACGGTAGATGTTACCGCCAATAAAACCATTAATGTAACTATGCATGCCTGGCCGGAATCCCTTTCGCAGGAGGGTAACCAGGCGGTGAAGGTTTTCCCCAATCCTTGTCAGGATCAACTTACCATAGCTCATGTATCGGGAGCGGAAATTACGGTATATTCCCATCTGGGGCAGCGGGTTGGCCAATGGCAGGTAACCGAAGAGAATCTGAGTATTTCTACAACCTCGTATGCACCGGGTCTTTACTTTATTCAAATTGTAAAAGGCACCGAGTCGCTGGTTAAAAAGGTAGTAATCGAATAAGCTGTAACCAGCTGGAAAAAACAAAAAGGATGGTTCCACCAGGAACCATCCTTTTTGTTTTCTTATTGAACTACTAATCCGAATCGGTTAATATCTGATTAGCCATTCAGAGCCGTAACTATAAAAAATCGCAATTCGGTGACACTTGCCAGATATACGCCCAGGCATACCGTGCCTTCGTTCCAGTAACCGCCAGCCATGGCATTAACATAGGTATAGTCCTTTGCGGCATTCGTTTTCGTACCTGAATTCTGATAATAGAACCAAAAGCGGGGAGCAATACTTCGCTTGTTTTGAATATCGGTCAGGTTGTTGGACAGCCACCGGGTATCAAAGCCGGGAACTATTGTGGTCAGATGTATTTCCGTCTTTTTACTATTATAGTTACCCAACCAACTTTCGCATTGCAAGTGGTTGGCATTTAGGGATAGGGTCGCATCTGTTCTTCCCGATGGTTTAAATTCTCGCACTACTCTTGCCCTATGCCCGGTCTGTTCTTCTGTATTATCCGTTGTACCCGGTTTCCACGCATTTGCATACATTCCATTTTGAAAAAAGCCCCACGTCAGAGCCACAATCAACCAACTTCTCATGTTTTAAAGGCACTTTAAATTCTATCCTCGCAGGAATCGCTCAACTCGTTATCTTAAGAATTTACCCCACTATACGCATCGCTTGGGTAAAGGTTCTGGTATAAAAGTAAAAATTACTTTATTAAAGGCCTTTATTCTCAGTAGTTACTATGCGGATTTCTTATTAAATCATTTCAATGCCATGCCAGGACTTACCCACACGGTTATGGCGCAATTCCCCGAAAATAGTTTTATCTTTAAGGAAATGCTAGATCGTTCACGTATGAAAAAAAGCCTTCTCCCCATCCTGATCTTATCCAGTCTGATTCCTTTTACTGCCTTATATGCCCAGAATTTTCTTAACGTATTGAATGTGCGGTACTACCTTCAACCGGGTGTAAGTATGCAGGATAGCGGTTCCCTGGGAGGTTTTCAGGAATTCCGGATCGAAACGGCGCTGCCCTACGAAACCGAAAAAGGTAACACTTTTGGACTGAAACCCCAGTATAAACAGATCCATCTTCAAAGCGACGATTCTTCCCGAGAAGATCTGAAACTGTATACCCTGAAAATGCCTGTGTTTGCTTTTGTGAAGTGGAACAACAAATGGTCGACCTATCTGGAGATATCTCCCAAGTTGAATTCCGATATGAAGGATGTAGAAGCGAATCATTACCAGATAGGAGCCTTAAATGTAAATTACCTGAAATGGAAGGAGGACTTCTACTGGCAATTTGGTTTTGTATACAACCAGGACACGTACGGCCCCTTCTTTATGCCATTATTAGGGGTCGATTGGAAAATGGACGACCGTAACTACTTGTCCATCCTCTTTCCAGCCTATGGAATTTACGAACGACGATTGAGTGAAAAACTGTATGCTGGTTTTGAAATTGAGCTAAGCGGGGAAACCTTCCGACTGGGGGGATCCGGATACGAAAATTCGTACATCAGCCAGTTGGGCGAGAAGAAACTCACCTTTTTAACCGAGCCGCACCTTTTTCTCGATTACTATATGAGCCAACATTGGGTACTGTTTGCCAAGCCAGGTTTTCGTCTGTTTCAGAAGTACGAGCACTACACCGACGAAGCCGGCTATGGCAACCCTGGTGAAACCTATAAGCGTATTACGGATTCGCCATATCTCGAAGGCAGGGTGAAAAATACCTTCTACTTCGAATGTGGACTGGCCATGCGGTTTCGTTACGATGAGGAAACTGCCGAATAATAACTGCAATTTTTTCAGCCTGGGTTGTCCAAAATGGAGGGATGGTTGCAGCTAGAAAGATCTTCTCTTGTCCGATGCGATTTTTTCATTCTTCGGGTATTTCAATTTGGGAAATTAACTTGTCCGGTATTCAGATAGCAAGTATTTCGTTATGATTAAAGAAAAGTTTTTATACTTTCGTTAGCTTTTGAAGCACTGCTCAAAGTTGAAGAAGACAGGATAACTGCATGTTTACAGTAGATATCATATTGGTATTTGTGGCGATTGTATTCATTTTGTATTCGCTCTATACAGAACTTTTTGGTACGGCATTTACTTTTATGTTGGCCATCCTGTTCTTGGGGGTCTGCAATGTGTTATCGGCTGGCGAAATTCTGGAAGGATTTGCCAATGTGCAGGTCGCCATTATCATTCTACTGCTGTTGTGGGGCGATATGATGCGAAAAACTACGGTGGTGGAACGTGTTTTTGACCGGCTCTTTCGTTCGGCACGCAGCTACAATGGGTTCTTAACCCGAATGATGCTCATTGTTTCCTTCTTTTCTTCGTTTCTGAACAACACCCCTTTGGTAGCCATCATGATGCCCTATGTGCACAACTGGTGCAAACGGAATAATTTTTCACCCTCCAAGTTCTTAATCCCGCTGTCCTATGCGGCGATATTGGGAGGATCTACCACCTTAATTGGTACTTCCACCAACCTGATTGTGGCCAGTATGGTCGAAGAGCAAAGCATTATACCCAATCTGCCGCATTTACAAATGTTCGACTTTACCTGGGTGGGAGTACCCATGGTGGTGGTGGGTTTCTTGTACATTTTACTGATTGGTAAGAAATTCCTGCCCGACCGCAAATCGCCTGCCGATGAGGATGGTCTGGGAATGCGGGAATATTTTATTGAGGCTCGCGTACGTTCGGGCTCATACCTGCACAGCATGAAACTGGAGGATACCAATCTGAGAAATTTGAAAGGATTGGCATTGATTGAAATATTGCGCGAAGATGTCGCAATGAGGAACCCGGGTCCTGAAACTATTATTTGCGAAGAAGATATTCTGGTATTTGCCGGCGACACACACAAAATTGCCGATTTGGTAGAAGGCGAATCGGGCCTGGTAGTTCCTGAGATTGGCATGATGAGCAAGGCCAAGAAGGCCGAAGTGCTGGAGATCGTCATCTCGCAGAATTCCACACTTATTGGCAAGGAAGTACATGAGGTGAATTTTCGGGCTCGCTTCGATGCTGTGGTGTTGGCGGTGCATCGGAACGGGGAACACATTACCAACAAAATGGACGATGTGCAGTTGCGTGCCGGCGATGTATTGCTGGTATTTGCAGGAGCTGCATTTGGTAGTCGCACGCAGTCGTCGCAGGATTTCTATTTCATTTCCCGGGTGAAGGATTTTGTCAAAATTGAAGACTATAAAGTGTATACCCTCCTGGGAGGATTGATTGTAGCAATCGCACTTTCCGCTTTTGGTTTAGTGAATTTGTTCGTAAGCCTGCTCATTTTAATCGTTACCGGCATGGTTATGGGGATCACCACCCCAAAAGAACTGCCTAAAAGCCTCGATTACAACCTGGCTTTAATAATTGTGCTGTCGCTTGCGCTGGGTACGGCTATGATAAAAACCCGGGCTGCAGCCCTGATTGCTGATGCATTTATTACTCTTTTTATGCCTCTGGGAAAAGTGGGCTTGCTCATGGGCTTGTATACGATCACCACGATATTAGCTGCCTACATTACCAACAAAGCAGCGGTGGGTATCATTTTCCCCATTGCTATTACCATTGCCCTCAACCTGAATATCAATCCAACACCTTTTATTTTGGCGGTTGCTTATGCCTCGGCAGCCAACTTTATGACTCCGCATGGGTATCAGACCAACCTGATGGTGTATGGTCCGGGGAACTATTCTTTCAAAGACTTTTTTAAAATTGGAGCTCCGCTTACCTTTCTCTATATGATCACCACGGTCTCTATCTTATCTGTAATCTATTTTTAAAAATGACCGATTACCGTACTCCATTGAAACTGGCTATCGATACCGCCATTCGAGCCGGTGAAGCTACTTTGAAATATTACCATCAGGAGGTGGAAGTGCTTATTAAGGAAGATAATTCGCCTTTGACCCTGGCCGATTTGGAGTCGAACCAGATAATTAATGAAGCGTTGCGGGCCACATCAATTCCCGTTCTGAGTGAAGAAAATAAAGTGATACCGTATGACGAACGTCAACATTGGGATCGTTTTTGGTGCGTTGACCCGGTCGACGGAACTAAGGAATTTATTACTAAACGCGCCGAATACACCGTTAACATTGCCCTTATTGAGCATGGGGTGCCGGTATTAGGCGTGGTGTATGCTCCGGTTCTTAAACTCCTGTACTTTGGAGCAAAGGGTTTGGGCAGCTATA
The DNA here is from genome assembly GCA_003252385.1 of Bacteroidota bacterium. Classification (GTDB taxonomy): domain Bacteria; phylum Bacteroidota; class Bacteroidia; order Bacteroidales; family UBA10428; genus UBA10428. Next base: position 11,517 of record QKEH01000111.1, on the reverse strand, counting down.
AAAATATATGGAATGGTTCCATAACAGCGGAGAACCTTCTGAACCAAGCCCATTGCCTGAAATTGGATGAGTTACCTGAGGCACTGCGGGTGGTGGCAAGTCGTTCTCATCTCTCCGATGAAACCAGCCACTTTATCGAAGGTTTGGCAAGTCGCTTTCCCATAGTCGAGATCAAAAACATGGGTAGCTCACTAAAGCTGTGTTTAGTGGCTGAGGGCGAGGCTGATATTTATCCCCGTTTGGGACCTACCATGGAATGGGATACCGCTGCGGCCCATGCCGTAGCCCTCTATGCAGGGGCAGCAGTTATTGAAGCGGGTCGGGGCACTCCGTTGACCTACAACAAGGAAAACCTGCGCAATCCATACTTTATAGTGTATCATCCCGGATTGGATCAAACAGTACAACAACTTTTAGAGGTGGAAAGACCATGAATGTCGCTGTTTTGAGGCTGCTGTTATTGGGTTTGCTGCTATGTCACATCGCCAAAGCTAAAGGATTACGCAACGGGTTGTCTGCAGAACAACCTTATAACAGCAACGAGCCGTTCATGATCTTATGCAGGAAGCCCTGACAGAAGGATTAAGAGTGACCCGGAAGACTATTACCACCATCAAAACCGGTAGGTTTTTCCTCTTCCCTGAGGGTAGTGAAGCTGGCTCGCGGTTTAAATGCCTGCCTGAGGTTGGTTTCAGGTGGCTTAGCATCCGCCTTCTACCCGTTTTTTCATGGGACGCTTAATAATGGGGGGTTTGGCCAGGGGTGCTGTTGATGCTGAAGTATCCGTTGTGGCTCCAGTGCTCAGTGCCGAGGATGCCGCTTTCCGGAACAGGTAGCGGGCAATTTCCTCATCGGGACTGGTCTGTGCCGGAGGTATGGGGTTCATGATCACTTCGGCCCAATAGTTTAATCCTCCTTCCATTACGTAATTATTTTCCCAACCCAGCTGGGTCATTATCATCCAGGCTTTGGTGGCATCCAGGCTGCCGTTGGAAAACAGAATGTTTCTCTTAATATCCTGGTTGAGTATGTCTACATATTCTTCGTTCAGAATGGCATTCAGGGGAATGTTAATCGCGTTGGGCAGCGAGAATTTTTCAAATTCGTCCTGAGACCGAAGATCAATAAGCTGGTATTCAGGATCCTTCTGGACTATGATGTCGGCCACTTCTTCAGGGCTGTAGTAGTGTACCCGGTCAATACTGGCTTCTAACATTTGCAGAGCGGTTAATTTGTAGGGGAGAGTGGTGTTTTGTGGTACAGCTGCAATAATGGCGCCCAGGGCTACAAATACCATTGATAGTATCACTCGTGTTTTCATGTGTTTGCTGTTTTCCGTTAGTATTCTTCCTGAGGGAATTTTTTTTCGGCCCATTCTCCGACAAAGAACATGCCTATGGCTGCCAGAATAACCAGCAGGGCCAGGACTCCGTCCGAAAGCCCAAGAGCGGTGCTTAACTTAGGATACCCCAGGAAATTGGCCATGTACACGCTTTTCCATAAGGGATAGCCTTCGGTAAATAGAACTACTCCCAAGAACAGACCGACGATAAACACCATAGCATCTATTTTTCCAATGGATGCGGCGCAAAAACTGGTACCCGGGCAGAAGCCGCCCATAATAAAACCCAATCCCATAATAATGCCTCCAAGTATGGCCGAAGTCAGATAGGTAGGGTTTATGTACACCAGGTTCAGATTAATCCAGCCAAAAAGGCTCATAAACAGCAGTCCGAGCATGGCGGTTATGGCTCCGGTAAAGAACACTTTCAGCACAACCGTGTCGTAACCGTAGAATACTCCGGCCAGTTTACGGCTCGATGAAAAGCCGCTGCCTTCCAGTACTGCTCCAAAACCTATTCCTATTATAAATGCGAATAGCAGATTGGTATTGGGGGTAATTATTTCGTAAGGAACAAGTGGTGCCATAATGTACGTTTTAATGGTTGTTTGATCATGGTGTTTTTAAACAGGCTATTATTAGATCCAGTTTTTTCGGAAGAAATAGGCGAAAGCATAGGCCGTACCAAAGATGGCTGCCATGGTAATAAAGCCACCCATAGACAGAACAGCCATGCCGCTCAGAGCGGACCCGCTGGTGCAACCGCGACCCATTTGTGCGCCAAAGCCAAAAAGAACACCTCCCAGCAGAGCGAACAGCAACCGGCGTTTTGAACTGATTCGCGGCGAATGTTCGGTTTTCAGTTTTAATCGCCCGGCGATAGCTCCGGACAAAAAGCCGCCAACCACCACGCCCAGCATCTCAAAAACAAGCCAGTCCTTTAGCGGGCTTTGCTTGCCCTTGCCCTGGTCTTCCTTTTTACTTTGTAAACTCTGGTAAAAGGCGGCGTTCTCGTAGTGCGCGGGAGCTACTGTCTTTACTGTGGCTGCTACCGTGCTTTTCAGAGCTCCACTGGCTCCCAGTCCGCGTCCCGATATGTAGTTGGCAGCGATCAGTACCAAGCCTAACAATACTCCTCCAATATATGGATTGAGGTACCGGGTTTGTTTTGTTGTAGTATTCATAGTATACTCAATTAACAGGTTAAAGTAATTAGTAAAGCCAGCGGCTGGCCTGTCCGGCATAGGCAATGATAAAGCGCATCATGATTCCGCCAAAAAGCACCAGTAGGGCTGGCACTACCACCGGAATGTGTTTTTTTCGTAGTTCCAGTACCTCCAGAAAGGCTGGAACTACTAGTCCCATGCCTACCACAAAAACCCAGAATGGAGCCGTGTATTCGCCTCCCAGGAATAGTCGGGCGGCATCAATCTGTACCTGCGTGCTGGCCATGAACCCCATGAACATATGAACGATCAGGAACAATTCAATGGCAATAAGCAGCAAGTCGATACGGGCAAAAGTTTTCCGTTCTGCCGGATCTTTGCTCATCAGCATGATGGTGGCTGCGCCGGTAGATAGTCCTGAGGTGAGGAACAAGGGTCCCAGAATGGAGGTGTTCCACAACGGACGTGCATTGAAGGCCGAAAACAGAATGCCGGTATAAATCCCCAGGATACTGGCAAATAAAAGCGTGAGCCAGGCTATAGACAGCAGCTGTTTGCGACACCAGGCTTCAAATGCGATTAACCAGGGCAGTTTCCAGTCCCAGTTCGGGATAAACTCTTTGAGGCTGAGTGCGGCCCAGATTAACGATAAAGGAGTGACTACCATAAGGGTCCAGGCTCCCCACGACATGGGTGACTGGAGTTTGATATTGGTATACAGTTGCCAGAAATAAGCCTTGTGATGTAAATCGATAAATAGTGCCAGAAGCCCGGCAATGAGTAAAACGGGAGTGAGAATGGGAGCTTTTCGTACGGCAGTGGGGAATTGGTTCTCTTTACCCTGGATGACATACAGGGCAGCAAAAAACAGAATACCGGCTGCCAGCCCGCCAAAAAACAGGTAGAGCGGAATTTCCCAACTCCAGATGTGCAACACCGGGTCAATGGGGTCATTCATTCTTCCGCTTATAATGAGCTCTTCTTTCATGTCTGGTTAATTAGTGCGTTGGCTGTTTGAGTTTAGATTAAAAAATACAGTTGGGGCGACGTGCCTGCTTCGGGAATCAGGGTTTTGTGCTTTCTTCTTTTTAACACTTCTGACACCTCACTTTTTGGGTCATCCAAGTCACCAAAATACATGCATCTGGTTGGACATACAGCTACGCAGGCTGGTTTTAAACCTTTTTTTATCCGGTGAATGCAGAAGGTGCATTTGTCGACATAGCCATCGGGGTGTGGGTAGCGCGCATCGTATGGGCACGAAGCAATGCAAGCACCACAGCCGATGCATTCGTTTGGGGTAACCAAAACAATGCCCCCTTCGCTGTAGTGGCTGGCCCCGGTTGGGCAACAGCGCACACAGGGCGAATTGTTGCAGTGGTTGCAACGTTCGCTGCGAAGTTCAATTTCCAGTTGGGGGTAGGTGCCATCGGTTACTTCCACCACCCAATCGCGACAGTAACCTATGGGTACATGGTTTTCGGTCTGGCAGGCTACCACGCAATCGGAACAGCCTACGCATTTCTTCGTATCAACGGCCATGGCATATCTCATGATTTTGCCTCCATAGTTTCGGGTTCAAATAGGAAGGTTACAAAATTGCCGCGCATGCCGGTACCTCCCATTACCGGGTCGATATGCACTTTAGTGATCATTCGGGTATCGCTGGCTCCTTTGCCGTAACACCGGGTGAGCCGTTTATCATCGTGTCCGAAACCATGTACCATGTACACCGAATCCCAGCGGATACGTTCCGTTACCCGGGCTTTGATGGGGAATTGGGATACTACACCGTCCTGGTTTTTCAGCCAGATTTCCTGCCCGGGTTTAATGCCCCATTCTTGAGCTACTTTGGGGTTAATCCACAACACGTTTTCGTCCATAATGTCGGTAAGGTTGGGATTGTTGGAGGTACGGCTGAAGGTGTGTGCCGGCCCACGTCCGTAGTTCAGGCGATAGAAACCTGGCGGGGGTTCCTCGTGTGGGGTATAGTTGGGAATGGGATCGAATCCGGCATTCGCAAATTCGTTACTGTACAGTTCAATCTTACCGGTGGAGGTATTGAATTCGTAACTTTCAGCGGGGTTGAAATACAAATCGTCGTATTTGCGGGGGAAGGTTTTTACACCTATGCGTTGCATCTCTGCCAGCGACGATCCGACCTGTTTTAGTTGCCAGTCGATCAGTTCTTCAATGGATTCCCAGGCGAAATAGGCTTCCAGCCCCAGCCTTTTGGCCAATTCCTTGGCCATCCAGGAAGCCGGTTTGGTGTCGTATCGGGGAGCGACCGCAGGCATGCGCAATGCCAGCTGGGGTTGCCGGTGAGGTCCGGTACGCACCGTATCATAGCGTTCCAGGTAAGTGCATTCGGGAAGGATCACATCGGCCCATCCGGTTATTTCCATGGGCATGGTGTCTACTACCACCAGCAAATCGAGGTTTTGTATGGCTTCAATGGTGTTCTTTTGGTTGGGCAGGGTTTCAATCAGGTTTGTACCATCTACAATCCATCCTTTTATAGAGCAGTTTCGGGTCAGAGCCGGGATGGTTGCATCGCAGAGACCCGATGCGAGAGCCAATCCGGCCAGCGGGTATTTTCCGGGGAATGCCTCGCGCCAGGTACGTTGTGGCGTGGGGAAGGGGGGGTGTGGGTATTCGGGCAATTTAAGGGTGTCGGGGTTGTAGTAGCCTCCGCGGCGGCCCCAGGAACCCAAAATTGCGTTTAATATAGCCACGGCGCGCAGACGTTGCGAATCGTCGCCGTACCAGGTTACGTGCCGACCCGGGTGTATAATTACCGCGGGGGAGGCGTTGGCCATTTCGCGGGCGGTTTCGCGAATAATATGGGGTGCAATGGTGGTTATGCCATAGGCCCATTCCGGGGTCATATTTTGTACATGCTCCCGCAAAAGGTCAAAACCAAAGGTGTTTTTGTCCACATAATCCTTATCGTACCAGCCTTCGTTAATAATTACATGGATCCAGGACAGCAGTAAGGCCAGATCGGTTGCCGGTTTTATGGGGAGCCAGAATTTGGATTTGCCGGCGGCGGTCGAAAAGCGCGGATCTACGGTAATAATCGTTGCCCCCTTATCAATGGCATCCGACATTTCCTGAACCTGGCCGTTGTGCATGTTTTCGCCCAGGTGCGAACCAATCAGTACCAAACAGCGTGTGTCGCGAATGTCAGTGCGTTCCGGCGATTCGACCCCTTCGCCAAATGTGGCCAGAAAGGCTACCTCCCTGGGGCCGCGACACTGCGCATAACTGGGGGCGGCAATATTGGGCGACCCAAAGGCCTTCATCAGATGCCCGAAATAGGTTCCACCCGAACCATGATTAAATAAGGCGACACATTCCGGGCCGTGTTCCTGGGCAATTTTTTTCATGCCTTCGGCTACCTTGTCGAGGGCTTCGTCCCAAGTGGCCTTCCGGTAATACTGGCTGCCTCGTTTGCCTTCGCGGATCAGCGGGGTTTGCAGACGATCCTCATCGTAATACATCCCTACGCCGCCAGTTCCCCGCGGACAAAAACGTCCGTTGCAGTTGTAATCGTCGGGGTTGCCCGTAATTTTCCAGATATCTCCATCGGGCTTTTTATACACCCATCCGGCACATTTCCAGAAACATACCTCACAGTAGGTGGGGGTGCGGTTTAACAGGGTGGGATCCAGGGAGTTTTTTTCCAGGGTGTTGGCCATTGCCTGATAGGCTGCTTTCCCTCCAGCCGTCATACCTCCCAGGCTTACTCCGGCTATTTTGATAAAATCTCTTCGGCTGGTCATGGCGATATAGTATAATCTAAATAGATATATATAGAGATATAAATATACTAAAAATGCATTTCAATTGCACTTTTACTAGTAAGTTACGCCAAACCGGATTGAATTTCAAGGTATTATACGCGTGTGGGGCAACAGGAATCCTAAAGGCGCGTTGTGTATTCACTTGCCATTCAATGGAATAAGAAGGTTATTTAGAATAAGGATAAATTAGGTTTGGGCTAAGGGGTGTAGCCGGGCATAAAAAAAGGCTTCCACGGCGTGATAGCAGGAAGCCTTTATGGAGGGAGTTTTTGTGCGAATTAGTTGTTGTAATCCAGGTAGATGGTGCGTTTTTGGAGGAAGCCTTCAATGCCATACACTCCGTCTTCACCTCCTACACCACTGGTCTTATGTCCGGAGTGGTAGCCCTGGATGTATCCGACTATGCCCCGGTTTACAAATATGGTTCCCACCTGCATGGTATCAATAGCATGTTGGATTCGCCGATAGTTGTTGGTATAAAGGTAGGCCGAGAGGCCTTCTTCCCGGGCATTGGTGAGTGCGAGGGCTTCTTCGTAGCCGCTAATCCGGATAATGGGCAGTACCGGTCCAAATAGTTCACTTTCTACGGTGGGTTGGTGGGGTTTAACATGAGTCAGTACGGTGGGCTCGTACCAATAGCCTTTTTCAAATGCTTTACCATCGGGGCGTTTTCCTCCCAGGATTAATTCGGCTCCTTGTTGAACATTTTCCTGTACGAGTTTATGAAAACGCTCAAGACCTATGGGACTTACACTGGGTCCCATATTTACCGAGCTGTCGAAAGGATCGCCTACGCGGATTTGTTTGACCTGTTGGATGAGTTTTTCGGTGAATTCATCCGCAATTTTTTCGTCTACCATCACCATTTCATTACAGATACACACTTGTCCGCAATTGGCGTAACGGGATTGTACCGCAGCTTTCACGGCTTTGTCAATATCGGCATCGTCGCAGACAATGAATGGTGCCTTGCCCCCCAATTCCAGGGTGAGTGCGGTAATATTCTGTGCTGCGGCACGATACATGGCGCGGCCGGCAGCCGTGCTTCCGGTAAGGCTGATCAGTTGGGTAATTGGACTTTCGACCAATACGGCTGCCGTGGCATTGCCTTTAGCCGTAACCAGGTTGAGAACTCCTTTGGGTAGTCCCACTTCGTCGACCAGTTTCATGAATTCCGATGCGGTTACCGGGGTCAACTCATGGGGTTTCAGGATCATGGTGTTTCCGGTTACCAACGCAGGACCTACTTTTCGCCCAATGAGTGCCAAAGGGTAGTTGAAGGCACACAGACCAATGGTTACTCCATAGGGTACCTTGTAAATGGAAAGCCGTTCGTTGGGGGCTTCGGACGGAAAGATATTGCCTTCGATGCGGCGGGCTGCTTCGGCCGAATAGCTTAGGTAGCGCATGGTATCATCCACTTCACCATAAGCTTCGGCAAGAGTTTTACCTTGTTCGAGTACCAGCAGACGTGCAAAATAATCGCGTTTTTCGCGAAGCTTGGCAGCCAGTGCCATAATGTATTGGCCCCGGGTGTGTGCGGGTACCAGTTGCCAGCTGGCCTGAGCACGCTTGGAAGTTTCCAGTGCATACTGGGCATCGGCCGGGGTGCAATCGCTCACTGTAGCAAATACTTCGCCGGTTGCGGGATTTTCGACTTCGATTGTTCCTCGTGTTCGGCTATCTAGCCATTCGCCATTGATGTAGGAGGGGTAATGTTGAACCTGAGTGGTGGTAATCATGGTAATAGATTTAATAGTAAATAAAAAGTTTATGCTTAAACATTTCAAATGGAATAGGGTTGAATCGTGATGGTACTTTGGGCGCAAAATCGGAGAATGATCAACCGGTATTCTTAATGATAAACGTTATGGGAAGCAAGTATAGAGCTATTCCAGAGATATAGCAAAGGGAAATGCAAAAAATTGCGAAACGGATTGAATTTTATAATGTTTCTGCCTTTTTTGGCGTCTTTAAGAGGTTTGCGGCAGATTGGTCGGCGATGGTTTGGGGAAGGCTTGGGTGGCATGGGTAGTTTTGTGCCAGTTGCAGTTACTCCCTGTAATTTATCTTTATTGGTGGGTGTACGGGATCTAATTTCATCGTGGGTGCTGTCTGGCCACGAACAACATACATTATATTCGTACACTTGGAAGTGATTACCTGCTAACAGGTGTGCTTCCCAACTTTCAACCCGCTATATTTGTAACCTGAATATGGTACATTAACCGGGTAAAGTAAGTCCATGAATATCGAAGCGGTACGTGAATATTGTCTTTCCAAAAAAGAGGTTTCGGAAAGTTTTCCTTTTGATGAGGTAACCTTGGTATTTAAAGTGTTGGATAAAATGTTTGCATTACTCAACCTGGATGAGGAAGCCAGCATAAATCTGAAATGCGACCCACAAAAAGCGCTCGATTTGCGGGAACGCTATCCATCGGTTTTGCCTGGCTACCATATGAATAAGAAATACTGGAATACCGTACTACTCGATGGCTCGCTTTCCGACGATTTACTTACCTCGCTTATTGATCACTCCTACCACGAAGTGCTTAAAAAACTGCCCTTAAAGAAACAACAGCAGTTGAGCAAAGAATAGATTACCCATAGTGGGTTTACGAATACTAAAGTTATGATTACACGCATTTTACGATATTTTATTCAGGGGCTTCTTTTTATTGCTCCTTCGTTTATTACCATTTATATTGTCTACCTGGTTTTTACCTACACCGATAAAACCATTCAGCACCTGTTTTCCAGTTACCTGTCCATTTCCATACCGGGGATGGGCATTGTGGTGTTGCTTTTACTGATAACCACTTTGGGTTTTCTGGGGCAAAGTATTTTCTTTCGACCCCTGCGTAAACTATTGGATAATATGCTGATACGGGCACCCTTTGTAAAAGTGCTGTATTCGGCCATTCGCGATTTGCTTTCGGCTTTTGTGGGCAACGAGCGCAAATTCAACCGGCCAGTGCTGGTGAAAGTTAATGCGGTTTCGGAGTTGGAGAAAATTGGTTTTTTAACCTCCGACGACCTGTCAGAACTTCATATTAAAGATAAAGTGGCTGTTTACTTTCCCCACTCCTACAATTTTTCGGGCGAAATGTTTATTGTACCCAGGGAGAACATCACCCCGCTGAATATTCCGGCAGCTGAGGTGATGAAATTTATTGTTTCGGGAGGTGTTACCAAAGTTTGAGCTTATGAAATCAATGGGTAGAATTGCCTTGTTAATGGCGAGTATCGGAATACTGCTTTTTGCATGTAAGCAGCCGAAAACTCAACTGCCGTTTTTGGATCGAAGCAACTGGGATACGACCATACGGCCCCAGGACGACTTTTTTTCCTTTGCCAATGGTGGATGGATTGCTACCGCCGAGATTCCTGCTTCGGAATCGCGATGGGGCAGTTTCAACATCCTGCAAGATAAAGCCACGGCGGATATCAACTCCCTGTTGGAGGAACTTTGCCATGGGAAAAGGTATAAAACAGGGACGGCCGAACAACTCATAGCCGACTTGTACAATAGCGCCATGGACTCGGCGCAGATGGAACGATTGGGGCTCCTTCCCTTGCAAGCCGAACTGGATCGTGTTCAATCTCTGAGTACACCGGACGAAATCCTTCCAGAAATATGCCATGAGATACGAACCGGAATGGTTCCTTTACGCTATGGGATAGTTCCGGATCACCTGATCACTTTTTATGTGTATCAGGACAGCAAGAAAAGCGACCAGCAGGTGGCACAATTTGAGCAGGGCAGTTTGGGTCTGCCCAATAAGGATTACTACGTAAAAACGGACAGCAGCTCCACTCGTATTCAGGAGCAATACCGTCAATATATACACCGTTTGTTAGTGTTAGCCGGTGCCGATACGGTGCAAGCCCGCCAACAAGCTGTCTCGATTTATGCACTGGAAGCTAAGCTGGCACAGGCATCGCGCACTCCGGTGGAACTTCGGGACCCGATTCTGAACTACAACTCATTTTCCGTATCGGTATTGGATTCCTCCATGAAAAACCTGAACTGGCGCGTGGTGTTAAAGAACCTGGGCGTACAAACCGATACTGTGCTGGTGGGGCAACCCGATTACTATGTTACCCTGAACACCTTGCTCTTCTCGGAACCACTGGACAATTGGAAGAATCTGCTCCGGTACCGGATCATTCGCAGTAATGCGTCCCTGCTGAGCCACAACTTTGTGCAGACGAATTTTTCGTTTTATGGCACGGTCCTCTATGGCGATAAGGAAATGAAACCCCGCTGGAAGCGGATGACGACGATGATCAATTCTGAACTGGGCGATGCGCTGGGGAAACTTTATGTGGAACGCTATTTCCCGTCGCAGGCCAAGGAACGCATGGATACCCTGGTGAGCAATTTGTTGACGGCTTATGCTGAACGCATTCAGGCAACCACCTGGATGAGCGATACCACCAAAGTAAGGGCCATGGAAAAGCTACACCGTATCACCCGGAAAATTGGCTATCCGAACCACTGGAAAAACTATGAAGGCTTGGTCATTGAGCGGAATCAGTACTTTTCGAATGTCGTGCGAACCCGTCAGTTTGCCTATAACGAAATGACGGCCAGGTTGGGCCAGCCGGTCGATCGCGAGGCCTGGTTGATGACAGCGCCAACGGTAAATGCCTATTACAGCCCCAATAACAACGAAATTGTATTTCCGGCAGGTATTCTTCAACCACCATTTTTTAACTACGATGCCGATGATGCCATCAACTACGGAGCCATAGGCATGGTGATTGCCCACGAAATAACCCATGGGTTCGATGATAAAAGGGCAGGAAGTTTGATGCCCGGGGCAATTTAAACGAATGGTGGACTGCTGAAGATTCGAGGCAGTACGATGTTCATTCCCAGGCTATTATTGACCAGTTCAATGGTTATGAAACGATTGATGGGGTATATGTAAACGGCGAACTTACACAGGGTGAAAATATTGCCGATTTAGGCGGTATTCTGATTGCTTACGATGCCTTCAAAAAAACCGGGCAGGGACAATCCGGCATAGCAATAGACGGGTTAACCCCCGACCAGCGTTTTTTTCTGTCTTACGCTAAAGTGTGGATGGAAAAATCCACCCCGGAACGGCTGCGGCAACAGGCACTAACGGATCCGCATTCGCCGGCACAATTTCGGGTGAATGGCCCGTTGCGGAACGTACCTGCCTTTTATACT
>QKEH01000160.1 GCA_003252385.1 Bacteroidota bacterium | reverse complement strand
GGTGGATGCAGAAATACCAAAAAGCCTCGATCTGAGCGATTTTCCGCAGGGTATGTATTTTATTCGAATACTGAACGATGGGGGAAGTACCCTGAGCAAAGTATTGAAACAGTAAGAATATTCTGAAAGGATTATTCTTGCAAGAGGTATTTCATAAGTACATCCCGGCATTGAGATAGGGAGTGCCTGTTTCATTCTTTTGTCTTGAAAAGGTATGAGATTAGGGGAGGTGAGCTGGGATATTGCCGGAGCAGCTTGCGCAATGAGAGGATCATTTACATTTGCCTTTTGACCTTTGCTTTTTACTTTGAAATGCCTTTAGTAATGAAAAAACGCGAGTAAGGCAACGATTTTACACTTGCCCACTCACGTCAATTTGGTAGCCCCACCAGGACTCGAACCTGGATTTACAGTTTAGGAAACTATCGTTCTATCCCTTGAACTATGAGGCCATGCTACGCCGAATGGGCAGCGCTGCAAAAGTATTTAAAAACATGGAACTGACCAAACGCTTTCTACCCGGCCCAGTTTTCGCGGTCTAAGCTCCGGTACTGAATGGCTTCGGCCAGATGCACGGGGGCAATATCGGCACTGTCTTCCAAATCGGCAATGGTGCGCGACACCTTCAGAATGCGGTCGTAGGCACGAGCCGAAAGCCCCAGGCGTTCCATGGCGGTTTTGAGGAGTTCGCGACCCTCCTCGTCCACGGTGCAGATTTTTTGCAACAGGGCGGAGTTCATTTGCGCGTTGCAGTGAATACCGGGAAAGTCCTGAAAGCGTTTCTCCTGGAGTTTGCGTGCCTGGGTTACCCTTCCGCGCACGTTGGCGCTGCTTTCACTTTTATGGGCTTCTGACAATTTGCTAAACGGTACGGGAACCACTTCAACGTGTATATCGATGCGGTCGAGCAGCGGGCCCGATATTTTGTTCAGGTACTTTTGCACCACACCGGGAGTGCACACACAGGCTTTATCGGGGTGGTTGTAGTATCCGCAGGGGCAGGGGTTCATCGAGGCGATCAGCATAAAACTCGCCGGGTAATCGATGGTGTATTTGGAACGGGATATGGTGATGCTCCGATCTTCGAGGGGTTGCCTCAGCACCTCCAGCACCGTGCGCTTAAATTCGGGCAGTTCGTCGAGGAACAATACCCCGTTGTGAGCCAGCGATATTTCGCCGGGTTGCGGGAAGGATCCGCCCCCTACCAGGGCGATATCCGAAATGGTATGGTGGGGCGCCCGGAACGGTCGCTCGGTGAGCAGGGCGCCGTGGCCGTTCAGCTTTCCGGCCACCGAATGTATTTTGGTGGTATCCAGCGCTTCGTGCAGGGAGAGCGGCGGTATAATGGTTCCCATGCGTTTGGCGAGCATGGTTTTACCACCTCCCGGAGGGCCTATCATAATGATATTGTGTCCCCCGGCAGCTGCAACTTCCAAAGCCCTTTTCACGTTTTCCTGTCCTTTGACATCGGCAAGGTCTTCGCTATGGTTACCGAGCTGGGAAAAAAATTCGTTGCGGGTATCCACAAAGGTGGTCTCCAACTTACTTTTGCCATTGAAGAAGTTGGCTACCTGCGCCAGGTCGTCCACTCCATGCACTTCAAGTTGATCGACAACGGCTGCTTCGCGCGCATTTTCCCTGGGCAGAATGATGCCTTTAAAACCTTCCTTGCGGGCTTCAATGGCTATGGGGAGTACTCCTTTTACCGGGTGAAGGGTGCCATCGAGCGAAAGTTCGCCCATAAGCACGTAGTCCTTCAGTTTTTCGGCCTGTACCTGCTCCGAGGCGGCCAGAATGCCTATGGCCAGCGGAAGGTCGTAGGCAGCACCTTCCTTGCGCAAATCGGCCGGAGCCATATTGATTACAATGCGTTTGCCCGGCCAGTGGAAGCCCAGGTTCTTCATAGCCGACTCAATGCGCTGGCGGCTTTCCTTTACCGCGTTATCGGGCAGTCCCACCAGGAAAAAGTTGATTCCTTTACAAACATTGACTTCGATGGTTACAGTGGCGGCATCGATACCCTGTACCGCGCTGGCGAAAGTTTTTACTAACATGCAGTTGGTATTGGATTCTATATGCAGGCCAATTTTTCCTTCGCTGTGTCAACAGGTACCGCTATTGCCTTTTCCCAAGGCCTGTATCTACTAATATACAAATTGTTGGGCGAATATACCAATGCAGCTCAGAAGCCTAACTCTATTAGGCAACCATTGGAGCTGTATGCCAAGAGGTTGGGTTTATTGGGGCATACTGGCAAGGGCCACTGGCTGATGGTTTTGTGCCGATTGGTATATGGCTTCCTGAACCCGAATGCTTTGCAGATAATCCTCGCCATGGGTTTCAAACTCATGGCCCGAGATCAGACAGTCGATAAAATGGCGTTGGAAAGTGTATACACAGTCGCCTGCAAAATGGACATTTTCCCTGGTGTACTCATGCTCTCGTTCTTTTTCGCCCAGGCGGGCAAGGGTAATCCTTCCATCGCCATATAAACGGATACTTCCTTCACTACCTTCCACCAGGCATTCTCCAAAAGTATAACGAGGTGATGGATAATTCGGTTCGTTATAGCGGTTGGCATCCCAAAATCCAACCTGCCCGTTTTTAAATTTAAACACGACCTGGGCGGTATCTTCTCCTTTTATTACGGGGTTGAGTTTGCGAAGTATGGCATATACTTCCTCCACTTCGCCCAACAGATACCGGTAGGTATCGATAAAGTGAATGCCGTTTTCGTACACCAGGAAACGGGGGTATTCCCTAAAATAGGGTTGCCGGGGTATATAGGCATTCTCTCCCCATCCATCGCCCATACGCGAGCGGAAGTTTATGGAATGTACGCTGCCAATGGTATTGGCTTCGATCAGCCTTTTTATCTCCCGATACCAGGGTTGGAAACGCCAGTTTTCATGTACAATAAAACGAACGCCTTTACTTTTCACGTAATTCACAATTTGCACGGCTTCTTCGTAGGTAGGGGCAAGGGGTTTCTGACAAATAATGTCCGCTCCATGGTCGGCAGCAAATTTGCACATCTCCAGGTGGGTATCAGGTGGGGTTATAATGTCCACAAAATCGGGTTTTTCTTTCCGTATCATTTCCTGATAATCGGTATAGTGCCTGGGAATGTTATACTGTTTCATTAGTGGATTGGCCCGATCCATATTCGAATTGCACAGAGCTGCTATAGCTACTTCGGGTATCCGGTTCCAGGCTTCGTACTGGAATATACTGAAATAGCCGGCACCTATGCCTACTCCTTTGTATTTCTTCATAGCTATAAATTTTACGGTTAATCGCTGAGGATACTTTTTCGGGGTTTCATGAGGCTCCACATGATTATGGCTACGCACGAAAGGACACAGCAGATATAGAAAAATGGTTCATGGCGTCCGGTCCATACCAGCAGGTAGGGGAAGGCAATAATGGTAACAAAAGCTCCCAGGTTACCGGCCATATTCATCGTACCGGAAACCAGGCCTGAGTGGTTTTTACCGATATCGATACAGAATGCCCAGGAAGGGCTCAGGGTCATATCGGCACCAAAAACAGCAATGGAAAGGTACACAATCGATCGGGTGGCAGAGGTATCGGAAGATGCCATAAGCAACATGCCCAGTGCTGCCAGTGCAAAGCCGGTTATGGCTGGTATACGGCGCGAGAGCCTCCAGTTTCCGCGTTTATAAATGGCATCGACCATCAGTCCCGAAACCCAGTTGCCACAGGCACCAGCAACCAGGGGAACCATGGCAAAAAATCCGGTTTCTATCCCTCCCAGCATGTACTTCTCTTTCAGATAGGGATACATCCAGGCCAGGGTGAAATAAAATGTGAAGTTGCTGGCGATGTACTGGATCATGGCGTACCAAACATTAGCCGACTTTAGTACGGTAGCCATAGGTAAAGCTTGTGGTGTCGCTGCAGTGGGTTGTTGCCGGTTGGCAATAATATATTGTTTTTCACCTTCGTGCATATTTTTCACAAACTCGGGTTTGTTTCGGTAAATCCAATACCAGAACCCTGCGAAAATAAAACCAAAAGCTCCAAAAATGACAAAGGTCAGGCGCCAGCCAAACCGATGGATCAGATACGCAACCAAGGGCATGGCAAAGGCTGCACCAAGGCGTGAGCCGCTAAAATTGATTCCCTGAACAATACCTCTTTCTTTGGTTGGAAACCAGTTAAAAGTTACCCTTGCCATACTGGGAAAAGCCCCGGCTTCGCCGGCACCAAACAGGAAGCGAATAACCAGCATTGAGGTATAATTCCAGGCTAATCCGGTAAGTGCAGTAAGTGTTGACCATATTGTAACTATAGCGGTAATCATTAGCCGTACTCCCTTGTTATCGGAAATGATTCCTGAAGTGGTTTGGAAAAGCGCATAGCCCAGGGTGAAAATGGCCATGATCCAACCAAAATCGGTGGCACTGAAATGGAGATCGGATGAGATATGGTCTTTGGCAGTTGAAATACAGGCTCGGTCGACATAAAGAAGCAGTGAGAGTGTAAAAGTACCCAGGAGTACAAATACGCGTCGGGGGAAGTAGAAGGATTTCATGGGACTAGGGTTAAGTTTACGACATTTTCCTGATCTCTTCGAGAACGTTCTTCCAGGCACTGACAAACGATTCCCAGAAGTAGTGAACCGGCCCGTATTTTTCAAATTCATCCAGGGTCAATCCGTTTTCGAAATAGGCTTGACCAAACTGAGGAACCTTGGTGAGCAGCGCTTCCAATACCTGATCCTGAACCGGGTTAAACAGGCGCGACACCACCGGCTGATCGAGTTCCAGGAGCTTGTCGGCATGGCCTTCCCAGTTCATGGTAATGCATACATCGCCACCAACCATTTCGGTAAAATGATGCAGGCCGCGTAAACCACCTCCAATGAAGCCCATTTTATAGTCGCGGTCGTGCATGGTTTGATACACTTTTTTGGCAATGATCATTCCTGCCTGGTACAAAATATCCGGCGATATATCGATTCCTTCCTTGGCTACTTCTTTTTGCAACCATTCGTCGTAGATACCGGTTATGAGAGAGAGGTACATTACGGGCGACTTTTTGGTTTTCAGCGTAATTTTTTTGTACATCTCACACAGTTGGGTTACCTGGCTCATACCCATTACTTCGGTGGCATTCAGCGGTGTATTTTCGGCGATGAGTACTTCCATGGCTTCCAATCCGGCTTTGGTTGCCGGTATTTTAATCATCATGTTGGGGCTGATCTCTCGGTTCATACGCGCCTCATTGATAATTACCTGAGGATCGTGCTCGTGAATTGGATCGCCCTGAATACTAACATAACCATGAGCACCATTGGTTTTTTCATACACACTCATAAATATTTCAGCAATGCCGGTAATGAGTTTGCGCTGAAAACTCGATGCAATTACATGTTCATTGTCCGATTCCTTCAGGCATCCGGCCAGTATCTGGCGGGCGTATTCTCCTTCCTCGGGATGGTTGATCATTTTCCAGGTGTACGATGGATTCTGGGTGCAACCCACCGCGCCTGCCGCAATGGCCAGATTGGCCTCTTTCCGTGTTACATTGTTGATCCAGAATTTGGTGGGAGTAAGTTCTGCTACTCTGTGGAAATATCCTTTTTTCATACCATTAGGGTTTTATGGGTTTTCGATGGCAATTACCCTCGCAGGGGCACCATCGGAATTTTTAAATTTCAGTGGAAGGGCAATAAGCTGCACTTTATCCCGACTAATAACTTCGAGGTTTACCAGGCCTTCAATAATTTGTATTCCGGCTCCAAGCAACAGGGT
Source organism: Bacteroidota bacterium (assembly GCA_003252385.1). GTDB lineage: Bacteria > Bacteroidota > Bacteroidia > Bacteroidales > UBA10428 > UBA10428. Next base: position 10,530 of record QKEH01000160.1, on the reverse strand, counting down.
GTGGATAGTGGTGAGTTCTTCCATATTCTCCACATCGGCCACCGAAGGAGGCTCAACCCCAACTAATCCTATTTTTTGGTCGACACACCATTGGGCCAGTTCCCGGCTGATCCGGGGGAGCTGGCTGCGGAATTTGTCCTGGCCAATAAACCGGCTCCATCCCGTTTTAAACAGAAGACCTTCTCCCTCTTTTATCCGGTTGGCAACCTCGCCCAAATCCTTCACCAGAATAAGCCCCTTATCGCCTATGCCGCTTACATCTATGAGCCAGGCATCTACAAAGAAGCGGTCGACCGGCACCTGATCGAGTGTTTGAGGTGTAACACCAAAATGCAGGGGAGCATCCATATGAGTACCACTGTGCGAATACAGGTGGAAGTTGGTTGCATTCCAGCCATCGTCTTCCAACGTGCGGGCAGTATCGGATGCAACTCCGCGCATACCGGGTTCAAGGGTGCAGGTTAAGTCGATGTACTTGGGCATGGCCTCTATCCGTTGAGTCGGCTTATAATAGCCGAAGTAATTTCAGAGGTTTTATACTTACCACCCAGATCAACTGACAGGAAGCCCGCCAGGGATGCATGGTCCATTGCCTTCATAATTTGTTGAGCGGCTTGTTCTTCCCCCAGGTGTTGTAGCATTATTGCCCCCGACCAGACTTGTCCGTATGGGTTAGAGATATTTTGCCCGGCTATATCAGGAGCCGAACCATGGATGGGCTCAAACATGGAAGGGAATTCTCGCTCGGGGTTGATGTTTCCGCTGCCGCCAAGTCCCAGGCTGCCCATTATGGCTCCGCCCAAATCGCTCAGAATATCGCCGAAAAGATTGGTGGTAAGTACCACATCAAAAATTTCAGGTTTCAGCACAAAATTGGCCGATGTTGCATCGATATACATTTGGTTATGGGTTACATCGGGGTATTGCCGGGCTACTTCCTTAATGACCCGATCCCAATAGGTAAGGCTGTGAATTAAGGTATTGGATTTGGTAATGTGGGTTACTTTTTTGCGACGGGTGCGTGCCAGTTGGAAAGCATAGTGGGCAATGCGCTCAATGCCTTTGCGTGTAAAAATACTGGTGTCAATTCCCATCCCAACTTCTAAATCGGGGAGGTACTGGCTGCCTACCTGGACAAATTCACCTTCGTTGTTTTCACGCACTACAACAAAATCAAATTCTTTCTCCGATTTTAAGGGGCGGTTTACACCCGGGAATATCCGAACCGGACGATAATTAACATATTGCCTGAAGTGGGTACGCACTTTAAAAGTATAATCCTTGGCGGGCAAGGTGTCATCTACTTCGGGTAATCCTACCGATCCAAAAAATATGGCATCGAATTTTTTGAGGGTTTCCAATCCGTTATCCGGCATAAAAAGCCCATGCTTTAGATAGTAGCCTGCTCCCCAGGGAAAGGTTTCGGTATCGATACGGAAATGGTTTGCCTTGGCAACCGCATCAATTACTTCCAAACTGGCTGGCACTATTTCATGGCCAATTCCATCGCCTGGAACCACTGCAATTTTATAAGTTTTCATGGAATCTATTATTTACGGATTAGTAGTTAAAATATCGGTTTGTAACTGGTAGCTGTATTTCTTTTAGTTGATTTCGCCCTGATCCTTGGCATGCTGGATAAGCACATCGCGCGATTTTTGTATATGTATGCGCATACCTTCTTCAGCTTTGGCAGCATCCTTAGCTAGTATGGCATCGATAATGAGTTGGTGTTCCTGTAAGGTTTCCTTGGGGCTGCGAAGGAGCCCAATGTGGTATACCTGGGGTTGAACCTGGCTCATAATCGACATCTTCTGAAGCATTGGGTTTTGGCAATAGGCAATTAGGGTGTCGTGAAATGCTTCGTCGCCTTTTTGGTAGCTGTGCACATCTATGGCTTCGCTTGTATCGATAAACGGATCGAAGATGGCTTTCAGCTGATGTCTTTGCCCGGAATCGGCATGAAGTGTGGTAAGGCGGGTGGCCATACATTCTATACTTTCGCGACAATAATACAGATCAATCATCTCGCTGAGGGAAACTTTGCGTACATACATCCCTTTATGTGGAATACTTATCAGAAAGTTTTCATGTTCTAATTTTTGCAGCGCCTTCATCAGCGGAGTGCGGCTTACACCCAGCATTTCAGCAATTTTTTCCTGTACAATTTTTTCGCCGGGTTGTAATTCCTTAGAGCGGATCATGTCTTTTAGTGAATCGTATATTGGCTCGGTTAAAGTGACTTTTAGAATGGGTTTCATAGTTAAAATGTATATTGTATACAATAAACAAATATAGAATTTCTTTTCTTCCTTACAAGCTTAGGATAGTTTATTCCTCCTATTACAGCACCCGATTGTTGATTATTCAAATGAGGAATGCTTCAGGAATGGCGATCAAATAGTACCTTTACGGCTTCAATATTTCGAACAATGAATAACAACAGTTTACCGCTCAATGTATTATGGATCTGGAACTGCAATGAGAATACCATTGCCAAGGATTTTCGGTTTGAGGAGGGTGGAGCCCGGCACCAGGTTGTGGGAGCTAATTTCAGGGCATTTAACGACAAGAGCGAGATGAAGGTGGCGCTGCTCGGCGAAACCAACGAGGTGCATTTTGTGGAACCTGATACCCGGGTGTTTATTGATGATATTGGCCTGCTGGAAGAAATTTGGGAGTACTGGCACAAGCTGGGTGGCGCCCAAAACTATAAAAATGTACTGGCACAAACCCGTCCGCCCGAACCCCAGCCGGAGGTGGTGAAGGATATCGTTAAACGAAAGTCAAACATCCTGCTGACAAAGGCTCAGGTGAACGATCTGGCCTATGAACTGGAATTTCTGCTTACCCTGGAAGAGAAGTTTAAGGGGCGAATTGATCCGCAGCAGATTGAACGGTTGATTGCAGTGACCACTGAAGGCTTTTCGGCCGAAACTATACAAGCCGTGCGCGATGAGTTACAGCGCCGCGGCAAACTTGGATAGCAGTGCAGCAGGACTTGCAGATCCGCTGCCCGATGCCTGCTTCTCATCCCCTGAATTTATCGGACGTGCCGTATTCCACCGACATGTAACAGTGGATACTTTCTCCCAGAATCCCGATCCAGGATTGAGTCGTTCTCGTGCAGACCAAAATCCCCCAAAGGGAAAACCAAGCGCTCATAATGAGAAGGTTTTTCCTTTAGGGGAACCAGAGGAGAAGGTATTCAAAGGCTGCACGGTTTTCTTTCGGGCGACTTCGAAAAATTTACGTGGTAGTAACGGATGCCTGTTTTAACGTTGAAATTTTTCGGTATGACTGCATGCTCCGTTTTGAACATGGATCAGATAGACATTAGCCGGGAGTCCACTCAGGTCAATGGAGTTTGCTCCTTCGTGCAACCGGCCTTGCCGTAGCGGCGCGCCGCAGACAGAGTACAGGGTAAATACGGCTTGATTCTCCGGCTGGTTCAGTTCCACCTGCAGGGTTTCGCGGAGCTGATCGGGATAAATTCGAAACGGCTGCGCCACCGCTTCATTCATCGATTGGGGAGCCGGAGGGTCGATGTGGTATTCGGGCAGCAGGTTTCTCAGATTGAAACGGTACAACATGCCGTTGTTGTTCCCTGCCACCAGGAGGCTGTCCTTCCATACGGCCGAGGTAAAGCTGCCGGCACCCAGGGTGGTTTGAGCCCGAATGGCACCGGTATGTGCGTTGAGAATAAACATACGTCCCGGATCGGAGGCGGCATACGCATCGCCGGTAACCGCTGCCAGAAAGCCCTTTGAATAACCCAACCGGCCAAAGCAATTCTGGTTGGTGGCAGTTTCCCATATTTTCACTCCGCTTTGCGCCTTAAAGGCCAGGATGCTTTTGGTATCCGAGCCGCCAATGTACAGGGTATCGTTAATCAGGAGCGGGGTGCCGGAAATCCAGCCGTCAATCGGATCGGTATAGTGCCACACTACATTTCCATTGGAGGCATTGAGGCAAAGCAGATGGCTGTTACGTGCCCCAAAATACAATTTGTTCTGATAGAGAACCATATCCCCCAATATGGACGAGGGTCCCCAGGCATACCCGTAAATGGAGGCATCTATATTCATCATCCATTCCAGGGTTCCCTGGGTGGTTACACAGTATACCTTACCCAGCCAGTCGCCAAAATAAATCCGGTTGTTGTACACGGCTGGTGTAGTGCGGATAGCACAAGGGTTTGCCAGAGTATATCGAAACCATTCTGTCCCATCTTTAACGCTGAAACCGAGTAGCTTTCCATCGCTGCTTCCAATAAACACCGTATCGGAAACCAATAGCGGGGAAGCATGGTGGTAATCCCACTCATCTATTGAATCGTTGGGCTGGGTGGCGAGGTTTACCTTCCAATGGGTATGGCCGTTGGCCAGCGAAAGGGCAAACAGGGTATCTGATGCTTCAATAAACAGGGCACTGTCATTGGCTACTGCACTCGACCGGATGCTTCTGCCCAGGTGGACACTCCAAAGTTCGGTTAAGTTGGCTGCGTCCAGGGCGTAGAGGGTACCGTCAAGAGTGCCACAGTACAGGGTGTTTCCGCAAATCAGCGGCGATGCTACCACGGCGGCACGGGCCGGGAAGGTGGTATACGCATCGGACGAATACACCTTAATACAGGCCGTAAGAGCGGTAACAAGAAATAAAAGGATAGCAAGTTTTTTTTTCATGGCTTCAAATTTTTACACGTAATAATTTTTAGTTTTATGCGCATATCGGACAAAGCTATCAACCCCAAATCCGGGAGTGTGATCAAAGGGTGGTCATTACCTGGTCAGTTCTTGTTCGTTTGGTAGTAAACCTGACAAAGCCATGCACGAAGCGGATACTAACTTTTTTAACCTGTTGCGCGAACAGCTTCAAAACTCGGTTACCTGGAAAACCGGTTCGGATTGGCAGCATTCCGATTTTGTGGTTCTGGCCGACCGGATTGAGGAGGCCACCCAGGCGCCGGTTAGCGTGTCCACGTTAAAGCGCATCTGGAAATCGCCCGGATACATTCCCCGGCCCGGCACCTTGAATATTCTGGCCCGCTATGTGGGTTTTTCCTCCTGGTATCAGTTTATGGAGGCGCACCAAATTGGGCAAACGGTAACTACTTCCCGGGAATCGGACAGGTCTGGCAGGCGTCTGAGGGCTCGGGGTTCGCTGGTGTATGCAACGGCGGGAACTTTGGTTGTTCTTGCGCTGGTTTTTGCTATGGTACACCGGGTGTGGCAGGCTCCCAAATCGGTTCCCGTACCGTTTTCTACCGATGTAACGGTGAAGGAGGGCGTGCCTACCACCATTGTATTCAGGTACCAGCTGCCGGAACCCGCCACCGACAGTTTCTCCATTCAGTTGTCGTGGAACCCGCTGGAGCGCACCCCCATTCAGTCCGACCGGAACTTTCTTACCGCCACCTATTACTATCCGGGCCTGCACCGTTCCAAATTGCTGTGCAACGGCATGATAGCGTGTCAGCGAAACGTGTACATAACAGCTCCCGACTGGGTAGTTCTGTACCGGTATACTCCAACCGATGTGCTACCCCATTATATTCCGCTTCAGGAGGTGCTGGGGGAAGGTTGTTTGTCGGTAACCCCCGACATTCTGGTGGCGCAAGGGGCTCAAATTGACAATGAAGTTTATACCAGTTTCATCTATTCCAATTCCAAACTCGAAACCGATGCCGATGCCATGTACCTCGAGGCCTCCTTCCGGAATATTCCGCTCAACTATGCCACGGTTTGTGGCGAAAGCTGGTTGTATATTTATGCCGATAGCGGCGATGTAGCCATACCCCTGGTGAACAAAGGCTGCGAAGGAAACGTGTCCATTCTATTCAGCGAACGGTTCATCGACGGGAAAACCGAACTGCTGTCGGGTTTTGGAAAGTCCATGAATACCTTTCAGAAACTGGGGCTGAAGGTGAACCACCTTGAGGTGAACTGCCTGGTAAATGATACCCTCGTATATGCCTTTCCTTATACCAAAAAACTGGGTACCCTGCGGGCGATGCAGTTTTTTTTCCACGGAGCTGGAAGTGTGGAATACGTTAAGTTGGAAAACTGCGAAAACCGGGAATTGTTCCGGACTCGTTTCGACCTGCCCGGAGCAACCGTGCCGGAACAGCAGAAAGTCCGTTCCGGCGATATGGTGGCTATTCCTGGTCGGCCCGGTACAGGGGAACTTTAATACCCCAGCTGAGCGTCCAATTGGTACCTTGGTAGATGATATCTCCCTGGTGTTCTTCTCCCTGGTGCTCGTACGCTACATGTAAGCGGTTGATGTCTTCGAAGCCCAGGGCATAGCTGGCCTGCATGGTGAGAATGAGGTGGGGGCTCACTGTATATTCCACACCGATTCCGGCAAGCAGTAAGGGAGCAGCTTTCTTGTCGCGATACGCTATGGAAGCAGTACTCAGGGTATCGGTAAATCCATCGGAGAGGTTCGTGCTTAGTAACAGGGAACTATCCTCTACAGCCTGAGTTACCCTGTGAGTTATCAGCGAAGCTCCCAGATATGGCACCACCGCCAGCCGCTGTTGGGCAAAAGTTTGAGCGTATTTCACCTTCAGGGGTATTTGCCGGAAACCCTGTCCTCCGTATCGGAAACCCTGCCCACACAACCATTCCTCTTCTTCCCTCAGAACGTAACGGTTCCAAAACAAATCGAAGGAGTAGCCGGATTCAACAAACCAGCAGGGTGTAAACTGATAGCCCAGAGCCACGCCCCAACTGTGGTCTTTTTCTACATACGACTCGAAACCGGGAACGATTTCCGGCTGATTATGGCTAAAATAGTTTCGGGTGAATCCGCTTTCGAGGCTCAAATACCATCTGGCCTCCCGGGCTGCCTGCAGGGCTTCCAAACGCCCGGCACGGTTTTTCTGTTGTTGGGTACGGTTTTGCCAAAGGGTGCTGATGGGGTAACTGACCCCGGCGATCACTTCAAATCCGGATCCTTTGCTGGACGACTGAGCATTGTACGCGCTTTCGTCGTTGCGGGCATAGAGGATGTCCTGCTCCATCAACTTGCTGAATCCCTGGGAATAGCTTCCGGTCAGGAAGCACTCCCAACCCCGGGAACTTCGATAACTGAAGGTGAGCCCGGTTTCCATCTGTGAGAACATCCGGTGCAGGCTGGTATATTCCAGGGAAACGTAGTTCAGGCTATCTGTTTCGGATATAAATTTTCCACTGCCCCGCCCGTTAGGCAGCAGATCGGATCCATGGGGATTGAAGTTACGATTCACGGACAGGTCGTAGCCCAGAAAAGAAGTCAGATACAGCTTGTCGGCGTAAAGCGGAAAGGCATATTTCACGCGTAGTGGTATCTGAAAGCTGTTTAGCGTACTCGTGACAGTCCAGAAATCTCGATTTTTCCAGTGCAGGATTTCGTTATACTGAACAACGCGAAAGCCACTTTCCACGATAATTCGGTTGCTGAATTCCTGTGCCAGCAAAAATTCGTAGCTAAGCCCGGGTGACAGGGTGGTTTGCAACAATTGTCCCGGATCGCTGAGGGTAGAATAAAGGTTTCGGCAACCTATTCCGGCACCCAGCCAGGTTACAGGTTGCGCAAAGGCGCTGTATCCGCTTAGGATCAGCAGCAGAAGTAAGGTTTTTTTTTTCATAGGGTATTGGTACTAACGTTGGATAAGGTATAAGTTGACAGAAAAACGGAACGAATTATTGCTTATTGTGTACTTCCGAATTTATTCCGACTCACCATAAAACAGGTTTATTCATTCAAAGACTTTTAATCCCAATTAGCTTACTCTGTGGTACTCAGGGGTAAACCTGCGGAGCGCTATCTTCGGCGTTGTTGGCGCTCCCGCGGGTTGGCATAGGCAGGGCAATGGCTGCCGCCTGAAACACCGTGGGTCGGGCGGTCTCCCTCTTGCCGGTTGCTGCAACCCAGGTTGATATTCATTCCGAACCGAAGATTGAAAACCCGCGAGGTCATTGGGTACAGCAACCCCCAGGCATTGTCGCTCATCAGATAGAACTGTACCGGGTTTCGGAGTATCGAGAGGCCCAGTCCCAGGTTGGTAAAAGAACGGTACATCCAACTGTAGCTGCCCACCAGGTGCAGGTTTCGGAAGGGGTTGATATCGGCCGAAAACGTAAGTTGCGGCACCACTTTGGTGCGGTAACACACCAGGGAGCCCAAGCCCTGGACGTTTATTTTCGGGGTCAGTTCCCGCTGTACTCCCAGGTAAAGCTTTGCAGGCAGCAGGGTAAAATACGGGCGGTTGGTAATGGCAAAGGCAAGCGAGTCGGTGAGCGATTGCGTTACATTGCCCGAATCGATTAAAACACCCTGGTAGGAGACGGTTTGTTGTGCCGAGAGATTATAAACATCGGAACGCCAGCGGATAAAACCCAAATCGACCACGCTTCCCGAAATCTGGGTTTTACGGTTTGGATACCGGATAAACCCGGCATCGAGGGCAAGACCCGGATTCTTCCGGTTGAGCAGGTAGTGTAGTGGTTGAATAGGCTCGACGGGCGAAATGGAGTTGATGTGTTGGTTGCTCACATCCACCCGTACCGGAGCACTGAGGTTCAGCAGAATGTCGCTTTGCAGGTCCAGGTCGAAGCTGTTCGGATCGGTCGATAAGCCCATATGGGCTTTTGGCGTGGAAATGTTGAACTTACCGAAAAGCACCTTGGCTTTCAATCCCAGAAAGGTGGTTTCATCGACCTTTTTCGATATCCCAAAGGCATATTCGCGGTAGTGGGTGAAGTAGAGTGCCGTACCTCGCGAACTGGCTTCATCGCCTTCAAAAGGCGTATTTCCGTTCCATGCCAGGTTGAACAAGTCGCGGGAAAGGGTTAAGGGCAAGTTCAGTTTTTCGGTTACACTGAAATTGTAGTAGTACTCATCGCGTTTATAGCCCAATGCCAGCAGGCTGATGTGCAGTTCGGTGGTAAACAGGGTGCGGTATCCCAAATGACGTACCACTTCATCAATATTCAAACTGGAGTAGCCCCCCGGATTTCTATCTACCAATTGGTTAAAACTGGTAGCCGAATTGGCAAGGTTGAAATGCACCGAAGAGAGCACGGGCAGCCCAATAAACCACTTACAGGACGTTTGTACTGCAGGATTCAGGAAGTTGCTCTGCCCCAGGTAGTGCATGTGATACAGGCTTTGACTTTGTTGCCCCCATAACGGATAGCAGGCCATTACCAGGATGAACAGGGACAGGGTAGCGGATTTTTTCATTGGGCAGGAGATCAGAGAGGGATGTTCAGTTTGGCACGCAGCCCCATTTGCAGGGAGATGGAATCGGAAGGGTATAGTTGCAGGGTATCGCCTGCTAGTTGCCGGGTATTCAGTACCAGATTGATGCCCAGCTGAGTGGTTTGGAACAGATGGACGAGTTTGGCCTGGTCAAAGACAATGTCGCGTTGCAGGGTAAAGGGTGCTGTGCGATCCCGGGGTGCTTCCAAAGGCAGCAAGCCTTCGTCGAAAACCGAATCGAGAACCTGCTCATCGTCCATCAGAAAAATTTGCAGGCCCAGTACCACCGGAATGCTGTTGGCCAGGTTGCAGCGCAGGAGTACCGAACGCGTATTATCGCTTTTCCGGCTCAATTCGCTCATATCGGCAGGAACCACGTACAATTGCTGATAATTTTCCGAAGGTACCTCGTAGGCCTGATCGGTGTAATAAATAAGTTCGTTGTAGTAGTGTGTTGCGGTATCAGCAGCATTCAGCGAATCCTCGGGCATAATTTCGTTTATCGAATATCGAACCCGGCCTATGGGAATGGAATATTCGGGGTGGTAGTACACCTGATCAAACTCGGTGCCGATTTCTTTCATACAGGATCCCAAAATTGCGAGTAACAGAAGAGATCCAACGCAAACAAACGGTTTCATGGGGGTTACATATTTAGTTCAATATAGTGGATTATAGCGTGAATAATCAAAATATGGATTTCCTGTACCCGGTCGGAATAGCCGTGGTGGGGTACGTTTAGATGTACATGGCTCAGTTGCGCGAGTTGGCCGCCATCTTTACCGGTTAGGGCAACGACCTTCATTCCTTTATCAAGCGCCGCTTGTGCCGCCTTGCATACGTTAGGGCTGTTGCCGCTGGTGCTGATGGTCAGCAGTACATCACCGGAATTCCCGTGAGCTTCAACGAAGCGTGAAAAAACGGCATCGTAACCAAAATCGTTGGCTACACAGCTGATGTGGGCCGGGTCGGAGATGGCCATGGCCGCAAGAGCTTTTCGGTTTTCGCGGAAGCGTCCGGTGAGCTCTTCGGCAAAATGCATGGCATCGCTCATGGATCCCCCATTACCGCACGAAATTATTTTGCCTCCGGACTGCAGGGCCGAAACCAGTGTGGCACCTGCCTGCTCCAAGGCTTCGAAATGGATATCATGAGCCATAAAGGCTTGCAGTACCCCCAAGGCTTCGCCAAAATCCTCTTTAAAGCTGCTCATTGTTTTGGGCTATTCTATTTGGGTACTAAGATTGTAATTTTAATGCGGATTCTCAATGGATATTTTTT